>JBKPDT010000180.1:0-10888 GCA_046728035.1 Candidatus Methylomirabilota bacterium | reverse complement strand
CGGCAGCGTCAGATGTGTATAAGAGACAGTCGGAGGCCCAGTGGGCATCCAGCGCGAGGCGCGCGGCGCCCACGCCGACGCCGAGCCCGAGGACGACAAGGGCGGCGAGGCCCGCGCGGGCCCCCGCGCCCATGCGCGCGCGCGTCGACAGATAGAGCGCCACGACGACGAAGGCGGCGGCGGCGGTGGCGTGCCCGCTCGGGAAGCCGTAGGCGGTCCCCTCCGGCCGCGCGCGCCCCACCAGCCCCTTCAACGCGTTCTCGACGAGGGGAGCCGTGCCGAGCGCGAGGCACCAGAGCCACCAGCGCCGCCGCCCGTGACGCGACAGCGCGAAGAGCAGGCCGGTGGCGGGCAGGAGCACCATCCAGGTTCCGCCCAGGTTCACCACGTGCGCGAAGGCCACCGTTCCCGGCGTCAGCCAGGCCTTGACCGTCGCCCGCGCGGCCGAATCACCGGGCAGCGGGCCCTGGGTCGCGACCACGCTCAGCAGGAGGAACAGGACGAGCGAGCCGAGGGCGACGGCCCGCCAGCGCGCGGGCTGGCTCGCGCTCATGCCGAGCCTCGCCCGTCACAGCGGTGGCAGAGCCCGAAGAGCTTGAGGTCGTGGTCGGTAATCCGGAAGCGCTGGGCACGCCGCACGCTCCGGTGCAGCGCCTCGAGCGCACGATCGCCGAGCAGGCAGCCGTCCACGTCCTCGATGCGGCCGCACCCGCGGCAGATGAGGTGATGGTGGTGTCCGGTGAATTCCTCCGCGAGCTCGAAGCGCCGGATACGTCGTGAGGTGTCGGCGGTGCGCAGCAGGCCGAGCTTCGCCAGGAGATGCACCGTGCGGTAGACGGAGACGAGGTTGACGCTGCGGGTCCGGACGCGCCCATGGATCTCGGCTGCCGAGAGCGGGGCCGCCTGGGCGACGAGCACATCGAGCACGGCGCGCCGGGGGCCGGTGAGGCGGAAGCCCTTCCGGGCGAGCGCGCTGGGGATGGCGCGGCGGGGGTCAGGGGCGAGAGGCATATTGAAAACCGATTGCAGTGTATTCGGCGCCCGACGGCTGTGTCAACTCCGCGGCCCCTCCGCTGCTCTCACTCCTTCTTGGGCTCGGGGGACTCGGGACGCGCTCCGACCTCGAAGAGAGGGTATCCGTCGTCGCGCTGGAAGCGCAGCACGCGCTCCCGCCCGCGCTCTCGGCGTGTGACGGTCCCGCTGCCGCTGTTTCCGTCGAAGCGGAGCCGACCCGACGGTAGCTCGGTGATGACGCCCTGGATGCCGCGCTCCTCGCCGTCCACGCGGAGGGCGCCCAGATAGGTGCCATCCTCCTTCACGACGAGACGGACGGGGACGTTGCCGCCGATTCCGGACGCGCGACCTTCCCACTGGCCGGCCAGCCCCTTTGCGGGTCCGGCCTCGAGGCCGGCGCAGCCCGACAGGGCGATGGCGAGGAGGGCGGCCGCGAGCCGGCACGGGGACGTCATGGCCGGCGCGTCCGGCGCAGAATCGCATCGGCGAAGCCGTCCGCCGCCTCCGGCGCGAGCGGGAAGAAGAGACCCGGCTCGTGAAGCTCCACTTCCATGATGGTGAAGCCGGCGTCGGTCTGCACGCCGTCTACCCGCGCGTAGAGGGGCGCGAGGGGCAGAGCGTCTAGCGCGCGGCGACCCACCGCGACGACGGCGGCATGGGGCCTCGCCGCCGCCGCGCGGCCGCCGAAGCGCGGCTGCACGCGGAAGTCGCCCTCGCTGGGGTGCTTGAGGGCGGCGTGCGTCAGCGAGCCGTCGATGAAGACGAGAGACCATTCGCCCGCGCTCCGGATCTCCTCCACGAAGGGCTGGACCATCACCGGCCGGCGGATGCGGCCGTCGGCGATGGCCCGCGCGACCGCCCCCGCTTCCTCGGCGGGCACGAGGGTGGTGTCGTGCGCGGAGGCCGACAGCAGCGGCTTGACCACGGCGACGCGCCAGCCCCGCTCGGCCATCACCGAGGGCAGCAATTCCGTCTCGCCCTCCTCGAGGATCACGGTGGGCAGCACGGGGACTCCGGCTTTCTCCAGATCGCGCAGATAGCGCTTGGAGAGGTTCCAGCGGATGAGGTCGGGCGGATTCCAGAAGGGGACCCCGGCCGCCTCCCAGCGTGCGAGCCAGGCGAGGAAGTCCTCGGGAGCGTGGTGGTAGTCCCAGTTGGACCGGAACACGACGGCGTCGAAGCCGTCAAAGCGGGCGCCGGGGGCGTTCCAGGCCCGACCCGTCACGGTGGCGCCGCGGGCCTCGAGGGCCCGCTTGACGAGGTCGTCGCTCTCGGACACGTCCGGCCATGTCGCGCAGGTGACGAAGCAGACGCGCGGCGATGGCCGCCCGGTCATGGCAGCCGGGTCCACGCGCTCGCGAAGAGCAGGCAGCCGAAGACCGTAATGAGCGCGCCGCCGGTGACGGAGAGCCCCTGCCGCGCCCAGCGGAAGAGTCCGGGCCGCCCCCGCGCGGAGCGGAGCACCGCCCGCCGGGCGCCGATGGCGGCAAGGCCCATGGCGCAGACGGTGATGGCCATCCCGAGCGCCATGACCAGGGTGGCGCCGACGCCGAGGGCGAAGACCCGATTGGCCCAGGCGAAGAGCAGAATGATGATGGCGCTCGCGCAAGGTGTGAGGCCCGCCGCCGTCACCACGCTCCAGAGCGACGAGGGCGGTCGACGCGGCCCCGCCGGCGGCGTGGTGGCGTGATGATCGTGGTCGCCCCGTAGGGCGGTCACCGTCAGATAGATCCCGATCCCCACGATGAGAACGTAGCTCACGAGCTCGACGCGAACGGACTGTCCCAGGATCTCGAACCCGCCCCATTCGAGCGCGAGGGCCAGCACCGCGACCAGGATGATGGACGAGACCGCCTGCAGCAGGGAGAAGAGCAGCCCGGCGAGGACGCCGGTGAGAAGGCGCGTGTCGCGCGCGAGGAAGAACGACGAGACCACGAGCTTGCCGTGGCCCGGTCCCGCCGCGTGCAGGATGCCGTAGAGGAAGGCGACGCCGGCGACAGCGAGCGCCGCCCCGGGCGAGCCACTCTGGCGCACCGCGCGCATCTCGCGCGAGAGGGTCGCGTTCAGCTCGCGCTGGGCGCGCGCGATCTGGCTCATCAGCGGCTTGGCGAACTCCGGCACGGGCAGCCCGCTTCCCGCCTCGGCCCCGCCGGCGGGACCCGAGCCCGGCCCGCGGAGGGACTGGCCGGCGGCGGGGACCCCGGCCAGCACGAGCAGGCACAGGCCCATGGACGCTGCCACTCCGCGCCGGCGAATCAGCGGCCGCCGCGCTTGTAGGTGCATCGCACGAAGTCTAGCACCGCTCCCTTGGGATCCTTGACGGCGCGGCAGTCCACGACGAATCCCGCGGGGGCCCGGGCCTGGACGGGCGCTCGCGGGCTCAAGTCGAAGGCGATGAACACCGTGGGGTCGTCGGCGAGCACCTCGAGGCGGCCCTCGGCGCCCTGGGGCCGCCTCACCGGCACCGTGAAGGCGTAGGTGACGATCCCGCCCGCGGCACGGGCGGTGAAGTCCCGCGCCGCCTCCACGGGCACGGGCGTGTCGTTCAGGCGAAGGGCGACGAAATACTGCGACGCTCGCGTCTCCGCGAAGTGACGGCGCTCGAGGTCGCGGATCTCCGCCGCGGAGAGCACGCCGTCTCGGTCGGCGTCGAACTGCTGCATGATCATGCTGCTCGTGAACTCGTCGAAGGTCCACGCGAACTGGACCGCCTCCACGCCGCCCGCGCCGATCACCACCGTCACCGAATACTCGATGAAGACGTGCGGGTGGGCCTCCGCGACGCCCCCCGGCGCGCCGATCGCGGCGAGGATGCCGACCAGGCATGCGCGGACGAGTCGCGTCACCGGCTCAGCGACAGCCCAGCGCCGTCCGCAGGTTGTCGAGATTGGCCCGCATGAGGGCAAGATAGTCCTTTCCCGCCGCCGCTTCCTCGCGCGTGAGCCCTTCCACCGGATTGAGGACGAGGGTCTGCGCGCGGACTTCTCGGGCGATGGTCTCGGCGAGCTTCGGGCTCACGAGAGTCTCGAAGAAGATGTACTTGACCCGCTCCTTGCGCGCGAAGCGGATGAGCCGGGCGAGGTCCGCGGGGCTCGGCTCGGACTCGGGCGCGAGGCCCATGACCGGAACCTGGCGGAGGCCGTAGCGCGCGGTCAGGTAGCCGAACGCGGCGTGCGAGGTGACCACGTCGCGCCGCTCGCAGCTCTTGAGGCCGGCCACGAAGGACTCGTGCAAGGCGGCGAGGGCGGCCTTGTAGCGCCGCGCGTTGTCCTCATAGGCAGGCTTGCCGGGCGGATCGACCTGGCCAAGGCCGGCGGCGATGGCGTCGACCTGGCTCTGCGCCAGCACCGGATCCAGCCAGACATGGGGGTCCTTCGCGTGCTCGTGCGCGTGGCCGGGGGCGGGCCTGGCCTCGAGGAGCGCCAGGCCCGCGGTGGTGTCCACCGCGAGAGGACCACGGCCCGCGACCTCCTTGAGAATCCGGTCCGCCGCCTGCTCGAATCCGGCGCCGTTGTAGACGAAGAGCGTGGCCCGTTGCACCTGCACGATGTCCTGGGGCGAGGGCTCCCAGTCGTGCGGCTCCACCCCCGGCGGCACCAGGGACGACACCTCCGCGCGGTCGCCCGCCACCTGGCGCGAGAAATCGTAGAGCGGGAAGAAGCTGGCGATCACCCGCGGCCGGGCGACGGCGGGGGGCGTCGCCGTCGGCGCCGGGTCGCAGCCGGCGAGGACGAGGGCGGTCAACACGGCGGCCCGGCCGAGCCCGATCACGACGGATCCCTCCGGCCGCCGGTATCGATCGCGAGGGGCTCGAGCGCGGCCGGTCCCAGGATCCCGTAATGGCGCCCGACGGCCTTGGCGTAGACGCCGAGGACGATCAGGGCGAGCCCGAAGGCGCAGACGACGGTGGCCCCGGTGGGCAGGTCCAGCGCGGCCGAGCCCACCATGGCGATCACGCTCACGCCGGTTCCGAATCCCCAGCCGACGAGAAGTCGCGTGGGGAGTCGGCCGCCGAGGATGATGCCGGCGAGCGCGGGCACGATGAGGTAGGAGAACACGAGCAGGACGCCCCCGATGCGCACCGAGCTGGTGACCACGATGCCGAAGGAGGCATAGAAGAGGAAGTCCCACCAGCGGACGGAGAGGCCCTCGCGGAAGGCGGCGTCAGGGTCCGTCGAGATCCGAAAGAAGGGCCGGCGGCAGAGCCAGTGGAAAAGGCCGATGGCGGCGTAGAGCACCGCGACCTTGAGCACCTCGGGCCCGCTCACGCTGAGAATGCTCCCCACCAGCATGCCCCGGAGATGCTCCATGCCATGCGGCGTGCGATCGGCGACGAGGATGGCGGCGGCGGAGGACACCGCGTAGACCACGCCGATGATCGCCTCCTGCGAGACGTGCCGCTCGCGGGTCCGCGTCAGGGCCAACACGAGCGCGCCGAAGACGGTGAAGGCGAGCCCGAATGCGTACGATTCCCACGTCTCGAGGTCCCAGCCGAAGATGAATGCGGTGGAGGCCCCCAGCGCGGCGATCTGGGCGAGCGCGATGTCGACGAAGACGACCTCCCGCGCGAGCACGTGGATGCCGAGGTACGCGTGAATCCCCGTGAGGACCAGGCACATCAGGAACGGCACCCACATCAGGGAAAGAAGGTCGGCGATCATGGATTACCGAAGCGCCTCGGCGAGCATCTTCACATTGTAGTCGACGGTGTCGATGTAGGAGTTGGCCCCTTTCACCGCGCCGACCGCGGGCGCCATGGCGACGACCTTGGCTCCGGACTCCTCGCCGATGCGGGCGGCGAGCTTCCGATCGCCCCACGGCACCGTCATGATGACCTTGATCCGCTCGTCCTTGATGACCTGGATGACCTTGGCGACATGGGCGGGCGAGGCGGGAATGCCGGGGCGCTCCTCAATGGCGGCGGCCTGGACGAGGCCGAAACGGCTGAGGAAGTAGGCCCACAGGGCATGGTCCACCACGACCTTGGCGCCCTTCGCAGGGGTCAGGGCCGCCGTCCAGCGCGCCTGGGCCTGCTCCAGCCGGCCGAGGAACGCTTGGCGGTTGCGCTCGAACGTGGCGCGGTGCTGCGGCGCCACGCGGACGAGCCCGTTGAGGATATTGGCGGTGACGGTGGGCGCCATGCCCGGATCGGGCGTGTAGTGTGGGTTGCCGATCGGATGGACGTCGCCCATCGAGCGGTCCATCCTGGTCTTCGGAACGTCGAGGACGAGGATGCCCTCGGAGGCGTCCACGCGGCCCGGCGCGCCGGGCCCCACCTTCGGATTGTTTGCCCCCTGGATGACGACTTCCACCCAGGGGTCACCCTCCAGTCCGTTGATGACGAGGAGGTCGGCGTGACGTACCTTGATCATGAGGCTCGGGCGTACTTCGAGGTCGTGCGGATTCTGGTTGCCGCGGGCGAGCGCGTCCACCTCGACGAGGTCGCCCCCCACCGCCTCGGTGAAAGACTTGAGATCGGTGATGGTGGTGACGACGCGGATCTTGTCGGCGGCTTCGGCACCGGCGCCGCCGGCCACGAGGCCGGCGGCGAAGGTGGCGAGCAGAATCGAGCGAGTGAGCGCTCGCATGGGTCGATCTCCTCAGAACGGATGCGCGGGATGCGCGCCCAGGATGAAGGTGGCCTGCAGCAGGAGCTCGTCGACGATGCGGGCGCTCCCCCCGTTGTCGCCGAAGCCGTCGCGCTTGTCGCGCTCGGTGTGCTTGTAGCCGAGGCGGAACCGGAGGAACTCGGAGGGCATGAACGCCACGTAGGGCTGGACCGCCCACTCGTGGCCGCGGAGGTCGGGGAACTCGGTCCAGTCGTAGCGGACGCCGAAGAGCCAGCGCTTCCAGGGTTGGACCTCGGCATACGTGTACCAGCCATGCTTCTTTCGTGTCCGCTTCTCGGGCTCGTGATCGAGGATGCCGTCTTCGTCGTCGTCGGCCCCTTCAGTCGTGATGCGGCGATTGAGGTACAGCCACTCGCCGGCGACGGTGAAGAGAGCGTGCTGCCAGCCATCCGGCCGGTACTTGTACTTCCCGTCCACGCCCACCACGGTGCTTCGCTGCCGGTCCGAATCCCTCCCGCTCGCCACCGACGCGCCGAGCTGAATCGCTCCCAGCTCCTCGAAGTCGAAGAAAGTCCGTACGCGACCGGTCAGGAGCGGCTCGCTGATCTTTCCATGGCCGAAGAGGACGTCGTTGTCGCCGTTGAAGACGCCGCCGAGGACCTGGAGGTAGAAGGGGAGCGGGGCGATCCAGGTCAGCTCTCCGCCCGATTCAACGAGGCCCTCCTCGCCGAAGAAGCGGGTCAACACGTTCGGCCGATCGATCTGCGGTCCATCGTGGAGGTGGAGCTCGTTGAGAAGTCCGAACCGGTTCCGCATGAGGCCCATCTTGGCCTGGGTGTTGAATGGCAGGGTGAGGAGAGTCAGGTGCGCCTCCGCCAGCCCCAGATGGAGATCGCGCGCGCCGTCCTCGAACTCCTCGGCCGCCTCGATGCGCACCTCGCCGCGCGCGTACGGGTCGATCTGGCCGAAGAGCGAGAGCTCGACCTCGCGGGGGAAGAAGCGATTCTCCCGACCCGTGAAGGTTCCGCCATTGGCCTTGTCCACATTGCGCTGGGTGAGGTTGGCGACGAAGTCGCCCGCCACGCCCATGTCGAAGAGGAGCTGGCCGGCTCCCCGACGCTCGTACAGGGCGAAGGGCTCGCGAGGCCGGGCGAGATCGGCGAGCGACGGCGGCCCGCTTCCCGGCTGGGTCTGGGCGATGTTGCCGACGTACGGCTGCCCGGGGGGCGCCGCCACCGTCGCCGTCGCCGGCCGTGACTCGAGAGTATTGATACGATCCGCCAGCTTGTTGATGGCTTTCTCGTACCCGTCCTTCATGGTTTCGAACTGCTTCCGGACGTTCTCGAGCTCCTTGCGGAGGGTCTCGACCTCCTGCCCCCGTTCCTGGGCCTCGGCGGGAAGGTGGGCGAAGCCCAGCCCCAGGACCAACGCGGCAGACGTCAGAATGCGCATGGACGACTCCTCCTCGTGAAGAGTGGAAGTGGTCGCGCAGCCGTCGGACGAACGGCGCGCGGAGTTCAGCTTCCCGGCGGAGGGGCGCTAGCGGAGGGGAGGCGCGCGCGACGCGGCGTGGCGCGCGGCGGCGACGGAGGGCCGGACGCCTTCGAGGAGCGCGACGAGCCCGGCGAGGACGGCGAGGAGGATGGCGGCCGGGGCCTCGGGGAGGGCCGCGCCCGAGACCGTGGCGAGCAACGTCGCGAGCACGTGCTGCTCGTTGTAGAGCCCCGAGGTCTCGTCGCCGTGTAGATGCGGCAGGTGGGCACTCTCGACGATGAGGCCCCCCACCGCGAGCGCGGCGAGCACGAGGCGCGCGGCGAGGACGATCGACGACCGGCGGCGGGCGCGGGGACCCATGGCTCAGGCTCTTATACACGACCGCTCAGGGTGTTGCAAACGCTGGTCAATATCAGGTCCCGCCCGGGCGACCGCCTACTTCACCACCGGGTACTGGCTCTTGAACCAGCCCTCGAAGCCGTCCTCGAGCACGACGTGGTTCTTGTAACCCAGGTTCCACAGGAACGTGTAGACGCCCCCCATCTCTTCCAGCGGACACTGGCAGTAGAGGACCACGCGCGCGGCCTTGGGGATCTCGCGGTACCGGCGCTCCAGCTCGGTGATCGGCAGCGAGATGGCGCCGGGGAGGTGGCCTGCTCGGTACTCCGCCGGCCGCCGCATGTCCACGAGCACGACCGGCTCCTTGACGTCGAGAAGCCGCTTGACCGCGTCGGAGCGGAGGGTGGGGAAGGAGGCGCTGGGGGTGTGGCCAGCATGAGCGGGCGCGGCGAGCGCGGCCGCCACCACGAGGATGGGGAGGAGGCGAGGAATCAGAGCGTTCCCTCTTTCCGGAGCTCGGTGATCACCACGTTCGGGGGGACGCCGCGCAGGGTGAAGGCGAGCACGTCGCCGACGGCGACGCCCTCGTAGAGCTTCGGGTCCTGCGCGCGGAAGCCCATGGTCATGGGCGGCATGAAGCCCGGGATATCCTCGTGGGAGAGCACGATCACGTTGATCTCGGGCACGAGGGCGCGGACCACGCCGCGCGCCCGGAACACGCGCTCCACCCCCACGGGCACGGCCTGTCCCCGCAGCTCGGCCAGCTCCCGGCGCAGGTCGGTGAGGGGCCGGCCCCAGGCGAGATACCCCATGAGGAGACCGACACCGAGCGCGAGGTTGATGAGCACGACGACCCGCCAGAGCCGCATGCCTAGTGGACGTGCTCCGCGGGCGGGGGCGCGGGCGCCTCGCGATTGAGCGCCTGCAGCTCGGCGACCAGCGCGGGAATCTGGGCCCAGCTGGCGCCGGGATGGCCCGGGATCCACCGCGCGCGGAGATAGCCGGCGCGGTCGACGAGGAATTCCACATGGCGGGGCATGGGCGGATCGGGCTTCATTCCCTCCGGCGCGAGGGTACGCCGGAAGAGGCCGTAGGCCTGCGCGATGTCTTCCGCGCCTTCGGTCACCACGGGGAAGTAGATGGGTGGGTCGGCCCCGAGCCGGGCGATCGCGGGCCCGGCGTCGAGCGGTACCGCCACGACCTCGGTGCCCAGCGCCAGGAGCGTCTCGTACGCGCGGGCCAGGAGAGCGAGTCGGGGAAGGGAATCAGGAAGGCTATAGAAAACCAGTAGGACGGACTTGACCCCTCGAAAGTCCTTGAGGCTCCGAGCCGGTGTCGGACCCACCGCGAAGCTCGCGTCCGGCGCCACGATCCGTGGGCGATTGGGCTCCACTGCCGCGCTCAGCATCCGGCCCGCCTCGCCCGCCGCGAGCCCTCGGATGAAGTTGACAAGGTCCCAGCGCTCATCCTCCGAGAGGACGGTCCCGAAGGCCGGCATCCCCGCCGCGGGGATTCCATGGGTGAGCCACCAGTACATGTCCCCGGCGGTGTGCTGCACCGTGTGCGGTGCGGTGAGGTCGGCGGGCTTCTTCGGCAGCCCCGCGCCCGCCGGCCCATCGCCCCATCCGGCCGGCCCATGACAGAGCGCGCAGTGGTTCCGATAGAGGGCGAGCCCGTGCGCGATGGACGAGGCCTGATACGGCACCGTGATACGCCGATACGTGGTCGGATAGGCGTCGACCGCGAGCGGGGGCAGGGCGACTCCCAGCCCGATGGCGATGAGGACGAGACCCGCGGCCGCGGCAAGCATGCGCGTGCGCGCGATGACGGCGGCGACCGCGAGCCCGAGAAGCCCCGCCACCGCGATCTGGCTCCCGATCAGGAAGCGCGTGCGCACGCCGGGCAGCGCCGCATTGGCCTCCCACGAGAGACGAAACGACAGCGGCCACCAGGGCGCGTCGTGCCGCCCGGGCGGCGTGGACCCCAGCACCGCGACCACCGCGAGGATGGCGAGGGCGAGCAGCCACTCGGTGCCGACGAAGCGGGCGAGTCGGGCCATGGCCGGGCGCCCCACCTGCTCCGCCTCGCCGGGCAGGGCCGGGATGAGTCGGCTCCGGTTCACCGCCGCCAGAGCGAGGATGGGGGCGAGCAGCGCGATCTTCACGAGGAGGAGCCAGCCATAGCGAGTGCCGAGCAGCGATGGAAGGTCGCCCAGCTGCTCCCAGGCGTTCCAGAGTCCGGTGCCGACGAGGGCGAGCATGGCGATGAGCGCCATCCGGGAGAAGCGGCGCGCGGCGACGACGGCATAAGGGCGCGCGTCCGCGCCCTCGGGGGTCGAGGCGGCGCGGAGGAGCAGGTGGAGCGGTCCCAGCGCGCCCAGCCAGACGCCCGCGGCGACCAGGTGCAGCAGATCAGCGGTCAGCGCGGCCGCGCCCCCGGGCTCCACCGCCGCGGCATGACCGGCCCAGGCG
>JBKPDT010000179.1:0-7817 GCA_046728035.1 Candidatus Methylomirabilota bacterium | reverse complement strand
TATGCCTATACCTCGGGCGCCCGGAAGCCCTAGCGCGGGGCGCCGCGCCGTGGTGACGCGCAGCGACCTGCTGTCCCCGTGGGACGGTGGGGTCAAAGGGTGGCCGATCACCTCAGGGGAGCCGGTCGTCTGGCGCGCGCGCGTGGTCCCGGCACGCCAGGGGCCCATGAGGTGACCGGCGAGCCGTCATCAGGGCACAGGAGCGTCGGCCACGCCGTCGACGGGGTGATCGTGAGCCTCGGGCAACGCTGGAGAGGGGAGCGGTGGTGGAGGAGCGAGCATGAAGCAGCTGTGGGTGTATGTGGGTGTGATCAGTGCGTGGGTTGGCGGCGCGGCCTGGGCGCAGCTGCCGCAGATCGAGAACTACAGCGGCGATCTCTGGTCCCGCCCGGCCCTGACCGGCGATTGGGGGGGCCTGCGCAACACCCTGGCGACGAAGGGCATTAACCTCGATGTCGATCTGGTGCAAAGCCTGCAGGGCGTCAATAGCGGTGGACTAGCCAACGACAGCGTGCTGTACCGCTATGGCGGGCACGCCGAGTACCTCCTCCACGTCGACACCGGCAAGCTGGGTCGGCTTTGCCGACCGCAACACGAACCCGCTCGAGCTGTCCTACAGCGTCGGCATTGGCGGCCAGGGCATGCTCCCCGGCCGGGCCCGGGACCGCTTCGGCATCGGTTTTTACTACGGCCGCCTCAGCCGTGACCTGCGGGGTCTCCTCCTCGACAGCAGCGTGTGGGGTATGGAGCTCTTCTACAACATCGCGGTGACGAACTGGCTCTTTGTGACGCCGGACATCCAGGTCATCGAACCGGCGGTCAAACAAGCCAGCACCGCGTTCCTCACCGGGCTACGCGTGCAGATGCGCTTCTAGTCCCTGACACCCGGCTGGACGTGAGGGGCCGTGAGAGACGGGAGCCGGCGCCGCGGCTCGAGTGCACTCCTCGCGCCTCGGCGGCCCGCTGGTTGATCGCGCGTGAGGGAGAATTCTGGGCATCAGCAACGATCAGAAAGGACAGGGATAATGAGACACAAGACATTGCCGATGCTTGCGCTCAGCCTCGTGCTGTTCGTGGCTGTCACGGGGTCGGCGTTTGGCGCGGAGGGCCTGACCTCGGACATTGGCACGCTGGATAAGGAAACCGCGGAACGGGCGTATCAGAAGCCCCCGTATTCCCCCTATGCGGGGCGCCACTTCCCCACGCGGCCCTTCTTCGGCGACACGCACACCCACACCTCGTTCTCGATGGACGCGGGCGCGTTCGGCGCCCGCCTCGGCCCGAAGGACGCCTACCGCTTCGCCAAGGGCGAGGAGGTCACAGCGTCCACCGGCCAGCGGGTGAAGCTCTCCCGGCCGCTGGACTTCTTGGTCGTGACCGACCACTCGGACAACATGGGCTTTTTCCCCGACCTCTTCGCCGGCAAGCCCGAGGTGTTGGCCGACCCGACGGGCCGCCGGTGGTCTGACATGATCCAGTCGGGCAAGGGCCCGGAGGCGGCCATCGAGATCATCGTGGCGTTCTCGCAGGGGAAGTGGCCCAAGAAGCTGGCGTATCTCCCAGGGACGGCACCCTACCGGTCGGCCTGGCGGGAGACGATCAAGGCGGCCGACGAGGCCAATGATCCGGGGCGCTTCACAGCGTTCATCGGGTTCGAGTGGACCTCCAACACCGGCGGCAACAACCTGCACCGCAACGTCATCTTCCGCGAGAACGGCGCCAAGGCCTGGCTGGTCGAGCCCTACACCACTGTGAAGCCGCTGGGCAGTGACAACCCCCGCGACCTGTGGGCGTGGATGGGCGACACCGAACAGAAGACCGGCAGCGAGGTGCTCGCCATCGCCCACAACGGCAACCTGAGCAACGGCCACATGTTCCCGATCATCGAGTCGTTCACCGGTCGGCGCATTGACCGCGACTATGCCGAGCACCGCCTGCGCTGGGAGCCGCTCTACGAGGCGACGCAAATCAAGGGCGACGGCGAGACGCACCCCTTCCTGGCCCCCAACGATGAGTTCGCCAACTTCGAACGTTGGGACAAGGGTAATCTGGACCTCAGCGAGGCCAAGAAACCGGAGATGCTGGCGTTCGAGTACGCCCGGTCGGCGCTCAAGAACGGCCTCAAGATGGAGCAGGAGCTCGGCATCAACCCCTACAAGTTCGGCCTGATCGGCAGCACCGATGCGCACACCGGGCTGGCTGCCGTCGAGGAAGAGAATTTCTTCGGCAAGCATTCCGGGGCCGAGCCAGGCCCTGACCGAGCCACCCATCCCTTCGTCAAGGGGTCCAGCGGCGCGGTCATCATGGGTTGGGAGCAGACCGCCTCCGGGTACGCCGCGGTGTGGGCCACGGAGAACACTCGCGAAGCGCTCTTCGACGCCATGAAGCGGCGCGAGACCTACGCCACCACCGGCCCGCGCATGCTCGTGCGCTTCTTCGGCGGCTGGGACTTCACGGAAACAGACGCGCACAACCGTTTGCCGGCGAACATCGGCTACACCAAGGGCGTGCCGATGGGCGGCGACCTCACGGACGCGCCCGCGGGCAAAGCGCCGACCTTCCTCGTCGCCGCGCTCAAAGACCCCATCGGCGCCAACCTCGACCGCTATCAGATCGTCAAAGGCTGGCTCGATGCCCAGGGCCAGGTCCACGAGAACATCTACGACGTCGCCTGGTCCGGCGACCGCCAGCCCGGCGGTGACGGCAAGCTGCCCGCCGTCGGCAACACGGTGGACGTGGCGAACGCCACCTGGACGAACACCATCGACGCCCCCGAGCTCATCGCCGTCTGGAAGGACCCGGACTTCGATCCAGCGCAGCGGGCGTTCTACTACGGCCGTGTCATCGAAATCCCGACGCCGCGCTGGACGGCGTATGACGCCAAGTATTTCGGCATCACGCTGCCGCCGGACGTCCCGATGACCACCACCGAGCGCGCCTACACCTCGCCGATCTGGTATACGCCGGGCCAATAGTGCGGGAGATGGCGCCATGACATTTCTTCGTGAACCGTTACTACACTTCGTCCTGCTGGGGGCGGCGATGTTCGTCATCTACGGCCTGGTGTCCGAAGAGCGCGGCGGGAAGCCGGGCCACATCGTCGTCACCCAGGGCACGGTCGACAACCTGGCGGCCACGTTTGCCCGCGTTTGGCAACGTCCGCCCGCCGCCCAGGAATTGGCGGGCTTGATTCAGGATTACGTGCGTGAGGAAGTCCTCTATCGCGAAGCGCTGGCCTTGGGGCTGGACCGCGACGACACCATCATCCGCCGCCGCCTGCGCCAGAAAATGGAGTTCGTGTCCGAGGACGTCGCCGCCCAGGCGGAGCCGAGCGAGGACGACTTGCGCGCCTATCTCCAGGCCCATCCCGAGGCGTTTGCCGTCGAGCCGTACTTCACCTTTCGGCAGGTGTATCTCGACCCGCTCCGACGTGGCGCGCATCTGGCGCGTGACATAGACCGCTTGCGCGCCGAGCTGCGACACCGAGACAACACCGCCGATCTTGCCGAGCTCGGCGATAGCGTCCTGCTGGCGCACCAGTTTGACAACGTGTCGGCCACCGAGGTACGGACGATCTTTGGCGACACCTTCGTGGCCGGCTTGTCCGCGCTCACGCCGGGCCAGTGGCAGGGGCCGGTGCCGTCCGGCTACGGCGTGCATCTGGTGTATGTCAGCGACCACACGGCGGGACGTATCCCCGAGCTGGCGGAGGTGCGCGAGGCCGTGCGCCGCGCGTGGGCCCACGCACAGCGGTTGGACGCGAGCGAGACGTTCTATCAGACGCTCCTCCGGCGGTACACCGTGACCATCGAGCGTCCGCAGGCGACGCAGGCGACGGAGAACATACAACGTACACGGAGGTCGCCATGAGACCTTGGCTTGTCGTGCTGGTGCTGGTGCTCGACGCTCTGGGGGCGTTGGCGCACGAAGTCCGCCCGGCCTATCTCCAGCTCCATCAGACCAGGGCGGACACGTACGACGTGCTCTGGAAAGTGCCGGGACGCGGCGAGGACCTGCGGCTGGGTCTCGACGTCGAACTGCCGGCGGAGTGCGACAGGCTCGGCGAGCCCCAATCGTCATTCGTCAACCACGCCTTGACCGAACGCTGGCGCGTGACGTGTGCTGGAGGATTGACCGGCGGCACGATCCACATCGCCGGTCTCGCGGCGACGATGACGGACGTGCTCGTGCGCCTCGAACGGCTCGACGGCACGACGCAAGTGGCGCGGCTCACGCCCTCCGCGCCGTCATTCGTCGTCGAAGCCGCGCCGAACACGAGGCAGGTCGCCGGCACGTACACGCGCCTCGGCGTCGAGCACATCCTGAGTGGCGTGGATCACCTGTTGTACATCCTCGCGATGCTGTGCCTCGTCACAGGCTGGAGGCGCGTCGTGGCGACCATGACCGCCTTCACCGCGACCCACAGCCTGACGCTGACGGCAGCCGCGTTGGGGTGGGTCCATGTGCCACAACCGCCGGTCGAGGCGTGCATTGCCCTGAGCATTGTGTGCGTGGCACGGGAAATTGTGCGTTCCCGCCAGGGCCAGCCGGGCTTGACCGCACGGTGGCCGTGGGTGGTTTCCTTCACGTTCGGATTGCTGCACGGGTTCGGGTTCGCCGGCGCGTTGAGCGCCGTCGGCCTCCCGCAGACGGCGATTCCTGTCGCGCTGCTCTTTTTCAACGTCGGCGTCGAAATCGGTCAGTTGCTCTTCATCGCCGCTGCGGTGGCCTGCATGGCGTGTGGCCGCAAGGCCATGCAGCGACTCCGTCCCTCATTCTTCCACCCTCACCCCTCAACGTTCCTACGCCTCGCGCCACCGTACGCCATCGGCAGCGTGGCGATGTGTTGGGTCATCCAACGCCTCGCCGGATGGTGAAACGACTGCACACGACATGTGACAAAGACGAAGGGCGAGGTCGCACCGTTGAGGAAGCGAGGACGATAGTCGCGCAGGAATTCTTCGAGGTGAGGGAGGAGATCGGGGGCGTAGGTGCTGAGGTTCCCGGTGAAGCGGTTGGTGCGCCCCTTGCGCTCGCTGACCTTGAGTTCCACTCCGGCGAAGGTGAGCTGCCAGTGCCCTTTGACGGCCGCAAGGTCCGGGTGCGCTACCTCGGCATCAGCACCCCGGAGACTAAGCACCCGGAGAAGGGGGTGGCGCCCTTCGGCCCCGAAGCGGACGCCGTGAATCGCCGGCTGGTCGCGGGAAAGACCGTCCGCCTCGAACTCGACGTCGAGCTCTGGGACCGGTACCAGCGCCTGCTCGCCTACGTCTATGTCGGGGATCTCATGGTGAATGCCGAGCTGGTGCGCGAGGGCTACGCCCAGGTGGCGACCTTCCCGCCGAACGTGCGGTATCAAGACCGGTTCCTCGCCGCGGGTCGAGTACCTGGTGATCATGGGCTCGTTCGAAGCCGTCCACACGGGCCGCACGGCCGAACGCGTCGTGCCGGGGTTGGGCTCCGGGGCGACCGATCTGCGGGCGGCGGCCGAAGGCGACCCGATGACGGCGCAGGGGCTGCGCCGACTCGGCTCCGCCACACGCGAGTCGAGGGGAGGGCAAAACGCCGGGGGTGGCGGTCCCCCTGGGGGTCGCCGCCGCGACTGGCCACCCAATCGGCCTGATCGTCATGAGTGCGGTACAAGTGGGCGGGGAGGCGACCGGCAGAAGCACGATCGCGCGGAAAGCCCAGCGGACGGCGCAGGACATCGCGGCCCGACGGCGAGTCGCCTTCCGGAAACACGGTTGGATTGGGTGCGGAGGACCACGCATTGGCACACGCGATCGAGAAGATGGGAGGACAGATGAGCCACATCGGTGAAGCCATCAGCTCTGCAATGCGCGAACTCATGCCGGTCGTCGTCGCGGTGCTGGTGCTCACCACACCGCTGGGGGCGCAGCAGGATGAGACAGAGCTCGCGAAACAGACGCAAAACCCCGTCGCTGACCTGATCAGCGTGCCGTTCCAGAACAACTTCAACTTCGGCGCGGGCACAAGGGACGCGACGGTCTACGTCCTCAACGTGCAGCCGGTGATCCCGCTCAAGCTCACCGAGGACTGGAACATCATCACCCGCCTCGTCACGCCGATCATCAACCAGCCCTCGCTGTTCGAGGGCGCCGACAGTGCCTTCGGGTTGGGGGACCTCAACCCGTCGTTCTTCCTGTCCCCGGCCAAGCCCGATGCCGTCATCTGGGGGGTGGGGCCGATGTTCACGCTGCCGACGGCGACGGACTCGCTCCTGGGCAGTGGCAAGTGGAGCCTGGGCCCGGCGGCCGTGGGGCTGACCATCCAGGGCCCCTGGGTGTTCGGCGCGCTCGTGAATCAGCAATGGTCGGTCGCCGGCTGGGGCGAGACGGACGTGAGCCAGCTGCTGATCCAGCCGTTCGTGAACTACAACCTCCCGGGCGGCTGGTACCTGTCGAGCGTCCCGATCATCACGGCGAACTGGGAGGCCAGCAGCGGCAACACGTGGACCGTGCCGGTGGGCGGCGGGGCGGGGAAGCTGCTCAGGCTCGGCCGGCTGCCGGTGAACACCCAGCTCCAAGCCTTCTACAACGTCGAGCGGCCCCAGTTCGCGGCGGACTGGCAACTGCGCTTCCAGCTGCAGTTCCTGTTCCCGAAGTAGGCCGGCGAGCGACCCATGAATCTATCCCACTAAGCGAAATTCTATGTCATAATCCCTTGAACCCCTGTAGGAGGGGATTATGGCTGGCAGATTTGAGGGCTTGAGCGACTTGGAATGGCAACTCTTTGCCGACATCTTTCCCCCAGCGGTAATGCCACGCAGGCGGGGGATGCCGCACACCCCCTTTCGCAAGGTCGTGAATACGTTGTTGTACGTGTTGATCACAGGTTGCCGCTGGTGCGATCTCCCGCGCGGGCCACAATGGGCTTCGAAAAGTGCCGCGCATCGGTGGCTCCAGCGCTGGCAGGTCGATGGCACGCTCGCAGCCATGCAAGCCCGAATCCTCGGGCTTGCTGAAGAACATGGAATGATTCAGTGGCAGTATGGGGCCGTCGACGGCGCCTTTTCCCCCTGGCAAAGGCGGCGGTGAGGGCGTCGCCCACGGCAGGAAAGGCAAGGGGATCCTGCTCCATAGTCTCACGGAGGCCGGGGGCATGCCATTAGCTGTCTGCACGACGCCAGCCAACGGGAACGAGCGCGCGCAAGTCATGCCGCTGCTGGATGCGGTGACCATCAAAACCGGTAAACGCGGCCGACCGCGCCAACGTCCGAAGGTCCTTGCGGCAGACAAGGGGTATGACTCCAAAGCTCTACGTCAGCAACTTCGCCGACGCGGCATCCGTGCCCAGTTGCCGAAACGGGTCTGGAAGACCAGAAAGCCACGCGGCAGACCGCTGCAGATGGATGTGCCGCGCTTTCAAGCCGAGCGCACCTTCGCCTGGTTCCAGAAAAAATACCGTCGGCTGGTTGTCCGTTGGGAGCGTCGCGCGGTCTGCTTCAACGCGTTTCTGGCCATTGCCATTATCCATATCTGGATTCAAAGGCTCATAGTGGGATAGATTCATGGATATCACTATCCCGCCTGGACTACTGGAGATGCCCCATGAACATACCCTCCCAGCTTGATCACGCACTCGAACAGCGGTTGGCGTCCCCTTTGCTGGATGTCTTGATCCGTGCCGGCCTGATCCTCGTCATGGTCATGCTGTGCTACCAGGTCTTCTCCCCGTTCCTGACCCTGATGGTCTGGGCGCTGATCCTGGCCGTCACGATCTATCCGCTCCACCAAGCCCTAGCCAGCAAGATCGGGGGCAAGCAAGGACTCGCTGCCACCCTGCTGGTCGTCGTT
>JBKPDT010000178.1:0-28092 GCA_046728035.1 Candidatus Methylomirabilota bacterium | reverse complement strand
GGACGGGGCGGTGGACTTCCTCACCAAGCCGTTCCAGCGGGCCCAGCTCATCCGGGTGATCCGGAAAGCGCTGGAGCGGCGGGAGCTGATCGCGGAGAACCGCGCCCTTCAGCGCCGCCTCGATGACCTCCTCGCCCAGGGCAACATCATCGGCGTCAGCCCGGCCTTCCGCGCGATGATGACCCTCGTGGACCAGGTGGCCAATAGCTCGGCCACCGTCCTCATCCACGGCGAGAGCGGCACCGGCAAGGAGCTCTTCGCCCGCGCCATCCATGATCGATCACCGCGCCGCAACGGTCCCTTCGTCGCCGTCAACTGCGCGGCCCTGCCGGAGACCCTGCTCGAGTCGGAGCTGTTCGGGTACGAGAAGGGAGCGTTCACCGGCGCGGCGAGCCGGAAGGAGGGGCGCTTCGAGCTGGCCGACGGCGGCACCCTCTTTCTCGACGAGGTCGCCGACCTCTCTCCCGTCACCCAGCCCAAGATCCTCCGCGTGCTGCAGGAAGGCGAATTCGAGCGGCTCGGCGGCACCAGGACGAGCAAGGTAGACGTGCGAATCGTCACCGCGAGCAACCAGGATCTCGCCGCTCTCGTCAAGGAGAAGCGCTTCCGCGAGGACCTCTTCTACCGGCTCAACGTCATCACCATCACCGCGCCGCCACTGCGCGAGCGACGCGAGGATGTGGCAGTGCTCGCCCAGCACTTCCTCCGCATCTACGCCGCGAAGAACAACCGCGCGCTGGTGGGCTTCTCCGAGGATGCGCTCCGCTGCTTCGAGAGCTACTCCTGGCCGGGAAACGTGCGCGAGCTGGAGAACGTCGTGGAGCGCGCGGTGGTGCTGGCGCGCGGGCAGACGGTGGAGGTGGGTGATCTCCCCGACAAGGTCACCGCCCGGGCGATCGTGCTCGAGCGCCCGACGCCGGGCGAGGGGGGCGAGGGCGGCGGCGGGGAAGGCGTGCTCCGCATCCGCGTAGGCACGCCGCTCGCGGAAGTGGAGCAGCGGATGCTCGACGAGACCCTGCGCATGACCCGTGGCAACAAGACGCTCACCGCCAAGCTCCTGGGCATAGATCCGAAGACCGTGTTCCGCAAGCTCAAGGCGGCGGAGGAGGACGAGGAGCCGGACGGCGGCGAGCCGGCGGGCACCGACCGGCCGGGCGCCTGACCGATGCCGTTCACGGAGGTCCTTTACGAGCTGGAGGACGGCGTTCTCACCGTCACGCTCAACCGGCCCGCCAAGCTCAACGCCCTCACGCGCACCATGCTGCGTGAGCTCCTCGAGGCGCTCGACCGCGCCGATGCCGACGACGCGGTGCGGGCGGTGATCGTCACCGGCGCGGGCCGCGCCTTCTGCGCGGGCGCCGACCTGTCCGCCGGCGCGAAGGCCTTTGATCGAGCCGCGCGCGGGGACGAGAAGCCGGACGCGCCGCATCGCGACGGAGGCGGGCTCGTCACGCTGCGCATCTACGACCTCAAGAAGCCGGTGATCGCCGCGATCAATGGGCCGGCGGTGGGCTTCGGCGCCACCATGACCCTGCCCATGGACGTCCGTATCGCCTCCTCGGCGGCGCGGGTGGGCTTCGTCTTCAGCCGGCGGGGCGTGGTGCCCGAGGCCTGCAGCACGTGGTTTCTTCCCCGCGTCGTGGGAATCAGCCAGGCCGCGGAGTGGGTCTACTCGGGGCGCGTTTTCCCCGCCGCCGAAGCGCTCGCGGGCGGCCTGGTGAGCCGGGTGGTCGAGCCCGCCGCGCTCCTGCCCGCGGCCCGCGCGCTCGCCCGCGAGATCGCCGAGAACACCTCGGCGGTGTCGGTGGCGCTGGCCCGGCAGATGATGTGGACGCTCCTCGGCGCCGACCATCCGATGGCCGCGCACCGGCTCGATTCGCGCGCCATGGAGTACATGGGACGCTCCCCCGACGCCTACGAAGGGGTGACGTCCTTCCTCGAGAAGCGCCGGCCCTGCTTCACCATGCGACCCAGCGCGGACATGCCGCCGTTCTACCCCTTCGGAGACGCCCGCCCATTCATGCCCTGAGCGGCACCACGCTGCTCTGCCTGGTGATCCTCGGCAACACGTTCCTGGTTGGCGCGTTCGGCCCCGTGCTCCCGGAGATCGCGCGGACACGCGGGCTGGCCGACTGGCAGCTCGGTGTGGTCGCAGGCGCCTTCGGCTTCGCCCGCATGGCGGGCGCCATGCCCGCCGGCCTCCTCGCCGGACGCCACGTGGCGCTGACCCTGGTGCTCTCCCCGGCCTTCCTCGCCGTCGGTCTCGTCTGCGTGACCGCCGGGGGCACGTTCAGCCTGCTCGTGCTCGGCCGGGCCCTCATGGGCATCGGCCATACCTTGCTGATGGTCGGGGGCCTCACCGCGATCCTCCAGGACGACAAGGGGGCGAATGCGTCGTTCCGCCTCAACACCTTCGAGTTCTCGGGGATGCTGGGCATCCTGGGCGGGCTGCTGGTCGTTGGCCTCCTGCCCGCGGCGTGGCCCTGGAATCTCTCGCTCGCGGTGGCATCCTCGCCGCTCCTCGTGAGCGCGCTGGTCGGGCGCGCCCTCTTACGCCGCTTCCCGCCGGCGCCGCCGACGCCCGAGCGGTCGGACGCGGCGGTCCTGGAGCCGGCGGCGCCCCCGCGCGGCGCGCGCGTGTTCTGGCTCATGCTGGCGGTGGGCATCACCATGGCCTTCGCGTGGTCGTCGGTGAGCCAGTTCCTCATCCCGCTGCGGGGAACGCGCGAGTTCGGGCTCGACCGTGGCGGAATCTCGCTCCTTCTGGGACTGGCCCAGCTCGTGGATCTCATCGTGCTGCTCCCGACCGGCCGCCTCGCCGACCGCGTGGGCCGGGTGCCGGTGCTCGCCGCCATGACCCTGGTCCTCGGGCTCGGGGCCATCGGCACCGGGCTCGGCACCTATCCGCTCTTCGTGGCGGGCTGCGCATGCTTCGGTCTCGGGCTCGCGGGGTGGATGCTGCCGCTCGGCATCGCCCGCGAGCATGGCGGCGCCCAGGGCCTGGCCTGGCGTACCGCGCTCTACCGCGTGGGGACCGACGCCGCCATCTTCCTCGGCCCCGTCCTCAGCGGTCTCCTCGGCGAGCGCGCCGCCCGGGGCTTCGTCGCGGTCATCGGGTGCGCCGCCCTCCTCGCGGGCACGCGCCTGCTCCTTCGCCCGCTCCCGCGATAGCCGGACCGTCCCGCCGAGGGTATGCTCATTGGAATGAGTCGGCTCCTGCTCGCGATCGTGACGCTGCTGCTCGCGCCCATCCCCGCGCCCGCCTCGGACGATGCGCTCTGGAACCTGCTCCGCGAGGGAGGGCAGGTGATCTTGATCCGGCACGCCGCGACCGACATGAGCCAGCGCGACGAGGTGGGCACCCCGCTCGCGGATTGCTCCCGTCAGCGTAACCTCACCGACCACGGGCGCGCCGACGCGCGGCGGATCAACGAGGTCTTCCGCGCCCGCAAGGTGCCGGTCGGCCGCGTGCTGTCCAGCGCCTATTGTCGCTGCCTGGAGACGGCGCGCCTGGGATTCGGCAGCGCCGAGATCTGGCTCCCGCTCCAGGCGGCGCTGCGGAGCCCGGAGATCCAGTCCGAGCGGACCGCCCAGATCCGCGCCCTCGCGGGTGAGCCCCCCGCGAGCGGCAACCTCGTGCTTGTCTCCCACCAGTTCACCATCCGCGCAGTGACGGGGATCAACGTCGGCGAGGGAGAGATGCTGGTGCTCACGCCGCGCGGCGGCGGCACGTTCGACGTTGCGGGCCAGATCGCGCCGGAGGACCTGCTCCCACCGTGACGGTGCGCCGCCGCGCCTCAGGCGGTGCGCGTGCGCAGGTGGAAGCTCTTGGGCCGGGTGAGGTGGCGGAAACCCAGGTGTGAGAGGGAGCATCCCTTGCCGCTGTCCTTGACGCCGACCCACGGCAGGAGGGGGTCCAGGTAGTCGCAGCGATTGGCGTACACGGTGCCGGCATCGACCTGATCCATGAGCCGCTCGGCCCGCGCCGGGTCCTCCGTCCACACCGAGGCCGTGAGCCCGTAGGGGCTGTCGTTCATCAGCCGCACTGCCTCGGCGTCGTCGGCCACCGGCATGAGACCGATGACGGGGCCGAAGCTCTCTTCCCACATCACGCTCATCCCGTGGTTGACGTCCACCAGAACGGTGGGCTCGCAGAAGTAGCCGCGGCCCTTCCAGGTCGTGCCCCCGGTGAGGACGCGGGCCCCCGCCCCGCGCGCCTGGGCGACCTGGGCCTGCACGGTGGCGACCACCTTCTTCTGGGCGCACGGGCCCAGGGTGGTGGCGGGATCCTCGGGATCGCCCATGCGGTAGCCGCGGACGAGCTCGACGTAGGCGTCCACGAAGCGGCTGAAGAGAGGACGGGCCACGTAGATGCGCTCGATGCCGCAGCAGCTCTGCCCGGCGTTGTAGAAAGCCCCGTCCACGAGATTCTCCACCGCGAAGGTGAAGTTGGCGTCGTCGGCGACGTAGGCGGGGTCCTTGCCGCCCAGCTCGAGACCGGCGTCGATGAAGCGGCTTGCCACGTGCCCCTGGATCTCACGCCCGCCCTCGACGGAGCCGGTGAAGGAGACGTAGTCCACCTGGCCCGAGCGGATCACCTTGGCGGCCAGCGCGTGATCCATGGGCGTCGCCGCGATGAGGCCGGCGGGCAGTCCGGCCTTCGCGAAGGCCTCCACGAATTGATCGGCGCAGAGCGGGGTGAGGCGCGCGTGCTTGACGAGCACGGCGTTGCCGGCGAGGAGCGCGGGCACGATCACGTTGACCGCGATGAGGAGGGGATAGTTCCAGGCCGCGATGTCGAGCACCACGCCGAGAGGCTCGTGGCGGATGAACCGGCGGAAGCCGTCCTTGGGGGGCAGGGGCTCGTCGGCGAGGGCAGCCTCCGCGAGCCGGCACATGGCCTCGGCCCGGTCGATCATGGTGTTGATCTCGTTGTGCGCCTGCTGGACGGGCTTGCCCATCTGGCGCGTGATCTCAAGGGCGGCCTGGTCGGCCTGCGCGCGAAACGCCGGCACCATCTGGGCGACGACGCGCGCGCGGTCGGCCGCCGGCGTCTGCCGCCAGTCGCGCTGGGCGCGGCGCGCCCGCACCACGGTGGCGGCCAGCTCGGATTCGGAGATGGCAGTGACGGTACGATAGGGCTCCTCGGTGGCGGGATTGATGAGGATCCAGGTCTGGCTCATGCGGGCGAGATTACTCCGCACCGGCTGGACGCCACAAGGAGTGCTATCCTGAGCCCGCCGGAGCCATGAAGACGCGCATCGAGACCGACAGCATGGGGCCGATCGAGGTCCCCGCCGACCGCTACTGGGGTGCGCAGACCCAGCGCTCGCTCGAGCACTTCAAGATCGGCGGCGAGCGTTTTCCCCGCGAGTTCATCCGGGCTCTCGGGCTCGTCAAGAAGGCCTGCGCCATGGTGAACCGCGAGCTGGGCCTCCTGCCTGCGGACAAGGCCGACGCCATCATCCGCGCCGCCGAGGAGGTAATCGACGGCCAGCTCGACGACCATTTCCCGCTGGTGGTCTGGCAGACGGGCAGCGGGACTCAGACCAACATGAACGCCAACGAGGTGATCGCCAACCGGGCCAACGAGCGTTTGGGCGGGGCGCTGGGCTCGAAGAAGCCCGTGCATCCCAACGACGACGTGAACAGGTCGCAGTCCTCCAACGACGTCTTCCCCACCGCCATGCACGTGGCGGCGGTGGAGCGGCTCGAGGGGCACCTGCTGCCCGCGGTGGACGCCCTCCGCGGCACTATCGACGCGAAGGCGCGCGAGTTCGCCGACATCGTCAAGATCGGGCGCACGCATCTCCAGGACGCGACGCCGCTCACCCTGGGCCAGGAGTTCTCGGGCTGGGTCGCCATGCTCGACCACGCGCTCGCCGGTATCCGCGCCGCCCTGCCCGCCCTGAGCGAGCTCGCCATCGGCGGCACCGCGGTGGGCACCGGGCTCAACGCGCCCGCCGACTTCGGCGAGCGCGTGGCCGCGGTGCTCGCGCGGCTGACCGGCCGCGCCTTCACGAGCGCGCCCAACAAGTTCCAGGCCCTCGCCTCGCACGAGGCGGACCTGCAGGCGTCGGGGGCGGTGCGCACCCTCGCCGCATCCCTCACCAAGATCGCCAACGACGTGCGGTGGATGGCATCGGGGCCGCGCTCGGGGCTGGGCGAGATCACCATTCCCGAGAACGAGCCGGGCTCGAGCATCATGCCGGGCAAGGTGAATCCCACCCAGTGCGAGGCCCTCACCATGGTGTGCGCCCAGGCGATGGCCAATGACGTCGCGGTGGGGATCGGGGGAGCGTCGGGGAACTTCGAGCTGAACGTCTACAAGCCGCTCATCGTCTCCAACCTGCTCCGCTCGATTCGGCTGCTCGGCGACGCCGCCGAGTCGTTCCGGCTGCACTGCGCGGCGGGGATCGAGCCGCGTCCGGAGCGGATCGCCGATCACCTGGCCAACTCGCTGATGCTCGTCACCGCTCTCGCGCCGCACATCGGCTACGACCGCGCGGCGCAGATCGCAAAGCGGGCGCACAAGGATGGGACCACCCTCCGCGAGGCCGCGCTCGCGCTCGGCTACGTCAACGCGGAAGAGTTCGACCGCCTCGTGCGGCCGGAGGAGATGGTGAAGCCGGGCGGATCGGGCTAGCTCGTGCGTCGGTAGGCTCGGCTCGTGCCCGCCTCGTTTCCTTCCATGGCCGACCGGCTGCTCGACGCCTTCGCCGGATCGGCCGCGCGCCTCTACGGCGGAGAGCCGGTGACCGAGCTGGCGCACTCGCTCCAGTGCGCCGAGCTGGCGCAGGAAGCGGGCGCGGACGAGGATCTCCAGCTCGCCTGCCTCCTCCACGACGTCGGTCGCTTCGCAGTGAACCCGCGTGAGATCTTCGACAAGAAGGACCGGACGATCGGCGCCAGCGCCGACGCGCGGGGGCATCACGAGGTGGGCGCCGACCTCGTCGCCCCCTGGGTGTCCGCGCGGGTGGCATGGCTCGTGCGTATGCACGCCGACGCCAAGCGCTATCTCTGCGCGACCGAGCCCGTCTATCTCGACGCCCTCACCCCGGGCTCGCGCTACACCATGACGCTCCAGGGCGGCGTGATGGCGGCCGAGGAGGCGGCGCGGCTGGCGCGGCACCCGTGGCTGGCCGACGCGGTGCGGCTGCGTCGCTGGGACGACCTCGCCAAGACGCCGGGCAAGGTCACGCGTCCCCTCGAGGCGTGGGCGCCCCTCCTTCGACATCACTTCGGCCACCCGCGTCCCTCATAGTCCCGCGACGCTGCCGGGCGGCGAGAAGGGTCAGTTGGGCCCTTATGGGCGCCCGGCTAGTCGATCCGCCGGAACTTCTGCAGCGAGCGGATCTCGCGCGGGGGACTCTCGAGGCTGCCCTTGGCGGTCCACGACACCTCGGAGACGTAAACGTCGCCCCGCGAGTCGGTGACGACGCTGTGGGGGGCGGTGAACTCGCCGGGCTTCTCCCCCGCGAACTGCCCGCCGAAGCGCGCCACGCGCTCGCCCTTGGCGTTCAGCACGGTGACGCGCGGGCCGATATTGGGCGTGTTGTCGGTCACCGGGAGCGCGGAGCCCAGCTCGCCCACGTAGAGGTGATCGCCTTGCCGGCGATCGGTGTAGAGCCCGCAGGGCCGGTGCAGGTTGTTCCACTGGCCCTGGTAGCGGCCGTCCCCGTCGAAGATCTGCACGCGATGGTTCTCGCGATCGGCCACGTAGACGAGCCCATTCCGGTCGGTGGTGAGGTTGTGGGGGAGATTGAACTGGCCGGGATCGGTGCCGGGCTCACCCCACGAGAGCAGATGCTTGCCGTCGGGCGTGTACTTGTGGACCCGCGAGTTGCCGTAGCCGTCGGAGAGATACAGGTTGCCCGTCCGGGGACAGACGGCGACGTGGGTGGGCCGGTTGAACGGCTTGCCGCCCTGGAGCGTGGACGGAGTGTCGGGATCCCCGATGGTGAGGAGGAGCTTGCCCTCCCGCGTGAACTTCCGGCTGGTGTGGTGGAGGTCGTCGGTGAGCCACAGCATGCCCTCGGCGTCCAGCGAGATGCCGTGGGCGCGCCGGATCTGTCCCTCGCCCCACGAGCGGAGGTAGGTGCCGTCACGGTCGAAGACGATGATCGGGTGCTCGCCGCGCGTGAAGCAGAACACGTTGTCCTTTGCGTCTACCGCCACGCCGGCGACTTCGACGTAGCGCCAGCCCGCGGGCAGCGTCCCCCAGCCCACGACCGGCTCAAAACGCATGGCGCTCGGATCGCATGCTACTGCGACTCCTCGATGGCCTTCTCCATACGGGCGAAGCGCCGACGGAGGGGCTCGAGCCCCTCGGGATGGGTGATCACGTAGAGTCGATTGTCGAGCACGGCGCGCAGCACGCGATCGGCGACGTGCTCGGGAGTGAGGTAGCGGCCGATCAGCTCCACCTCGCCGCCCGTCTCGGGCGCGCCGGTATTGCGCAGGGCGGCGGGCCGGCTGCGCGCGCTCTGCCGGATCCGGGTGGTCACGCCCATGGGACAGAGCACGGACACGCCGATGTCGTGGCGCCGGAGATCCTTCTGGAGTGTTTCCGAAAGGCCGACCACCGCGTACTTGGTGGTGTTGTAGACGCCGAGGCCCTCCGAGGCGATGAGCCCGGCCATCGACGCGGTGTTGACGATATGGCCTTCCGACTTCTGCGCGACCATGCGCGGCACGAACACTTCCACGCCGTGGATGACGCCCCAGAGGTTGACGCCGATCGCCCACTCCCAGTCCTGGTGAGTGGCGGTGTCGAGTCCGCCCCAGAGCGCGATGCCCGCGTTGTTGCAGAGCACGTGTACCGCGCCGAACTCCTCCCAAGCGCGGTCGGCGAGCGCGCGGACGTCGCCGAGGCGGCTCACGTCGGTCCGCACCGCGAGGGCGCGACTCCCCGCCTTCGCGACGCCCGCCGCCGTCTCCGTCATGCCGGCCTCGTCGAGATCGGCCACCACCACGCGGGCGCCCGCGCGCGCGAAGGCGAGGCAGAGCGCGCGGCCGATGCCGCTTGCGCCGCCCGTCACCACTGCCACGCGATCCGCGAGGGTTCTCACGACCCCGGAGTGTGGGCCCGCCGCGGAAGAGATGTCAAGTGTGTCGCCGGCATGAGTCTGGTATTCTCCACGGTCATGGACTATCGGCTACCGACGTCCGTCGTCCCGAGCCGGTACGAGATCCGGCTCACCCCCGATCTCGACGCCGCCAGCTTCGCGGGCGAGGAGACGGTGACGGTCACCGTCCGCGAGTCGGTGATGGAAGTCGTTCTCAACGCCGCCGAGCTCGCCATCCACTCGGTGGCCGCCCGCGACGCCGCCGGCACCGAGGTGCAGGGGACGGCGGCCCTCGAGGAGGCGCAGGAGCGGGCGCGACTGATCTTTCCCTCGCCCTTGGTACCGGGGGAATGGCGGCTCACCATCGGCTTTACGGGAATCCTCAACGACAAGCTTCACGGCTTCTACCGCAGCACCTACAAGGACCCCGCCGGGGTGACGCACACCATTGCCGCCACTCAGTTCGAGGCCACCGACGCGCGGCGGGCCTTCCCGTGCTGGGACGAGCCCGCCTTCAAGGCCGTCTTCGCCGTCGCCCTGCTGGTGCCGGAGCGCCTCGTCGCCGTCTCCAACACCGCGGCGATCGCGGAGGAGCCGGCGGGCGAGGGCCGCAAGCTGGTGCGCTTCGCCGACTCGATCAGGATGTCCACGTACCTGGTGGCCTTCGTGGTCGGCGAGCTGGAAGCGACGGCGCCGGTGATGGTGGGTGCCACGCTGCTGCGGATCTGGGCGGTGCCCGGCAAGACGCGCCTGGCCGGGTTCGCGCTCGAGTGCGCCGCCTTTTCGCTCGCGTTCTTCGAGAAGTATTATGGGATCCCGTATCCCGCGGACAAGCTGGATCTCCTCGCCATCCCGGACTTCGCGGCGGGGGCGATGGAGAACCTGGGCGCCATCACCTTCCGCGAGACCGCGCTGCTCGTGGACGAGGGCGCCGCCTCCCACGCCGAGCTCGAGCGCATCGCCGACGTGGTCGCCCACGAGGTGGCTCACATGTGGTTCGGCGACCTCGTGACCATGGCCTGGTGGAACGGCATCTGGCTCAACGAGGCCTTCGCCACCTTCATGGAGATGCTGGCGGTGGATGCCTGGAAGCCGGAGTGGGAGCGCTGGGCGACCTTCGGCGTTTCCCGCGCGGCGGCGATGGGAGTAGACGGGCTCCTGTCCAGCCGGCCCATCGAGTTCCCCGTGCGCGAGCCCCGCGAGTGCGAGGCGATGTTCGACCTCCTGACCTACGAGAAGGGCGCCTCCGTCCTCCGGATGCTCGAGCAATACCTCGGCCCCGCGGTGTTCCGGGACGGCGTGCGGCGGTACCTCCGCGAGCACCAGTACGCCAATGCCGAGACCACCGACCTGTGGAAGGCCCTGGGCGCCGCGTCCGGCCAGCCCATTCCCGAGGTGATGGATGGCTGGATCTTCCGCGCCGGCTATCCGCTCGTGACGGTGGAGGCCGACGGGGCGGGGGTGAAGCTCTCGCAGCGGCGCTTCCTCTATCTCGGGGCGGAGGCCGGAGAAGGCGCCGAGGGCGAGCCGTGGCGCATTCCCATCGCGCTGCGCGCCGCCGTCAAGGGTGGTTGGGTGGACAAGCGCTTGCTCCTCGACGGCCCCGAGGCGCGCGTGGCCCTTCCCGCCGCGCCCGAGTGGGCGATCGCCAATACGGGGGGGCACGGCTTCTACCGCGTGGCCTTCGCGCCCGCCATGCTGAGGAAGCTCGCGCGCTCCATCGCCAAGGTCGCGCCCATCGAGCGCTTCAACGTGGCCAGCGACGCCTTCGCGGTGGCCCAGGCCGGCCACATGCCCGCGGTAGACTACCTGGACCTGACGGGCCGGTTCCGGGAGGAGACCGATCGAAACGTGTGGACGGTCCTCACCGGCTCGTTCGTGTTCGTCAATCGAGTGATCGCGGAACCCGCCCGGCCCGGCCTCGAGGCCTTCGTCCGGCATCGCGTCGGCCTTGCCGCCGCGCGCCTGGGGTGGGAGGCCGAGCCGGGCGAGAGCGAGCTCGTCCGGCAGCTGCGCGGCGATCTCATCCGCGTGATGGGGACGCTGGGCAACGACGAGGAGACGCAGGCCCAGGCGCGCGCCCTCTACGCCCGCTATCTCGAGGAGGAGGGAGCGGCCGACCCGAACATCCTGCCCGCCGTCATCAGCATCATCGCCTCGTTCGGAGGCGAGTCGGAGTACGCGGATTTCCTCCAGCGCTTCCGGAGCGCGCGGACGCCCCAGGAGGAGCAGCGCTACCTCTTCGCCCTCGGCGCCTTCCGCGACCCGGCGCTCATCAAGCAGACGCTCGAGCGGACCATCAACGGCGAGGTGCGGAGCCAGGACGCGCCGTTCCTGCTGCGGTCGATGCTGGGAGGGATCCACTCGCGCGGGCTCACCTGGGAGTTCGTCAAGGAGCACTGGCAGGCCATGGCCAGGCAGTACCCCGGCAGCGCCTACCGGCGAATGTACGAGGGGGTCACTGCCCTGATCAGCCCCGAATGGGAGCGGGACGTGAAGGATTTCTTCACGTCCCGCGGCATCGTGCTCGGGGGGAAGACGCTCGATCAGTACCTCGAGCAGCAGCGGGTCGGCGTGCGATTCCAAGAGCGGGAAGCGGCCACCCTCGCCGCGTACCTGGCTCGCGCCCCGCGCTGAGGCCCGCTAGAAGTCGACGACCCGCTTGAAGAAGCGGACGGTCGCGTCGGAGGCGTCCACCACCGCGTCGAAGCTGGTATCCCAGGCCGAGCGGATGCCATGGCCGGCCACCTGTCCCGCCCGGCTCAGACCGCGGCCGGTGGCCTTGGTGCCCTCGACGATGGTGTTCCCAACGCCCTTGCCGAGCTCGCCCGCGCCCGCGAGCACCTTGCCGTCGGCGATCTGGTTCGCGCCGGCCTTGACCTGGCCGGTGGCGGCGTCGAGGGCGTCGCCCTGCTCCGCGCGCGCCCAACCGGGAGCCACCATCGCGCGCGCGGGGAAGCCGGTCAGCATCCACCGCGTGCCTGTCGCCATGCGTCCTATCCTCATGTCCGTCTCTCTTCCGGGTCGGCCGCGGTCGCGGTCCTGACGCCACCGCTGTCAGGGTAGTACGACGGGGGCGCGGCGCCAAGAATTCTGGGGGTCGGCGACGGCGTATAATGGGCGCCGCTTCCGGGATCCTGAACCCGCATCCGAGAGGGCCCAACGATGAAATACGGTTGCTTCATGTTCGCCACCGACTACGCCATCCGGCCCGATGACCTCGCGCGCGCCCTCGAGGAGCGCGGCTTCGAATCCTTCTGGGTGCCGGAGCACACGCATATCCCGGCAAGCCGGCGGTCGCCCTTCCCGGGCGGAACGCCGCTGCCCCGGGAGTACTGGCATACGCTGGACCCATTCGTGGCCCTCGGCGCAGCGGCCGCCGCCACCAGCCGGCTCAAGCTCGGCACCGGGATCTGCCTCGTCATCGAGCGTGACCCGATCACGCTCGCCAAGGAGGTGGCGAGCCTCGACTGGATCTCCCGCGGCCGGCTCCTCTTCGGAATCGGAGGCGGCTGGAACGCGGAAGAGATGGAGAATCATGGCACCGATTTCGCCAGCCGCTGGAAGGTGCTGCGCGAGCGTGTCGCCGCCATGAAGGAGATCTGGACGAAGGACGAGGCGGAGTACCACGGCAAGCACGTGACCTTCGACAAGATCTGGTCCTATCCCAAGCCGGTGCAGAAGCCGTACCCGCCCATCCTCATGGGCGGCGCCGGCCCGCACGCCCGACAGCGCGCCGCGGAGTTCGACGGCCACTGGCTGCCCATCGCCAGCCGTGAGCCGATCGCCGAAGGCATCGCCGACCTCAAGGCCCGCGCCGAGAAGGTGGGGCGCGACCCCGCCACCGTGACGGTATCCCTGTTCGGCGCGCGTCCCGATGAGGCCCGCCTCGCCGCCCTTCGCGACGCCGGCGTGGAGCGCGCGATCTTCGCCCTGCCGCCGGCCGCCCGTGACACCGTCCTCCCCCTCGTCGACCAGTACGCGGCGCTCATGAAAAGCTAAGCTGACCCTCGGGTCAGCCCACCCTATGAAGGTCGTCGCTTGCGACGACCGTAGGTCAAATCGGCTGGGAGCGGCGAACCGCGTGCGTCATCACGACGAAGCCGGCCAGTGTTGCGAGACCGAGGAGGCCGACGCCCGCCGCCCATAAGTAGATGACCACGTAGGAGCCCGTCCGGTCGTAGAGCGCACCCGACAGCCACGGCCCCGCCGCCGCGCCCAGATTGTTGCCGATCCCGAGGATCCCGAAGATGACCCCGTAGTGCGCGGGCGGCGTGATCCGGCTCACGAGGACGGAGAAGATCGTGGCCCGGCTGCCCAGGGGCAGGAAGAGGAAGAGCACGTAGGCGTAGCCGAGGAGACGCAGGGGCCAGGCCTCGAAGGCGAAGAGGCAGAGCATGCCGGTGAGGGAGAGGCCGAACGAAAGGAACCCAGTGGCGGGCGCGCCGAGCCGGTCGGCGGCCACGCCCGCGAGCATTCGGCCGCCGGCCGAGAGTACGCCGCCGGCGGCGAGCATGAGCGAGGCCTCTTCGGCGGTGAGACCCCGCGCGGTGAAGTAGAGCGCGTGCTGGGTCGTCGCGAGATAGCCGAAGAGCGGCGGCGTGGTGAAGGCGAGGAAGAGCATGCCGAAGGGCGGCGAGGTGACGATCTCCGCCACCGAGGGTCCGGCAGCGGCTCCGTCGCGCGTGCCCCTGGCCGGCGCGCTCTCGAGTCGGGTCGGCAGGATCCGCCAGGCGAGCGGGATCAGCGCGCAGACCGCAGCGCCGTACGCGCCGAGGGCTGCACGCCAGCCGGCCTGCTCGATGGCCCGATGCACGAGCGGAGCGATCGCGTAGGCGGCCATCGAGCCTGAGAACGCGATGCCCATCGCCACGCCGCGGCGGCGATGATAGACGTCGGCGAGCAGCGAGGCCTGGGTGGCGATCCCGGTGAGCCCGACCCCGATGCCGCAGCCGATCCCGACGGCGGCCACGAAGAGGGGGAGGGTCGGCGCCGCGGTCCCGAGGAGCATGCCCCCGGCGGCGGCGGTCAGTCCCACGATAGCCACGCCGCGTGGATTTGCCCGCGCGACGAGGAAACCCGCCACCGGGCCCAGCACGGCGCCGCCCAGCCAGCACAGCGAGACGGTGAACGCGGTGGCGCCGCGCGAGCCGCCGAACTCCGCGAGGAGGGCGGGGAAGAAGACCGGGAAGACGTTGGTGATGCCGGAGACGAACAGCATGCTGGCGAAGGCGAGCCAGAGCCGGGCGTTCGCCAGAGTCTCGCGGTCGGTGGTCACGAATCCGGAACGGTCGGCGCTCATTATTGACAATACCTGCGACCCGCGCAACAGTTCGCTCCCGGGAGGGACCTATGCCCGACGCCGCCCGCGTGCTGCTCACCGTGCTGCTGCATCACGACCAGTCGAAGACTCTCGACGAGATCATGGGGCACCTGCGCAAAACGGGTTTCTACCGGGACTTCCCACCCGAGGGCAGCGAGCTGGTCTCGTGGATAGTGGCGATGTCCTACGGGTTCATCATCACGCTCCGCGTGGAGGCCGACAAGGTGCGAAGCCTCAATCGCTACATGGAGCAGAAGGCGTGGGGCGCCTTCCGCTACCAGGTGTTCCCCGCCTACGACTTCGCCCCCATCGCCGCCACCCTCAAGAAGGAGCACGCTTCCTGACCCCTTTCCCCGTCGAGGAGAGGGTAGGGCGTCGGTGAGGGGAGGCGCACCATGGCCGAGCTGCCCGAGCTGACCGTCTACGCGGAAGCGCTCGGGCCCCGCCTCGCGGGCCATCGCCTCGCGGCCGTGGAAGTACACCATGCGCGCGTCCTCCGCGGCGTCACTCCAGACGCCTTCGTCGACGCGGTGTCCCGCCGGTATGTCGGCGCGGTGTCGCGGCGTGGGAAGACGCTCGCCCTCGCGCTCGAGGGCGGGCCGCGGGTGGACATTCACCTCATGCTGGGAGGCGAGCCCTACTGGCTCGAGCCGGGCGATCTCGCCCACCCGCGCCAGCCGGTGCTCACGCTTGCGCGGGAAGACGGCGCGCGTCTCGTCTTCTCCGATCACAACTTCGACCTGCTCAAGCCGGGCGAGGCCAAGATGTGGGCAGGCCTCGACCGCCGTGAGCGGGGCGGCGTCGATCCGCTCGGGCCCGCCTTCACCCCTGCCGGGCTCCAGGCCCTCTGCGCCAGGAACAAGCTCTGGCCGATCAAGACCGTGCTCTGCGACCAGCGGCTCATCGCGGGGGTGGGCAACGCCTATGCCGACGAGATCCTCTGGGAGGCGCGGGTCAAGCCGCGGCGGACCGCGTCGCTCATGAGCGCGGACGAGATCGCCCGGGTCCACGCCGCCACCGCGGTGACGCTTGCCGCCGCCACCGAGGCCCTCCGACAACGCGTCGGCTCGGGGCCGCTCCACGGAGAGCCCAAGCGCGACTTCCTGCACGTGCACCACCGGGCGCGCAAGCGCTGCCCGCGCTGCGGCACGCCGATCCGGTTGGAGACCCTCCGCGGCCGATCCACCTACTGGTGCCCGAGCTGCCAACCGTAAGAACAAGGGACGCTGCGTGCTACGATGAATCATGCCGGTTCCGCCCCGCCTACCTCTCGCGCTCGCGCCGACGCCCATCCTCAAGCTCGAGCGCGTCTCGCGCCGGATCGGCGTCGAGCTCTTCGTCAAGCGCGACGACCTGACCGGTCTCCTCGAGTCCGGTAACAAGGTCCGGAAGCTCGAGTTTCTCGTCGGCGAGGCCCTCGAACGGCGCGCCGATACCCTCATCACCTGCGGCACGCTCCAGTCGAACTGCTGCCGCGCCGTCGCCGCGGTCGCGGCCCGGCTTGGTCTCAACGCGGTGCTCGCGGTGAAGGGGGCCCGGCCCGACGCCTATGACGGCAATCTCCTGCTCGACCGTCTGCTCGGCGCCGAGATCCGCTACCTCTCCGATGCGGAGTGGGAGCGGGTGGACTCCGTGCTCGAGGAGATAGCGGGGGCGCTCCGCGCCCGCGGCCACCGGCCCTACGTGATTCCGGAGAGCGGCTCGAACGAGGTGGGCGCGCTGGGCTATCTCGAGTGCGCGGTGGAGCTGGCCGGCCAGATCGGTCACGGCGCCCCTCGCTTCGACTCCGTGGTGATCTCCGTCTACAGCGGGGGCAGCCAGGCGGGGATGCTAATGGGCAAGCAGCTCGCCGGCCTCCCCAGCGAGATCGTCGGCATCCCCATCGCCTGGCCCGCCGACAAGGTCCGCGACCACATCGAGCGAACCACGGTGACGGCGATCAGACGCTTCGGCTTCGCCATCGAGGTGCCCAAGTCCGTCCACCTGCTCGACGGCTATCAGGGGGTGGGACGCTCGGCGGTGAGCGAGACCGAGCTGGCGACCATCGTCCGGGTCGCGCGCGAGGAAGGGCTGGTGCTCGATCCCGTCTACACCGCCAAGGCCTTCACCGGCCTCCTCGATACGCTCGCCAAGGACCCGAAGTCGCTCGGGCAGCGTATCTGTTTCATCCATACGGGCGGCATATTTAGCCTCTTCCCGTTCCGGGAGACCTTGAGCCGTCTCATCGACGCCTCGACGTCATAGTCCGCCGCCGGGCGCCCAGTAAGGGCTAGAAGGTGTAGGTCTTGCCCTGCTCGAGGATGTGGATGCGGGTGGGGTCGATCTGGGCCAGCTCGGCCGCCGTCTCCTGATAGAGCTGAGGCTTCACGTGGAAGATCCAGATGGGGAGATCAGGCGGCATCTTCTTCATCTCCTCGCGCAGCATGGTGGGAGTGAGATGCCCCGACGCGCGCGCGAGACCGTCGAGCCGGTCGGGGAAGGCGGTCTCGACGACGAGCGCCTTGAGGCCTCGCATCTCCTTTGCCACCTGCCACAGCCGTGTGGTGGGCCCGGTATCCGCCGAGTAGACGAAGCCGGTCTCGCCATCGTGGACGATGAACCCGGTAGTGGGCACGGTGTGGTCCACCGGCACGGGCATCGCCCAGAGGTCGCCGACGCGCGCCTCGCCCTCTTCCGACAGGGTACGGAGCTTGAGCACGGGCTGCTCGCGGCTGGGGATGGCGGTGAAGTCCGGCCACAGCACGTCGTTGTAGCAGTGGGCGCGCAGCGTGTCGATCACGGGCGCGATGCTGCAGGCGGTGACGGAGCGCTCGGGCGCCACCATGGCGAGCGTATCGGCGAGGAAGGCCAGTCCCACGGTGTGGTCGAGATGAGCGTGGCTGAGAAGCGCATGCGTGATGACGGTCTGCTCGGGAACCGACAGCGCCCCGCCGACGGTTCCCGCGTCGACCAGAACGCGATCATCGACCAGAAAGGCCGACGGCCGCTGGCCTTGTCCGTCACTACCAAACGCTCCGAGGACCTTCAGCCGCATTCGACCTCGCCTACCTCCCGTCATTTGACGCTGGCGATCTCGGTGACTCTAGTGTAACAGCGTGGCCCGGTCAAGTTCCTACACTCCCAACGGTGGTTTTAGTGATCCGGAGAGCGCCCGGCCTTGCGCCCCCCCGGAGCCATGTGGGACAATCCAACCGATGATTTTTCAGCAGATTCTGAACGAGGAGGCGGGCTGCCTCTCGTATCTGATCGGCTGCGGTCAGGCGGGACAGGCGGCGGTGGTGGACCCGGCGCGAGACCGGGTGGACGAATACGTGGCGCTGGCCCGCCGCAAGGGCTTGACCATCACCGACATCCTCGATACCCACATCCACGCCGACCACATCTCCGGCAACCAGGCGCTCGCGGAGAAGACGGGCGCCCGCATCCTGCTCCACCCCGCTGCGGAGGCCGCGTTCCCTACCGCGCCCATCGAGGATGCGCAGGAGATCCGACTGGGGAACGTCTCGCTCCGTGTGCTCCACACTCCCGGCCACACCCCGGAGAGCGTCTCCCTGCTGGTGACGGACCGCGCCCGCGGGGACGAGCCCTGGTTCGTGCTCACCGGCGACACGCTCTTCGTCGGCGACGTGGGGCGACCCGATTTCGGCGGCGAGCGCGCGGCGGCCTCCCTCTACCAGAGCCTGACGCAACGCCTGCTCTGCTTGCCCGACAGCGTCGAGGTGTATCCCGCGCACGGCGCCGGCTCCGCATGCGGGCGCGCGATGTCGAGCAAGACGGCGTCGACGGTGGGCTTCGAGCGCCGCTTCAACCTGGCCCTGCGGGCCGGGACCGAGGAGGCCTTCGTCCGCGCGCTCATGACGGGGATCCCCGCCAAGCCGCCCAACTTCGACCGCATCATCGCGCGCAACCGCGCGCGTGCCCTTCCCCTCGTCGGCGACCCGCGCGCGCTGTCCGCCGCTCAGGCGCGCGAGGCGATCGACAAGGGCGCCGTCGTCCTCGACATCCGCACCGCCGCGGAGTTCGGCGAGGGGCATGTCCCCGGCGCGATCAACGTGTGGATCGAGAGCCCGCAGTTCGCGAACCGGGTGGCCTGGTTCGTCCCCGCCGACCGGCCCATCCTCCTCGTCGCGGGGGGGCCGACCGACCTCACCCGCGCCGTGCAGGGGCTCGGGCGGGTCGGCCTCGACGACGTGGCGGGCCACCTGCAGTGGGGCATGGGCGACTGGAAGAGCCAGGGGCTCCCGGTGGCGCAGGTCCCCCAGATCAGCGTGCACGATCTCGCCACGATGAAGGAAGAGCGTCCCGACCTCGTCATCGTGGACGTGCGCGAGCCCTTCGAGTGGGACGAGGGCCATATCGAGGGCGCGCAGCACCTGCCGATGGGCGAGGCCGTCCGCCGGCGCGCCGAGCTGGCGGTGGGGCGGCCCACCGCCGTGGTCTGCGCGGGTGGGCTGCGCTCGAGCCTGGCCATCAGCGCGCTGGCCCGTGAAGGAGTGGACGTGACGTGGTTCAACGTCGCCGGCGGCATGACCGCGTGGGCCCGCGCCGGCTATCCCAGCACGAAGACCGGAGGAGCCCAGGGCCCCGCATGAGCCAGGATCCCGCCGCCGACTTCGACTATCCGACCATGGCGCGCGCCCTCATCCTCGGCGACAAGGACACGGTGGCGAAGAAGACGCAGGAAGGGCTGGCCCTGGCGATGGACCCCAAGGCTCTCATCTTCCGCGGGCTCATCCCCGGCATGGACGTCGTCGGGGAGAAGTTCCGGCGCAACGAGTACTACGTCCCGCAGGTGCTCCTGTCGGCGCGCGCCATGTACGCGGGGCTCGATCTCCTCAAGCCCCTCATCACCGCGGCCGCCCGCGAGCAGCAGGATCTCGGCGTGGTGGTGATCGGCACAGCTCAGGGGGATCTTCATGACATCGGCAAGAATCTGGTTGCCATGATGCTGGAGGGCGCCGGCTTCAAGGTGATCAACCTCGGCCGCGACGTGGCCCCCGAGAAGTTCGTGGCGGCCGTCACCGAGCACAACGCGCAGATCGTCGGCATCTCCGCGCTCATGACCACGACCATGCCCGCCATGAAGCGCACCATCGACGCGCTGGTCAAGGCCGGGCTGCGCGACCGGGTCAAGGTGATGATCGGCGGCGCCCCCGTGAGCCAGGCCTACGCCGACGAGATCGGCGCCGACGGCTACGCGAGGGACTCCACCATCGCCGTCGTGCGCGCCAAGGAGCTGCTCGGAGTGGCCGCCGCCGCATGACCAGATCCCCCGGCTGGGAGATCGTCGAGCGCGTCACGGCGGGGGACCTCCTCGTGTTCGACGGAGGCTACGGGACGGCGCTCTTCGACGCCGGGCTCCTCAACGGCGCCTGCCCCGAGCTCTGGAACGACACTCATGCCGAAGTGGTCCGCGGCATCCACAAGGGCTACTTCGATGCCGGCTCGGACTTCGTCGAGACCAATACCTTCGGGGGCACGCGGCTCAAGCTGAACGAGTACAAGATCGGCCACCGCACCCGGGAGCTCAACGTCACGGGGGCGCGGCTCGCCCGCGCGGTGTGCCCACCCGGCCGCTGGGTGGCGGGCTCCATCGGACCTACTTCGTGCGTGCCGGCAGAGTACGGCGTCGGCGACAACATCGCTACCGACGAGCAGTACCTCGAGACCTTCCGGGAGCAGGCGGCGGCGCTCGCCGAAGGCGGGGTGGACATCTTCGCCGTCGAGACCATGATGTTCCCTCAGGAGGCGACCGCCGCCATCCAGGCGTGCAAGGCGGTGGCCGACCTCCCCGTGATGGCCACCATGTTCTTCCAGTACGAGGAGATCCACGACCGCGACCGCACCATGTGGGGCGAGAGTCCCGCCGAGGTCGCCACGACGCTCCTTGCCGCCGGCGCGGACATCGTGGGGATGAACTGCGGCCGCGGCCCCGATCGCGCCATCACCATCATCCGTGAGATGCGCGCGGTGACGGGCGCGCCCCTCATCGCGTATCCCAACGCGGGCCTGCCGATCACCACCGGCGATACCACCACCTACGAGCTCGGGCCCGAGGCGATGGCCAAGGACTATCCCGCACTGCTGGATGTCGGCTGCAATATCGTCGGCGCCTGCTGCGGCTCGGGCCCCGAGCATATCCGGCTCATCGCCGAGATCGTCCGCTCCCGCCGGAAGCGGTGAGCGCCGCGCTGTCGGCCCTGGCCTCCGGGCCTGTCGTCCTCGAGGATCTCCCTCTCCGCGTCGATCCCGACGAGGTCCTCCGCTTCCAGGGCTACAAGAAGGGTCTCGACGTCCCGTCGGCCGAGGTGCGGGACATCTTCGCCGAAGCCCTCGCCCTTGGCGAGGGGCTGATGGTCCCGCGCGCGGTCTATCAGGCGGTGCCCGTGACGCGGCAGGGACCCGACTCGATCGAGGCCGGCGGGCGCAGGCTCCGCATCCCCGACATCGGCCGGCTGTGGGGCACGCTCGACGCGGTGGGGGCGGGGATCTGCACGGTGGGCGCGGCCATCGAGGACCGCGTACGCGCGCTCTTCGACGCGCGGGAGTTCCCGCTGGCGGTGATGCTCGACAGCGTGGGCTCGGCCGCGGTCGAGAGCCTGGCCGAGTACGTCAACGACCTCCTGTGCCAGGTCGGCCTCGCCGAGGGTGTCAAGGTCACCAACCGCGTCAGCCCCGGTTACGCCGGCTGGGACACCGCGGAGCAGCGCCTGCTCTTCACCCTCTGCCCGGGCGCGCCGATCGGTGTCACCCTCAACGAGGCGTGCTTCATGCTGCCCGCCAAGACCATCACCTTCCTCGTCGGCGTGGGGCCGGAGGTCCGGGTGGACCACTACTTCACCCAGTGTCGCCGCTGCTGGATGCGCGACTGCGCCTACCGGCGCACGCCCGCGGCGGCGACGGTCCGACGGTGAGCGCGCTCTCCTGGACCGTCATCGGCCGGCTGGTGGTGGCGGGCTTCGGTGTCTGGGCTCTCATCCAGACCTGGCAGCTCTGGATCATGCTCCTCGTCGCCCTCATCCTCGCCTCCGCGCTTCTCCCCGCCGCGCGGTGGGGCGATCGTCGCGGCATCCCGCGCCTCGCCACCGTGGTCGGAGTGTACGGCGGAGTCGCGCTCGTCTTCGTCGCGCTCGGCCGCTTTCTCGTGCCCGCGCTGGTCGAGCAGGCGGGACTCTTCGCCAAGCAGCTGCCGGCCCTCCTCGCGCAGGGCCGCGCGTTCGTCGAGGGCATCCTCGCCTGGGGCGCGCGCTGGGACCTGCCGATGCCGAGCTCGCCCGGCAACGGCGACGCGCTCCACAAGATCGGCCAGGCCCTCGCCGAGAACACCCTGCGCGCCACCGCGGGGGTGGTGGGGGCGGTGGTGGGCACCTTCCTCGTCCTCGTCCTCGCCGCCTACCTCGTGCTCGACGCCGAGCGGATCGGCGCCTCGCTGGCACGGCTGCTGCCCCGGACCCACCGCGCGCGGGCGGCCGCGCTCGCCGCGCCCGTGCTCGCGGTGATGGGCGGCTACGTGCGCGGCCAGCTGGTGGTCAGCCTCTGCGTAGGCTCGCTGATCGCGGTGGGGCTCGCGCTTCTGGGCGTGCCATACTGGCTTCTCATCGGCGCGATCGCCTTCGCGCTCAACGTGGTGCCGTTCCTCGGCTCGCCGGCGGCGGCGGTGCTCGGCATCCTGAGCGCTCTCACCGTCTCGCCCATGCTCGCCCTCTGGAGCCTGCTCCTCTTCTGGGGGACCAATCTTCTCGAGGGCAAGCTCCTCGTGCCGTACTTCGTGGGACGCGCCACCGGGCTTCATCCGGTGGCGGTGCTCCTCGCCATCCTCGCGGGCGTCCAGCTCGCCGGCCTCGTCGGCGCGCTCGTGGCGGTCCCGCTTCTGGCCGGGGCCTGGGAGGTGCTGCGGACGCTCCACGTGGAGCCGCTCGAGGCGGCCGAGCCCGGCGCGCCATGACCCCCCTCCGTGGCCGATTTCCGTCGTTCCTGCGCCTTTTCGCGTGGAGGATGTCGCGCGGGCGCGCCGGGGCCGCGGGCGAATCTGCTAGGATGACGGGAACATGGCGGACAATGTCATCCTCGTCGGCTTCATGGGCGCCGGGAAGTCCTCGGTGGGCCGGCTCCTTGCGCGCCGGCTCGGCCGCTGCTTCGTCGAGACCGACGACATGATCATCGCCCGCGAGGGTCGCTCGATCCCCGAGATCTTCGCGACCCACGGCGAGGCCCATTTCCGAGCGGCGGAGGCGGAGGCGGTGCGCCTCCTCGCCCTCAAGCGCGGCGACGTCATCGCGACGGGCGGCGGGCTGCCGTGCCGCGAGGGGGTGCCGGAGGCGTTGCGCGCGCTCGGCACCGTGGTCTGGCTCGCCGGCGACTTCGCCACCCTCTACGATCGCGCCTGCGGGACCGCCGCCGACCGGCCCATGCTCGCCGGGCGCTCGCGCGCGGATGCCGAGGCGCTCTACCGCCTGCGCGAGCCCTTCTACCGACAGGCCGACCTCACCGTGGATACGACGGCCCTCGGCCCGGACCAGGTCGCGGCGCGCGTGGCCCTCCTCCTCGTCGAGCGGAAGCCGGCGGCGGGCGTGGGCCGCGCGGCGGGGGCCTGAGGCATGGCGGCGCCTTTCCTCGAGCGCCTGCGCGAGCGCCCGCTGCTCTGCGACGGCGCCATGGGCACCGCGCTCTACTCGCGCGGGGTGTCGCTCGACGCCTGCTTCGATGTGCTCAACGTCAACGAGCCCAAGCTTCCCCAGGCCATCCACGCGGAGTACATCGCGGCGGGCGCCGACTGCATCCAGACCAATACCTTCGGCGCCAACCGGTTCAAGCTCGGCATCCACGGTCTGGCCCCGAGCGTGCGCGAGATCAACCTGCGCGGGGTGAAGCTGGCGCGCGACGTGCGCGAGAGCATGGGGCGTGACGTCCTGGTGCTGGGCTCCATCGGGCCCCTCGGGAAGTACCTGGCCCCCCTCGGCTCCATCGAGCCCGAGGAGGCGCGCGCCGCCTTCGGCGAGCAGGCGGAGGGGCTCCTGGAGGGCGGGGTGGACGGCTTCGTCGTCGAGACCATGTCGGACCTCGTCGAGGTGCGGCTGGCGGTGGAGGCGATCCGCGCGCTCAGCGATCTGCCCATCGTCGCCACCCTCGCCTTCACCGAGGAGGGCGTCACCTATCTCGGTCGGGGCGCCACCGAGGTGGCGAGCGCGCTCCGTGGGCTCCCCGTGCAGGCCATCGGCGCCAACTGCTCGGTCGGCTCGAGCGTGCTCTACGACGTGCTCGAGACCATGGTGCCGGAGGCGGGCGGCCTCCCGCTGGTGATCCAGCCGAACGCGGGCCTGCCGAGCCGGGTCGGCGAGCGGCTCATGTACCTCTCCTCGCCCGCCTACATGGCGGACTACGCGGCGCGGATGATCGCGGCGGGCGCACGCATGGTGGGGGGCTGCTGCGGCACCACACCCCAGCACATCCGGGCGATGCGCGAGGCGGTGGACCGGCATGCGCCCCAGCGCCCGGCCGCGCCTCCCGCTCGCCCCGCCCGCGTCGTGGTGGAGCCCGGCGAGACGGCGGGGCTCGCCACCGCCGCCCCGCCCACCCGACTGGCGCGGAAGCTCGACGCGGGCGAGTTCATCATCTCGGTCGAGCTGGATCCGCCGCGCGGCCACAACATCGAGAAGCTGGTGCAGGGGGCCAAGCTCCTCAAGGAGCGGGGCGTCGAGATCGTGGACATCAACGACGGCTCCCTGGGCCGGGTGCGGATGTCGGTGCTCCCCACCGCGATCCTCGTGCGGGAGGCGACGGGACTGGACATCAACATGCACTTCACCTGCCGCGACCGAAACCTCATGGGCATCCAGGCCGACCTCCTGGGCGCTCACGCCATGGACATCCGGAACATCCTGGCGATGACCGGCGACCCGCCGCGCAGCGGCGACTACGTGAACGCTACCGCCGTATTCGACGTGGACGCGATCGGGCTCATCCGCGTGCTCGCGAGCATGAACCACGGCCTGGACGCTACCGGCAACTCCGTCGGCGAGCCCACCGGCTTCTGCGTGGGCGCCGCCCTCAACCCCGCCGCGGAGGAGCCCGAGCGTGAGATGGAGCGCTTCCTCGCCAAGGTGGAGGCGGGCGCGCGCTGGGTGCAGACCCAGCCTGTTTACGACCTCGACGTCCTCGAGCGCTTCTTTGCGCGGACGCGGCCGCCGGTGCCGGTGGTGGTGGGGCTCTTGCCGCTACACTCTTCGCGGCACGCCGAGTTCCTCCACAACGAGGTCCCCGGGATCACCGTGCCCGACGACGTGCGCGCGCGGATGCGGGAGGCGGGCGACCGCGGGCTCCGCGCGGGCGTCGCCATGGGCCAGGAGCTGATCGCGCAGGTGCGGAGCCGCTACGCGGGCGCGTATCTCATGCCGTCCTTCGGCCGCTTCGAGGTGGTGGCCGAGGTGCTGGAGGCGATTCATTAACACCCCCACTCCGGCCGACCTGACCGCAGCTGAAGGCGCCCGCCGCGTGCGCGCGCGCGCGCTGAGTCCCGTCGAGCTACTCGAGGCGTGCCTCGAGAGGATCGATCGGGCGGAGCCGTCCGTGAAGGCGTGGGTGCACCTCGACCGAGAGGGCGCCTTCCGCACCGCGCGCGAGCGCGCTGCGCAGGCAGCGGCGGGCGCCATCCTGGGTCCGCTCCACGGCGTGCCCGTCGCGCTCAAGGACATCTTCGACGTGGCGGGGATGCCCACCCGGGCGGGAGCGGCGGCCTTCGCCCATCGCCGGCCCGAGACCGATGCCGCCTCGGTGGCGCGACTCCGCGCCGCCGGCGCGGTGATCCTCGGGAAGGTGACGACGACGACCTTCGCCCTGATGGATCCGAGCCCCACCGGCAATCCCTGGAACGTCGAGCACACTCCGGGCGGCTCCTCGTCCGGCTCCGCCGCCGCGGTAGCCGCGCGGATGGCGCCCCTTGCGCTCGGCTCGCAGACGGTCGGCTCGGTGCTGCGTCCCGCCTCGTACTGCGGCGTGGTGGGATTCAAGCCCACCCATGGCCGGATCAGCGCGGTGGGTGTGGTGCCGCTTTCGTGGAGCAATGACCACGTGGGCGTCCTCTGCCGTGCGGTGGAGGACGCCGCCCTCGCGCTGCAGATCCTCGCCGGACCCGACCGCGCCGACCCCTTCTCCGCGAGCCCGCCGGTGGACGATTACCTCGCCGCCCTCGCCCCGGGTCCGGCACCGCGCCTCGGGGTGCTACGCGCGCTGGTGGACCGCGCCAACCCCGAGACCGCCTCGCACCTGGAGGAAGTCGCGCGCCAGCTCGCCGCCGCGGGGGCGGCCGTGTCCGACGCCATCCTGCCCCCGTCCTTCGCGGGGATTCACGAGTCGGGGCAGGTGGTCGTGCGATCGGAGGCCGCCGCTTATCACGCGCCGAACTTCCCACGGCTCGCCGACGAGTACCCCCCCAAGATCCGTCAGGCCCTCGAGAACGGTGGAGAGATCCGCGCCACCCAGTTCCTCGCCGCGCAGGCCCACCGGCGACGGTTCCGCGAGGAGATGGCCCCGATCGCGCTGCGCTACGACGCGCTGCTCACGCCCACCGCGCCCGCGCCGGCCCCCCGCGGGCTCGACTCCACCGGCGATCCTTACTTCTGCGCTCCCTGGAGCCATGCCGGCATGCCGGCCATTACCCTTCCCAGCGGGATGGCGCGCGAGGGTCTGCCGCTGTCCGTGCAGCTCGTGGGCGGTGCCTTCGCCGAGGCGCGTCTCCTCGGCGCGGCGGCCTGGGTAGAAGGGGTGCTCGGCTTCAAGGAGGCGCCCGGTGTTTGATCTCAAGCTCGAGGGCGGGCAGGTGCTCGACGGCACCGGCGCCCCCGTCCGGCATGCCGACGTCGGCGTCACCGACGATCGCATTGCCGCCATCGGCGACCTCAGCCGCGAGGGGGCCGGGCGCACCCTGGACGCCCGCGGCCTGACGGTGACGCCGGGCTTCATCGACGTGCACTCGCACTCGGACTGGCGGCTCTGGGGAAATCGCCGCGCCGAGTCCAAGATCCGTCAGGGCGTGACCACCGAGGTGGTGGGCAACTGCGGCTTCTCGCCCGCGCCGGTGACCGACGAGTTCCGCGAGGATCTGCGGGGCTTCGCGCTCTACCTGCCGCCCGGCATGGACTTTTCCTGGCGCAGCATGCGGGAGTACCTCCGGCGCTACGAGCAGGGGGGAGTCGCCCTCAACGTGGTGCAGCTCGTCGGCCACGGCACCCTCCGCATCGCCGCCATGGGCTTCGCCCGGCGCCCGCCCACCGCGCGTGAGCAGGCGCACATGGAACGCCTGATGGACGAGTCCATGTCGGACGGCGCGGCCGGGCTCGCCACCGGCCTCATCTACGCGCCGGGCTCGTTCGCGGCGACCGACGAGATCGTGGGGATCGCGCGCCGCGCGGGCGCGAGGCGCGGCGGATTCTACGCGAGCCATATCCGCGGCGAGGGGGCCACCTTGCTCGACGCCGTGGCCGAGGCCATCCAGGTGGGCCGCGAGGGCCGGCTGCCCGTGCAGGTGAGCCATATCAAGGCGGCGGGCCGGCCTCACTGGGGACGCGTGAAGGAAGCCCTCGGCCTCATCGACGCCGCGCGCGCGGAAGGGCTCGACGTGCGCGCCGACGTCTATCCCTACACCGCCTCCAGCACCACGCTGCGCACGCTCCTGCCCGACTGGGCGCTCGAGGGCGGCATCGAGGCCATGCTCCGCCGCCTCGCCGACCCCGCCGCGCGCGCGCGCATCCGCGCCGAGCTGACCGCGGGCAGCGGCATCCTCACGCGCGGTCTCGCCTGGGACGACATCATGGTGGCGTATGCACCGTCGCGGCCGGACGCGGAAGGGCGGCGCCTCTCGGAGATCGGCGCGGCCTGGGGCAAGGATCCTCTCGACGCGGCGTTCGACCTCATCGTCGCGGAGCACGGCAAGGGCTACATGATCCTCTTCCAGCTCGACGAGGCGGACCTCCGCCGGGCCCTCGTGCACCCGCACGTGATGATCGGTTCCGACGGCTCGTCGCTCGCCACCGAGGGGGAGCTCGCCCAGGGCAAGCCGCATCCGCGGAGCTATGGCACCTTCCCGCGCGTGCTCGGCCGCTACGCGCGGGAGGAAGGAGTGCTGAGCCTTCCGGAGGCGGTGCGGAAGATGACCGCGCTCCCCGCCGACCGGCTCGGGCTCGCCGACCGCGGCGTGCTCCGCGAAGGGGCCCGCGCGGACGTGGTGGCCTTCGACGCGGCGCGCGTGGCCGACCGCGCGACGTACGAGGATCCCCACCGCTACGCGGCGGGGGTGGAGCACGTCCTCGTCAATGGCCGGGTCGTGGTCGAAGGGGGCGAGCACACGGGCGCCCTGCCGGGCCGGGTGCTCTCGCCGTCGTAGCCGCGCCGATGAAGATCGGCCGCCTGTTCCCCGATCTCCTGGCCACGCTGGGCCGGGCCGCCTCTCCGGAGGCGGGATTCGCGCGCACGCTGCGCCGCCTCGTGGAGGACTCGGGTGCGGTGGCGGGGGCGCTTCGCTTCGCTCCCGGCGCGGGCCCGCCCATCCACGTGACCGTGGGCGTGCGGCGCGGCTCCGCGCTGGAGGCCTGGCTCGCCGAGCGACTCGGCGAGCCCGCGCGCGGCATCGTCCTGCGCACGCTCCGGGAGGCGCCGCCGGGCTGGCGCCGGCGCGAGCGGGCCTGTCTCCTGCGCGCGGTACTGGGC
>JBKPDT010000177.1:0-3902 GCA_046728035.1 Candidatus Methylomirabilota bacterium | reverse complement strand
GTCGTGGTCGGCGTGCCCGCGCTGGGGCGGGCCGGTGGGCCGCTCCTGACGAAACGGCAGGTCGCAGCGCAGCACCGTCCATCCGGCCTCGGCGAAGGCGGCGGCCATCTCGACGAGTACCGGCACATCGGCATTGCCGCCGGCGCCGTGGGCGAGGACGAGGCCGCCGCCGTGGGCATCGGCCGGGCGATGCAGCCAGCCCCGCACCGGCGGACCGGGCGGGCAGGGGTCGTCGAAGCGCGTGACGGAGGGCACGGGTCCCGATCTTGCCCCCGCCCGGCGAGTCAGGCAAGATGGTCGCGGAGACCCTCAATCAGGGCTCGAACAGGAGATCCCCATGGCCGACGCCGTCATCGTCTCGACCGCACGCACCCCGATCGGCAAGGCCTATCGTGGCGCCTTCAACAACACCCACGGCGCGACTCTCGCCGGCCACGTGATCGCGAGCGCGGTACAGCGCGCGGGCGTCGAGCCGGGCGAGATCGAGGACGTGATCCTCGGCTGCGCCCTGCCCGAAGGGGCCACCGGCCAGAACATCGCGCGCCAGGCGGCGCTCCGTGCCGGGCTGCCCGTCACCACCGCCGGTGTCACCGTGAACCGCTTCTGCTCGTCGGGAATGCAGGCCATCGCCATGGCCGCCCAGCGCGTGATCGTGGACCGCGTGCCCATCATGGCGGCGGGGGGAGTGGAGTCCATCAGCCTCGTGCAGAACGAGCACTTCAACAACTTCCGAATCCACGAGCCATGGCTGGACGAGCACAAGCCGGAAGTGTACATGCCGATGATCGAAACCGCGGAAGTGGTCGCCAAGCGCTACTACATCACAAGGGAAGTCCAGGACGAGTACTCGCTGGCGAGCCAGCAGCGCACCGCCGCGGGACAGAAGGCCGGGCGCTTCGCTCTCGAGATCGTCCCGCTTACCACGAAGAAGATCGTGCAGGACAAGACCACCGGGGAGACGCGCGAGGAGGAAGTGACGCTCGCCCAGGACGAGGGCAATCGCCCCGATACCACCCTGGCCGGCCTCGCCGCGCTCAAGCCGGTGATGGGGGAGAAGGGCTTCATCACCGCGGGCAACGCCAGCCAGCTCTCGGACGGCGCCTCCGCCTGCATCGTGATGGACGCCCGCCTCGCCGAGAAGCGTAATCTCAAGCCCCTCGGTATCTTCCGCGGCTACTCGGTGGCGGCGTGCGAGCCGGACGAGATGGGCATCGGCCCCGTGTTCGCGGTGCCGCGCCTCCTGGAGCGCTTCGGGCTCAAGATGGACCAGATCGACCTCTGGGAGCTCAACGAGGCCTTCGCGGTGCAGGTGGTCTACTGCCGCGACCGCCTGGGCATCCCCATGGAGCGGCTCAACGTGGATGGCGGCGCCATCGCGATCGGCCACCCGTACGGAATGTCGGGCGCGCGCATGGTGGGCCATGCCCTCATCGAGGGCAAGCGCCGCGGCGCGAAGCATGTCGTCTGCACCATGTGCATCGGCGGCGGGATGGGGGCGGCGGGGCTCTTCGAGGTCGCCTGATGCACGTCGGCCTGGCCGCGATCTTTCAGAACCCGGGCCGGGCGCGCCCGGACTTCGAGGTGTACCGGCAAGACCTGCGGCTGGCCGATCTCGCCGAGCCCCTCGGCTTCGAGTCCGTATGGGGCGTAGAGCACCACTTCACCGACTACACCATGTGCCCGGACGTGTTGCAGTTCCTCGCCTACATGGCGGGCCGCACCGAGCGCGTCCAGCTCGGGTCCATGGTGGTCGTGCTCCCCTGGCATGATCCCCTCCGCGTCGCCGAGGAAGTCGCCATGCTCGACAATCTGAGCGGCGGCCGGTTGATCCTCGGGTTGGGTCGCGGCGCGGGCAAGGTGGAGTTCGACGGATTCCGGCAATCCATGGACGACTCCCGCGCGCGCTTCGTCGAGAGCGCCCAGATGCTCCTGCAGGGGCTCGAGACGGGCTTCTGCGAGCACGACGGCGCCTTCGTGAAGCAGCCCCGCGTGGCCGTTCGGCCGGCGCCCTTCAAGTCGTTCCGTGGGCGCACCTACGCGGCGGCGGTGTCGCCGGAGTCGGCGCGGATCATGGCCGAGCTCGGCGTGGGCGTGCTCATCATTCCCCAGAAGCCGTGGCCCGAGGTCGCCAAGGAGCTGGAGGACTACCGGACGCTCTACCGTCAGGTCAACAAGGCGGAGGCACCGCCCCCCATCTCGGCAGGCTGGACCTTCTGCGACGAGAGCGAGGAGCGCGCTCGCGAGCTGGCCGCGCGGTACATCGGCGGCTACTTCCAGACCGTGCTCGCGCATTACCGATTCGCCGACGATCACCTCGCGAAGACCAAGGGCTACGAGTACTACGGCAAGATGACCGACAAGATCCATACCTACGGCGAGGACAAGATCATCGACTTCTTCGTGAACCTGCAGGTGTGGGGCACGCCCGAGCAGTGCTACGAGAAGATCCTGGACATCCACCGCCGCACCGGGAACACCCACTACGTCGGGGTGTTCTCGTATGCCGGCATGCCGGGGGACGAGGCCGAGCGCAGCATGCGCCTCTTCGCGAGTCAGGTCATGCCCGAGCTGCAGCGCCTGGGGCTTCCCGCCGAGCCGGTGGCGCGATGACCAGCGTGCGTCCCGCGGATCTGGCCGCCCTCATGGGCGGGAGCACGCCGCACGCGGTGCTCGACGTGCGGGAGCGGGCGGCGTATGAGCGGGGCCACATCTACTGGAGCACGTCGCTGCCGCGCCGGCTGCTGGAGACGCGCCTCCCGGGGCTGGTCACGGCGAAGGCGACCGTGCTCGTGCTCGTCGACGAGGACGGGAACGTCTCCGACCTCGCGCGGCCGACGCTAGCCGCCATGGGCTACTCGAACGTGCGCGCGCTCGACGGCGGGCTCGCCGCCTGGCGCGCCGCCGGCCGGCCCACCGTCCAGGGGCTGAACGTGCCGAGCAAGGTATTCGGCGAGCGCGCGCTCCACGAGTGGAAGACCCCGCAGGTGTCCTGCCCGGATCTCGCCCAGCGCATCGCGAGCGGCGAGGACATGGTGATCGTGGACTCGCGGACGCCGGAGGAGTATCACCGCGGCTGCATTCCCGGCTCGGTAAGCGTGCCCGGCGGTGAGCTGGTGCTGCGCATCGGGGAGCTGGTGAAGCGCCGCGACCAGACCATCGTCGTCCACTGCGGCGGGCGCACGCGCTCCTACATCGGCGCCGAGTCGCTGCGGCGCATGGGGCTGCCGAATCCCATCATCGCGCTCGAGAACGGCACCATGGGGTGGCTGCTCGCCGGCCTCGAGCTCGAGCGCGGGGCCGAGCGCTGGGCGCCCGCGCCCACCTCGCGCGGTCGCGGCGTGGCCGCCGAGGTGGCCAAGCGCGTGGCGCAGACCGACGGGCTGCGCGGGATCAACGCGGCCGAGCTCCGAGCAATGCAGGTGCGCCAAGAGGACGAGACACTCTACGTCTTCGACGTGCGCACCACCGAGGAGTACGCCGCGGGCCACGTCGCGGGCGCGGTATGGGCGCCCGGAGGCCAGGCGGTGCAGGCCATCGACGACTATCTCGCGGTGCGTGGCGCCCAGATCGTCTTCGTGTGCGACGACGGGAGCCGCGCCGCGCTGACCACCGCGTGGTACAAGCGGCTCGGGTTCCCGAGGATCGCCTACCTCGAGGGTGGGCTGCCCGCCTGGCAGGCGGCGGGGGGCGCGCTCGAGTCCGGCCATCCCACACCGACCCCGTGGGGGCTGGAGGCGGCGCGCAAGGAGGTCGCGGCGGTGGGGCCGCGTGATCTCGGCGGCGCCGTCGTGATCAGCGTCGATCCCAGCGACGTGTACTTGAAGGCGCATGTCCCGGGCGCGGCCTGGATCTGCCGGAGCCGGCTCGAGCAGAAGATCGGCGCGGTCGCGCCCGACAAGAGC
>JBKPDT010000176.1:0-6520 GCA_046728035.1 Candidatus Methylomirabilota bacterium | reverse complement strand
CGCCCTCGGCGTGCCTCTCGTGCCCGCGGTGGCGGTGGGGACCCGCGCCGTGCACGGCTGGAACCCGCCCGGCTACGCCGCTCTCCTCGGCGTCGACTACCGCCCACCCGTCAAGCTCCCACCCGCCGAGCTGGCGGCGCGCCTGGACCGGTTCCTCGCCGCCACCGGCCGACTCATCCTTGCATTGCCCCCTGCGGCACTGGCCTACAAGCCGCCGCAGCGCGACCGCGATCTCCTGAACCTGGGCTTCCACGTCTTCCGCCTCGCGCTGGCGTACGCCGACGGGATGGACATGGGCGAGTTCCCCGAGGGCTGGCTTCAGGAGAAGGCGCCGCCCGATCTCACCGACGGCGCCTCGGTGGCGCGCTACGGCGCGCTCGTCCGCGGCCGGCTCGGCGGGTGGTTCGAGGGCGCGGGCGACGGCGAGTACGCGAGGATCATCCGCGTCTACTACGGTCCCCAATCGGGCCACGATCTCCTCGAGCGCACCACCTGGCATGCCGCCCAGCATCTCCGCCAGCTCCACGTGATGGCGACCGAGTTGGGTGTAGCGCTGCCGGACCCGCTGCCCGTCGCCGACTTCGAGGGACTGCCGCTGCCCGCCAGCCTCTGGTGACATGAGCCTCGTCCCGAAGTCCGAGTTCGTGGGTCTCGACGGCGTCACCCATCTCTGCACGGGCGGGGAGGCGCCGTGGCTGCGCTCCCACGACGGGGCCTGCCAGCGCTTCGGTGAGCTCAAGAGCGGTGGCATGGCGGGACGGGAGGAGATCTTCCGCGTCTACACGCAGGCGAAGGCACGCGTGGCGGCGCGGCTCGGGGTGACGCCCGCGCGTGTGGCCTTCCTCGCCCATGCTTCGGAAGGGCTCAACCAGGCGGTGCGCGCGGTGGACTGGCGGCCCGGCGACAACGCCGTCTTCGCGGACCTCGAATACCCGTCCCTGGTGTACCCCGTGGCGGCGCTCCGCGATCGGGGCGTCGAGCCGCGCGTGGTGCGCGCCCTCGGCCACTACGTCTCGATGGACGCGCTGGCCGCCGCGGTGGACGCGCGCACCCGCCTCATCCTGGTGAGTCAGGTGAGTTACCTCACCGGCCAGCGCCTCGACCTCGCCCGCTGCGCCGAGCTGGCGCGCTCCCGCGGGGCCTGGCTCGCCGTGGACGCCACTCATGCGCTGGGGGTGGTGCCGGTGGCGGCCGGGCTCTGCGACTTCGTGGTCTCGTCATGCTACAAGTGGTTGCTCGCTACCCACGGCGTCGGGATCTTCGCCTACGACCCCGCGCGCGTGGGGGAGCTCGTGCCCGCGACGCTCGGCTGGCACAGCGTGGCGCGGCGCCTGGGCTCGGCGGATCCGCTGGCCATGTCGCTGCGCGAGGACGCGGCCCGGCTCGAAGCGGGTAACCCCGCGCTCCTGCCCGTGTTCGTCCTCGACAATGCCCTGGCGCGCACCGAGGGACTCGATCCCGCCGCGATCGAGGGGCACGCGCGGACGCTCGGCGCCGCGCTGATCACCGGGCTCGCCGCGCGAGGGCGTAAGGTCGTCACGCCCGAGGCGCCGGCGGAACGGGCGGGAAACGTCTGTTTCCTCGACGACGACGGCGCGGGGCTGGCGGCCCAACTCGCCGCGCGCGAGGTGCTCGTCTGGGGCGGCGACGGTCGAATCCGCGTCTCCGTCCACCTCTACAACGACGCGGAGGATGTGCGCGCCTTCTTCGCCGCCCTCGACGCCGTCGGCTAGCGGCTAGGGCAGGAGGTCAGCGACGGGGATTCGGGCTCCGGGCGCGGCGACGGGGGAGACCGTCTCGCCGGGCCCGAGAGAGCGGACCTCCGCATAGTGCCATCCCGCCGCCGTCTCGGGCGCGGCGACCGACTCGCGGTGGATCTCCAGGGTCCGGTCCACGAGGTTGACGATCCAGTAGTCGGGAATCCCGGCGCGCGCGTAGAGGGTTGCCTTGCGACCGCGGTCGATCCCGAGGCTCGACTCGGCGACCTCGACGATGAGCGCCGCGTGACGCGGATGGCCCTGCCGCCGCTCGTCGCCGTCGAGGAGCTCCCAGGCGGTCGTCGGCAATCCCTTCGCGATCATCTGCTCGTACTCGGCACGGGACCAGCGCCGCGTGTCCACGGGTGTCTCGCTCAGGACACCGGGGCCGCGACGACGCGGAAGCCGTAGTCCGAGTAGCGCAGCGCGGGCGGCAGCGAGGAGGGATGCGCCAAGGGGCTCCACGGATCCTGGTGGCGCCAGGCGCCGCCGCGAGAGGCGCGGCGCGTCTCGTCTCCGTCCAGACACCACTCGTGGCAGATGCCGGACAGGCCGTAGAGCCCGATCGGATTGGGCTTACCCTCGGTGACGCGCGGTGGCCGGTCGAAGCGTCCTGTGCCCGGATGCGCGTCCCCCCACGGGAAGCGCGCGCCCTCGACGCCGCCCCGGGCCGCCTTCTCCCACTGGACCACAGTGGGCAGGGTATGGCGCCGTCCCTCCACCGTCGACAGCCACACGCAGAACGCCATCGCTTCGTCCCAGGTCACCCCCACCACCGGCTGCTCGGGATCGGCGAAGTCGGGGTGGGTCCACCAGGGCGGGAGCGGGGCGCCGAAGGCCGCCAGGTAAGGCCCATACTCGGCATTGGTCACCGGGTAGCGGCCGATGGCGAAGGCGTCGACCCATATTCGCTGCCCCGGACGCCCGGCGCCATGCGCCGCCTCCTCGCCCGTCTCGAACCAGCCCGCCGCGACCTCCACCAGCTCCACGTCTCCGAGTATAATGGCGGGCGCCATGCGATTCGCGGAGCGGATGTCGCGTCTCGGCACCGAGTCGGCGTTCGAGGTGCTCGCGCGGGCGCGGGCGCTCGAGCGACAGGGTAAGGAGATCGTCCACCTCGAGATCGGCGAGCCCGACTTCGACACGCCCGTCCATATTCGCGAGGCGGCGAAGCGCGCTCTGGACGGCGGCGCCACCCACTACGGGCCGGCGGCGGGCCTGCCCGAGCTGCGCGAGGCCATCGCCAAGGACGTGGGCGCGACGCGCCAGCTGCCGGTGGAGCCGGAAGAGATCGTGGTCACCCCCGGCGCCAAACCCATCATGTACTTCGTGATCACCGCGCTGGTGGATCCGGGGGACGAGGTGATCTACCCGAACCCGGGCTTCCCCATCTACGAGTCCGTCATCAACTTCGTGGGCGGCAAGGGGGTCCCGATCCCCCTCCGCGAGGAGTCGGGCTTCGGGTTCGACATGGACGTCTTCGAGCAGAAGGTGTCGGCCAAGACCCGGCTCATCGTCATCAACTCCCCGCAGAATCCCACCGGCGGGGTGCTCGAGAAGGACCAGCTCGGCCGCATCGCGGAAGCGGCGCGGAAGTACCGCATCCCCGTGCTTGCCGACGAGATCTACAAGGCCTTCCTCTACGAGGGGGAGTTCGCCTCGATCACCGCGTTTCCCGGAATGAAAGACCTCACCATCATCCTCGATGGATTCTCGAAATCCTTTGCCATGACGGGCTGGCGTCTCGGCTACGGGGTGATGCCGAGCGACCTCGCCGACCACGTCGCGCGGCTGATGGTGAACTCGAACTCCTGCACCGCCGCGTTCACCCAGTGGGCGGGGATCGCCGCCCTCCAGGGCGACCAGCAGCCCGTCCTCGAGATGGTGGCGGAGTTCAAGCGCCGGCGCGACATCATCGTAGAAGGGCTCAACGCGCTGCCGGGGGTGACGTGCCGCTCACCGCGCGGCGCCTTCTATGTCTTTCCCAACGTGAAGCGGCTGGGCCGGCCCTCCGCCGAGATCGCGAGCCAACTCCTCAACGAGGCCGGCGTCGCGGTCCTCGGCGGCTCGGCCTTCGGCGAGTACGGCGAGGGCTACCTCCGACTCTCGTACGCCAACTCCGAGGCCAACATCCGTAAGGCCCTCGAGCGGATGCGGCCCGTCCTCGCGCGTCTCGCCGGCTGACCACCCGCCTGTCGGGCGCTCTTTCGGGCGGGCCTACCCGACCCGCGCGCGGTGCTCCTCGAAGCGGCGCTCGACCACGTCCCAGTTCACGTTCTCCATGAACGCCTCGACGTACTCCTTCCGCCCGTTCGCGCCGTGGTCAACCATATAGGCGTGCTCCCAGACGTCCATCACGAGGATGGGCGCCCAGCCGCCGGGATGACCGATCTCGTGGTCGCCGACCCACCAGTTGAAGAGCTGACCGGTGCTGCCGTCGAAGTACACGATGGCCCAGCCCACGCCCCGGATCTGGCCGGTGGCCGCGAAGTCCGCGCGCCAGTCGTCCACGGTCTTCCACGTGCTGGCGAAGCTCTGGGCGAGGGGGCCGCCTGGGCGGAGCTGGGTGCCCGCCTTGAGATTCTCGAAATAGCGCTCGTGGAGCACCATACCATCGAGCTCGAACGCGGCCCGGCGCTTGAGCTCGGCCCAGTGACGGGAGCCCCGCTCGGCGTGGCCGAGCTCCTCGATCAGCTCGTTGGTGTTCTTGACGTAGCCCTTGTAAAGCTCCCAGTGCTGCTCGATCTGGTCGTCCGAGATACCCTTGAGCCCGCGGGGCTTGAGTGCGTCGCGCACGGAGTAAGCCATGGGACCCTCCTAGGCCGGCGTCCCGACGGCGCTACGGGCGCGGTCGAGCAACGCGCGGCTGGCGGGGTTCATGCTGAGCCCCGCGCCATGAGCGTAGTAGTGGCTGAAGCCGCCCTCGTCCAGACGGGCCAGCAGGCTCTCGCCGTCTCCCCGCACGAGAAGCAGCACCCGCTGGGCGCGGCAACCCGCCGGCCCGCATCCCGTCACCGCCACGTATTCCCCCTCGTTGGTGCGGACGAGCCGTGGCGGATCGGCGCTTGCGAAGAACGAAGAGGCGGGCGCCCGCAGGCGGCTGCCGGGTTCGAGCGCCCAGTCGGGCCCGAAGAGCGCGCGGACCCTGGATTCGAGCGACGAATTGGTGATGACTTCGCTGCCGGTGTTGCCAAACTGCCGCGCTCGCGCGTCGGCGCCGTCCACCTGGACGATGGGCGGCGCCGGCGTATCGGGCGAACGTGGGGTGACACAGGCCGCGCCCGCGAGGGCCACGGCCGTCACGAGGAAGGCGGCGCGAAGGCTCACGACGCCCCCGTCAGATCGGTCGGCGTCCCTGGATCACTCGCACGAGCACGACGACCACGGCCGCCACGAGCAGGATGTGGATGAGGCCGCTCATGGTGTACGAGGTCACCAAGCCCAAGGCCCAGAGCAGCAGCAACACGACGGCAATCGTCTCGAGCATTGACGTGTCCTCCTTGCTATGGCTATCAGGCAAGCCCCGTGCCGGGTGCTTCCAGGTGGAAGACTCGTGCATTGACGCCGACTTCCTGCGAGGCATGTGGGTCCGTGCTGTCGAAGCTTGAATATTCCAGGCGGGTAGAAAGTACCCCCCGGTGGACAAAAGGAACCTCGTATTGAAGAATGCGGAGCGGATGCCTACCGTCGCCGATCTTCTCGTCGCGGGCCTGCGCCGGGCCGGCGTGCCGCGTCTCTTCGGCGTGCCCGGCGGCGGCTCCAACCTCGAGGTGCTCGAGGCGGCGCGCGTCCAGGGCCTGCCCTTCGTGCTCGCGCATCAGGAATGGGCGGCCTGCATCATGGCCGCGGTGACGGGGGAGCTCGCAGGCTCGCCCGGCGCGGCGATCTCGACGTTGGGACCCGGCGTCACCGCGAGCGCCACCGGGCTCGCCTACGCACGGCTTGACCGCGCGCCCATGATCTACCTGAGCGACCGGCACCCCGAGGCCGCTCTCGCCTTCACCACCCATCAGACCGTCGATCATCCCGCGCACCTCGGCGCCATCGTGAAGGGGACGGTGACGGTGACGCGGGACTCGCCCAGCCACTGGGTCGCCCATGCGGTGCAGCTCGCCCTCGCGGAGCCGCGCGGGCCGGTGCACCTCGACCTGCCCGCGGACGTGGCGGGGCTCGATGCCCTGCCCCTGGCGGCCAGCGTCACGCCTCCGCCTCTCGCGCGACCCGCCGAGCCCGCGCTCGAGCGCGCGGCGGCCCTGATCCGCGCCGCGCGCCGGCCGGTGGTCCTGGCCGGTCTCGGCTGCCGACTCTCGGACACCAAGTGGCTGCGGGCGTTCTGCGAGGCGTTGCCCGCGCCGCTCCTCACCACCTACAAGGCCAAGGGGGCGCTGCCCGATCCGCACCCCCTCGTCATGGGGGTCGTCACTGGCGGGGCGCTCGAAGAGCCCTTCGTCCGCCAGGCCGACCTCATCATCGCGTTCGGCCTCGACCCGGTCGAGCTGATCCCGCGCTCCTGGCCCTATCAGGCGCCGGTGCTGAACCTCACCCGCTGTGCGTCGGACGCGCCCGGCCTCGTCGCGCCGGGCGGCGGCACCTACTTCAAGCCGGCGGGCGAGGTGGTGGGCGATCTCGGCGCCATCCTCGAGGAGCTGGCGCCGCGGCTCGCCTCGGCCACCGCCGCGGACTGGGACGTGGCGGCGGTGGACCGGTGGCGGCGCGAGCGCCGCGCCGCACTGGAAGTGTCCGTGCCCGGGCTGGCCCCGCAC
>JBKPDT010000175.1:0-7739 GCA_046728035.1 Candidatus Methylomirabilota bacterium | reverse complement strand
TTCAAGCTGCCGCACTACGGGCTACCCGCCTTCCCCGCCTTCGCTCTCCTCGTGGCCAAGCTCTGGGACGAGGTGCTGGAGGGGAAGCCCGGCGCCCCGTCGGCGCTGGGCCTCCTCGTCCCGCCGCTCATGGTCCTCGGGACGGCAGCGTTCGCCAGCCTTCTCGCCTGGCAAGGTCGGATCGCTCTGCCGGACGGGATGCTCGCCTCTGCCGACCTGGTGGCCCGCAACGTCGGCACCACGGGCGGCGACCTGCCCTTCATGTCGCCGGGCCAGGTGGGACCGCTCCTCCGATCGGCCGCGATGGCGCTCGGTCTCGGCGCGCTCGGCGCCGCCGTGGGGCTCGCTCTGCGCCGGCCCGTGATCGGGCTCGGGGCCCTCCTTGCCGCCATGCTCGCCTTCTTGCCGATCAGCGCCGAGGGTTTCTCGCTCTTCGCCCGGAGCCGCTCCGCGCGCGGCCTAGGCCAGGCCCTCGCGATCCGCGCCACGCCCGCCGACATCCTCGCCCACGAGGGGCCGCTCGAGAACAGTGGGGCGTGGCTCATGGACCTGGACCGGCCGGTCAAGGTCGTCGACGGGCTGGTGTCCAACCTCGCCTTCGGCGCCACGTTCCCGGAGGCTCGCGACACGTTCTGGGACGCGCCCCGGCTCGAGGCGGCGTGGATGGGGCTCGGGCGGGTCTTCCTCCTCTCCGGGCGCCGGCCCGAGGCGAGCGTCGTCCGGGGCCTGCCGCCCGGGTCCGTGCACCTCATCCAGCAGGGCGGTGGGCGCTGGCTCTACTCGAACCGTCCGTGACCGGGGTACTATGCACGAGTGAGCGGCGCGCTTTATCGGCTCAAGGATGACCCGTACTCGAGCCATTCCCTGATCCTGTCCCGGCTCGGCGCCGGCCGCGGCCGGCGGGCGCTCGACGTCGGCGCGGCGGACGGCTTCCTCGCCGAGCGGCTCACCGGGATGGGCTGGAAGGTCACCGCGCTGGAGCGCGACCCCGCGCAGGCCGCGCGGGCGGCTACGCGCTGCGAGCAGGCCCTCGCGGTGGACCTCGAGCGCGAGCGGCCGCCCCTCGTCGGCCAGTACGACGCCGTCATCTATGGAGACGTGATCGAGCACCTGACCGACCCCCTCCGGGTCATGCACGAGCTCAACCGGCATCTCGCCCCCGGCGCCGTCATCATCGTGTCCGTTCCCAACGTGGCGCATCTCTGGGTGCGGCTGTCCCTCCTCGTCGGCCGCTTCGAGTATGCCGACCGCGGCATCCTCGACCGCACCCATCTGTCCTTCTTCACGCGCCGCACCTTCCTCAGGCTCCTCTCTGCCGCTCGGCTCACCGTGCGCGAGCTCCACGTGACGCCGGTGCCGCTGCCGGTGGTGGTCCCCGCGCGCTGGCACGGGTCGGCGCTGGCCACGCTGCACCGGCTCTCGGCGGGAGCGGCACGGCTCTGGCCGGGTGGGCTCGCCTACCAGTTCGTGGCGGTGTGCGCGGAGGCGGCGGCGGCGGAGGCGCAGAGATAGTGGCCGCGCCCAAGGCTCCCGCGCCGAAGGTGGTGGTCGTGATGCCCGCCTACAATGCGGGCCGCACCCTTCGCCTCACCTACGAGGAGCTGCCCAAGGAATCGGTGAATCTCGTCATCCTGGTCGACGACGGCTCCACCGACGCCACCTTGGACATCGCGCGCGAGCTGGGCCTCGAGATCTTCGTGCACGACCGGAACTACGGCTACGGCGCCAACCAGAAGACGTGCTACACGGAGGCGCTCCGGGCAGGCGCCGACATCGTGGTGATGGTGCACCCCGACTACCAGTACGACCCGACTCTCGTCCCCAAGATCATCGAGCCCATCGTGCGGGGCGAGGCCGACCTCGTGCTGGGCTCGCGGCTGGCGGGCGGGGGATCGGCGATCCAGCAGGGCATGCCGTGGTGGAAGTACGTAGCCAACCGCTTTCTCACCTGGGTGGAGAATCGGGCCTTCGGCCTCGACCTCTCCGAGTTCCACACCGGTTATCGCGCGTTCAGCCGGGAAGTCCTGGAATCGGCGAACTTCCGGATGAACTCCGACGGCTTCGTCTTCGACCAGGAGATCATCGCCCAGGCGGTGTCGGGCGAGTTCCGGCTCGCCGAGATCGCGGTGCCGGTCCGCTACTTCGCTGAGGCCTCCTCCGCGAGCTTCGTGGACTCGTGCGTGTACGGCACCAAGATCCTCTGGGTGGTCACCCGCTACCTCCTCCATCGCACCGGCCTCAAGCGCTCGCGCCGCCTCCAGAGCATCCGCCGGCGCTACACGCGCCTGGACGGCGGGACCGAGGCGCCGGGTTCGGATTGACGGGGCGACCGCGTCGCCGCCTTCCTCGCCGCGAGGTTCAGGGCGCCGCTGATTCGGGAGGCGGGGGCGGGACGACGTCGGAGATCACGACCCGGTCGCGCCCCTCGCGCTTGGCGCGATAGAGCGCGCCATCGGAGGCGCGGAGGAGCGCGTCGGAGACCGCCGCGTGTTCCGGGTAGGCGGCCACGCCCAGCGATATAGTGACCGCGCCGAGCGAGACCCCGCGGTGGACGATGCGGAGGCGAAGGGCCGCCTCGCGCAGCTGCTCGGCGCGGCGCACCGCGTCCTTGGCGGCGGCGCCCGGCATCACGATGGCGAACTCCTCGCCGCCCACGCGGCAGGGGACATCCTCCGCGCGCACATGGCCGCGCAAGAGCCGCCCCAGCTCGGCGAGGAGGGCATCCCCCGCGTCGTGGCCGTGCTCGTCGTTGAAGCGCTTGAAGTGGTCCACGTCCACCATGATCACGGACAGCGGCACGCTGTTGCGCTGCGCCCGCCGCAGCTCGCGCTCGAGCGTCTCCTCCATGTAGCGCCGGTTGAACAGGCCCGTCAGGTGATCGCGCACCGACTGGGTGCGGAGTCGCTCACGCAGCGCGAGGTTGGCGAGGGCCAGCCCGAGCTTGTCCCCGGCGGCGCCGGCCACGCGCTGCTCTTCCTGGCTGAAGGGCGGGAGCGCGGCGTCGCGCGCGAAGTAAAGCACGCCCACCGCCTCGCCCTGGGCGACGAGGGGGATGCACAGATAGGACACGGGCAGGGGCGCCTCGAGGTGAGAGCAGACGAGACCGTCGCCGCTCTTGTCCACCACGTGGATGCGTCCGCGCCGGAGCGCCCAGCAATCGGCGGGGGCAAACACCGTCTCACCGCCCGCGCCGCCCGCTCCCCAAGCCGTCACCGTCTCCACGAGGTTCCGGGAGGCGTTGATGACGTGGAGCGCGCCCGACCCCGCGGGAAAGAGCGCCTCGAGCGAGCGCCGGACCACGCTGTAGACCTCGGTGAGGGTGAGGCAGGCGTCGAGGAGGTCGCCCATCTCCTTGAGCTGCTGCTCGGTCTGGAGCAGATGGACGAGGCGGTCCGACGCCTGCTTGCGGTCGGTGATGTCGATGATGGTGCCCTCGAAGTGCGGATCGGCGAGGTCCGGCATGTAGACCACGCTCATGAGGGCCCACACCGTCTCGCCGCTCCGCCGCCGGAGGGGCAGCTCCAGGTCATTGATCGTCTCGCCCGCGAGGAGCCGCCGGAGGATCAGCGCCATCGCCTCGCGGTCGGAGTGCAGGTCGGCGGCATTCCGGCCGCGCGCATCCTCCGGACTCCGGTAGCCGAGCATCCGGGCGAAGGCGGGATTGCATTCGAGGAGCAGCCCCTCCCGGTTGGTGCGGAAGATGCCGGCCTGGCTGCGGTCGAAGAGGAGGCGGTAGCGCTCCTCCGCGGCCTGGAGCTCGGCTTCGGCGGCGCGGCGGCGGCGGAGATCGAGGCGGATGAGGAGACCGGCCAGGCCCATGAGGGCGATGGCGGAGAAGCAGCCGCCTCCCACGACGAGGAGCGCCTTGCGCCGACTGGCGGCGGCGGTCTCACCGCGCTCGGCGAGGAGCCGCAGCTCCTCGGCCTTCATCCTGAAGATGGTGGTGCGGATCTCGTCCATGGTGGACTGACCCTCCTCGAGGAGGGTCATGGCATCGGTGCCGTCCGCCCGCTCGCGCTCGCTGATGCTCTGCGCGACGAGGGTGAGCTTGCGCGCGATGAGCGGCTCGAGCAGGTCGAGCCGCTGGCGCTGGGCGGGATTGTCGTCGGTGAGACGCCGGGCGCGCGCAAGCTCCTGGCGGAGGCTCTCGCGTGCGACCCGGTAAGGTTCGAGATAGTGGTCCGCCCCCGAGATGAGGAAGCCGCGCTCTCCCGTCTCCACGTCGATCACGCGGGCGAGGATACCCTCCAGCACCTGGAGAGTCTGGTAGGTCTGCTCCACCCGCTGGGCGTTCAGGGCGAGGTCGGCGAGACTGCTGAAGGACGCGCCTCCGATCAGCACCAGGACCACGAGGGCCGCGCTGAAGCCGATCGCGATCTTCCGGCCGAGCGTGAAGGTCATGCGCCGGCCCATCCTGCCGTCGCGCCCGCCCCGCGCGCGAGGTGCGCGGCGCGGGATTGCGCATAGCAGACGGCAGGTTTCCCGAGGAGGCTCAGCTCGCGCTCGAAGACGAGGCCGATCTTTTCCAGCACCGCGCGCGAGGCGTGATTGTCGGGCCGCGCCACCCCCACGATTCGGGGCAGGGCGAGTACGCCGAAGCCGTGCCCGAGGGCGGCGCGGGCGGCCTCCGACGCGAGGCCCCGCCCCCAGTGGCGGCGTTCGAGCGCATAGAGCACTTCGACCTCGGCGGGAGTGCCCGGGGCCAGCTCGAGATGCTGGAGTCCGCACTGGCCCATGACCTCGCCGGTCACCCGATCGCTGATGGCCCAGACACCCCATCCATGCGCCGCCCATGCCTCCGCGAAGCGCTCGAGCGTCCTTCGCGAGCGGGCGCGCGCCGCGTCTCCGTGCCAGGGGCCGTCACCGAGCCAGCGCGTCACCTCCGGATCGTCGTAGAGTCGCGCATGCGCCGCGGCGTCCCCGGCGCCGAAGGGCCGGAGCAGCAGGCGATCGGTGGCAAGGGTTGTCATGGCGTCACCGCCCGGCCAGAAGCGCCGACCCGCCACCCGAGGTAGGACACGCCGAGGATCAGCCCGGCGAGCACCAGGCCGGTCCCCACCGTCGAGAGCTCCGCCATCCATTTGAGCGTGGTGCTCGACATGCCCACGAAGGCGAGGCCCACCACGGGGATCACGGGCGCCCCACAGCCCATGACGGTGCACGCGCTGGTGGACAGCCCCAGCACGCCGGACACCGCCCCCAGCAGGCCGCCGCCCCCGCCGGCCCGACGCGCGAGGACGGGAAAGGACGGCGTCCGGCGCAGATGTGCCCAGAGGGTGAAGTAGGTGCCGACGATGAGTCCCATGAGGGCGAACCGAACGAGATCACTCACGGTGACGGCGAAGCCCCACTCGACGCCGAACGAGCCGTCGGCCGAGAACCAAAAGAGGGCGATGTCCCAGAGCCGACCGAGCTTATCCAGGAGCGGCGGCTGGGGAGCGGCCAGGTAGTCGGGGAGACGGTTGAGCCAGGGATTGAAGGTGAAGAAGTCCACCGGCTTGCGGGCCAGTGAGAGCACCAGGGGCGGCACCAGGATGTCCAGCGCGAACACCCCCGCCGCCACCGCGACGAGCACGCCCGGGCGGGCGCGAACCGCCGTCATCACCCCGCGGAACGCTGTCGTCACCATGGGCCAGCCCGGGTTCTGAAAGCCCGTCTCCTCCGTCGCCAATTATAAGACGGGCACCGGCGTCGGGTTACCGGAAATGGGGCATTTCCCCCCCGATAAGTCGGGTGGTTAGACCTTGACACGGGCTGGAATGGGGGCGTATACGGCCACTGAGCCTACTCGAGCGACCGATTCCTGACTGAAGGAGGGCACCACCCATGTCCCATGAGGTTTCACGGCGCGACTTCCTCTCCCAGATGGGCGTCACCGTCGGCACCGCTGCCGCGGGAATCAGTGCCTCCGCTGCCGCGGTCGGTGTCCTGCCGGTGCCAATCCTGGGGGCCCGTCCCGCTCACGCCCAGGCCAAGGGCACTGTTCCGGACACGCCCTACAAGATCGCTCACATGACGTTCTTCACCGGCCCCGCCGCCGTCCTCGGCGAACCCTCCTACAAGGGCCATATCCTCGCCGCGGACGAGATCAACGCCCAGGGGGGCCTCCTCGGCAAGCGCAAGATCGAGACCTTCAAGGCCGACGAGAACGCGGGCACCGACGCCAACGTGAAAGAGATGCGGCGGCTCAAGCTCTCCGAGAAGGTCGACCTCTTCACCGGCGTCATCTCCAGCGGCAACACCCCCGCGCTGGGACCGGTGGCTGAGGAGCTCAAGCTCCTCACGATCTTCGTGGACGGATGCACCGACTTCCTGTTCGACAAGGCCGTGCCGAACCCGCACTACATCTTCCGCATCACCAACATGCAGTCCGCCGACGGCGTCACCTGCGCCATCGCGGCGGCGATGACCTGGCCCAAGGTCAAGCGCATCGCCCACATCCACCCCGACTACTCCTACGGCCGCAACGCCTTCGACCACTTCAACATCGTGATGAAGAAGATGGTGCCGCAGGCCCAGGTGGTGTCGGAAGGCTGGCCCAAGCTCGGGACCACCGACTTCACCTCGCACATCACCAAGACCATCGCGGCCAAGCCCGACCTCCTCGTCTCCTCGGTCTGGGGGGGCGACTACGTCGCGATGTACAAGCAGGCGCTCCGGTACGACACCTTCAAGAAGATGAAGTTCGCGAGCACCATCGCGTTCGGCGTGGCTCCCCACGCGATCGGCAAGGATCACCCGGAGGGCGCGATCGCGGGTGTGCACTCCAACTACTACTTCAACTACCCGCCCAACAACCGCTGGCCCTACAACGACACCTTCGTGAAGAAGTACTACGACCGCTGGAAGGAGTACCCGAACTTCCAGTCCGAGGGCTCGTACTCGACGCTGTACATGCTCAAGACCGCCGTGGAGCGGGCGAACAAGCTCATGGGCGGCTGGCCCGACGACGAGGCCATCATCGGCCAGCTGGAAGGACTGATGCACCCGGGGCCGGCCGGCTACCTCTACATCCGTCCGGACAACCACCAAGGCTACAAGGACGCGATGACCGGCTTTTCCCTCAACCACCCGGACTATCCGTTCCAGATCCTCGATCCGAACCGGATCATCACCATCCCCATCCGGAACATCACCGCGCCTCCCGGCTGGCCCAAGGGAGAGCCCACCTCGACCTATACCTGGATCGACAAGACCTGGCCCCAGATCAAGGTCTAGCATCACGAAAGGACGCGGGGGAGGAGACCGGCGTGAGCGCCGCCTCCCCCGCGCTCCGTCTTCTCCGCGGGCTCGTCCTGCTCGCGGTCATGGCGGCGTCCGCGCCCGCCCAGGCCGGGCACGAGCTGCCCTTCTATCCGTCGTACTACCCGCAGGAGATCCGGCTCGAAACCCTGGAGCTCTCGGCAGCGGCGGCCCCCCTGCGCTCGGGCGCCCTGCACGCCTACGTCGGCGGTGATCCCTTCGCGGGGGGCCGTCTCCCCGCCAATGTGAGCGCCGTCGAGTCGCTCCGCGCCTTCGTGGTCGTCACCGTGAATCCCGCAGCGCCGGCGGCGCGTAGCCGTGAGGGTCGGTGCGAGATCGCCGCTCGCGCCATGCGAGGGCTCGCCGCCGCGCCCGGCTTCGTGGCCCATCCGTATCCGGTCACGCCCTACCATCCGGACTATCTCGAGCACTTCGACCTGATCCAGGCCCGGCGCGCGGAGGCGCTGGCCGCCAGGGACCCCGGCGGCCCCGTGCGG
>JBKPDT010000174.1:0-8725 GCA_046728035.1 Candidatus Methylomirabilota bacterium | reverse complement strand
GATGTGCTGCTTGCAGAACTCGATGATCTCGGGCTCGGTGGCGGTGGCGCCGGGCTTGAGGGTGACGAAGGCCTTGGGCCGCTCGCCCCACTTCTCGTCGGGGATGGCCACGACGGCGCACTCCATCACCGCGGGGTGGCGCGCCACCGTCTGCTCGACCTCGATGGTGGAGATGTTCTCGCCGCCCGAGATGATGATGTCCTTCTTGCGGTCGCGGAGCTCGATGTAGCCGTCGGGGTGCCAGACGCCGATGTCGCCGGAGTGGAACCAGCCGCCGCGGAAGGACTCCGCCGTCGCCTCCGGATTCTCGAAGTAGCCCTTGGCCACGTTGTTGCCCACCATGATGACCTCGCCGAGCGTCTCGCCGTCGCGCGGCACGTCCTGCATCTTCTCGTCCACCACGCGAACGAGGTCGAAGATGGCGTAACCCTGGCCCTGGCGCGCCGCCCGCTGCGCCTGCATCTCGGGGGGCAGGGCGTCCCACTCGGGATGCCACTCGCAGACGGTGTGCGGGCCGTAGGTCTCGGTGAGACCATAGACGTGAACGGGATGGAGGTTGAGCTCCTTCAGCTTGCCGAGCAGCGTGGGCGAGGGCGGCGCGCCCGCTACCGTCACCGTCACCGGCTTGGCGAGGCGATGCGCCTTGGGGTGATTGACCACGCCGATCTGCACGGTGGGAGCGCCGTTGTAGTGGGTCACGCCCTCGGACTCGATGAGCTCCCAGATGCGGGCGGGTTCCACCTTCCGGAGGCAGATGTGAGTGCCCCCCACCGTGGTGACGCCCCACGTGAAGCACCAGCCGTTGCAGTGGAACATGGGCAGTGTCCAGAGATAGCGCGTGTCGAAGCCCATCCGCGACTCGATGACCTCGCCGAGCGCGTTCACCCACGCGCCGCGGTGGCTGTACATCACGCCCTTCGGCCGCCCGGTGGTCCCCGAGGTGTAGTTGATCGAGATCGTCTCCTCCTCGTCCTCGAGCCAGCTCTGGACGGGCGCGGGCGAGCCGGTGGCGAGGAAGTCCTCGTAGGGATCCCCGGAGGCGCCGGTATCGTCCACCCGCACTACGTGGATGCCGCCGAGGTCGAGCGGCTTGACCACCGACTCGAATTCGGCGTCCACGAAGAGGAACTTGGAGCCGGAGTGCTTGAGGATGTAGCCGATCTCGTCGGTAGAGAGGCGAATGTTGATGGCGACGAGGATGCCGCCGCCCAACGGGACGCCGTAGTGCGCCTCGAGCATGGCCGGGATATTGGGGCACAGGAACGCCACGCGGTCGTCCTTGGCCATCCCCGCGCTGCGCAGTGCGGAGGCCAGGCGGTTCACGCGCTCCTCGAGCTGCCGATAGGTGTAGCGCCGCGCGCCGTGGATCACCGCGACCTTGTCGGGGAAGACGTAGGCGCTGCGCTGGAGGAAGCTCAGGGGGGTGAGCTCGGTGCGGTAGACGTTGCGATGCTTCATCTCGGAGCCTCCGGGCGTCGGAACTGGGTTCGGGCCGACCAAGTTTACCATCGTCGTGTCCGGCTGGCCTCGGGCGTGGCGCTCCTCCCGCGCGGCTGATATGGTGTCGGCCATGGAGCGGCGTTTCGTGGACAAGGTGGTGGTCATCACCGGCGCGGCCGCCGGCATCGGCCGCGCGGCGGCGGCGCGCTTCGCCGCCGAGGGCGCGCGCGTGCTCCTCGTCGACGTGAACGTGGGCGGGCTCGCGGAGACCCTCGCCGCGGTGGAGCGCGCGGGCGGGCAGGGGCTGGTGGTCGAGGCCGACGTGACGCGGCTGGCGGAGGTGCAGCGCTATGCCGCGGCGGCGGTGGAGCGCTGGGGCGGGATCGACGGTTTCTTCAACAACGCGGGGATCCTCGGCGTGGTGAGCCCGCTCGTCGACTACCCGGAATCCACCTTCGACCGGGTTCTCGCTGTGAACGTGAAGAGCGTGTGGCTGGGGCTCAAGGTGGTCGCCCCCGCGATGATCGCGCGCGGCGGCGGGGCCATCGTCAACACCGCCTCGATCGCGGGGCTCCGCGGCTCGCCCAATATCGTCGCCTACACCGCGAGCAAACACGCGGTGATCGGGCTCACGCGCACCGCTGCCATCGAGCTGGTCCGCCACGGGGTGCGGGTCAACGCGGTGTGCCCGGCGTCCATCGAGACCGCCATGGTGGACCAGCTGGAGGGCGGCTTCAATCCGCGCGACCCGCGCGCGACGCGCAACCGGCTCGCCGCCACCATCCCGATGCGCCGGTACGGCAAGCCCGAGGAGGTGGCGTCGCTCGTCGCCTACCTCATGAGCCCGGAGGCGTCGTACGTGAACGGCGGTGCGTACACGGTGGACGGCGGCGCGATGTCGTAGCGGTGGAGGGCCGAGGGGCGGACGCCGCGCCCGGCCCGCCCGCCTGCCGGCCCGTGTAAAATCACTGCATGCTCGCCCGACGCGCGATCGCCCTGCTGGTCCTGGCCGGCATCCTCGGCCTGCCGGCCGCGGCGGGGGCCACCGAGGCGATCTGGACCCTGCTCAAGGGAGGCAGCCAGGTCGTCCTGATCCGTCATGCCGTCACCACGCCCGGGGTGGGGGATCCGCCGAAGTTCCGGCTCGACGACTGCACGACCCAACGCAACCTCACCGAGGCCGGTCGCGCGGACGCGCGGCGGGTCGGGGAGGCGTTTCGGGCGCGCGGGGTCCCGGTGGGGCGCGTGCTCTCCAGCCCGTGGTGCCGCTGCCTCGAGACGGCACGGCTGGCCTTCGGGGCGGCCGATGTCGCGACGCCCCTGTCCAATCTCTACGGGCGGTCCGAGGCGACCGTCGAGCAGGTCCGACAGCTCGAGACGTTGATCGGGACCTGGCGACCCGAGGGAGCGGGCGGCAATCTCGTGCTGGTCTCCCACGGCTCCACCATCCTTGCCCTCACCGGCGTCAGCCTCGACCCTGGGGAGATGGTGGTCGTGACGCCGCGTCCCGGCGAGAAGTTCAAGGTCGCGGGGCGCCTGTCCGCGCGTGCGGGGCGGCAGAGCGAATGAACACGGGAACGCGGCCGGACTACCGCGGCAGGCGCGACGGCTCGGCGCAGGCGCGCTCCACTTCCTCCACGGTCTTCGGCGTGCCCGCGGTGAGGATCTCGTGGCCGCCCGCGGTGATCAGGATGTCGTCCTCGATGCGCACGCCGATGCCGCGATACTCGGGCGGGATCGGATGGACGATCTTCTCCGCGCGCGCCTTCTCCTCCTCCTCGAGCTTGCGGGCGGCGGCCACGCCGAGACGGTAGCGACGCTCCCACATCTCCTCCTCGATGTACTCGCGGAGGTAGAAGGTCGCGGCCTCGCGCTCGGGATCGATGTACAGCCCCGGCTCCACCGTGAGCACCATGCCGGACTCGAGCACACGCGACTGGCGGCGGATGCGGTAATCGCCCACGTCGTGGACGTCCATGCCCAGCCAGTGGCCGGTCCCGTGCATGTAGAACTCGCGGTAGTGGTGCATGGCGAGCGATTGCTCCACGCCGCGAGGCAGCAGGCCCACCGCCACGAGCCCCTCGGTGAGGACGCGCCTGGCCGCGTCGTGCATGGCGTCGTAGGCGTTGCCGGCGCGGGCCGCTTCGATCGCCGCCAGCTGGGCGTCGAGCACAATCTCATAGATCCGCCGCTGCGGCGCCGTGAACGTCCCGTTCACCGGAAAGGTGCGCGTGATGTCGGAGGCGTGATAGCCCCATTCGCAGCCGGCGTCGATGAGGAGGAGGTCACCGTTCTCCATGCGCCGCCGGTTCTCGTTGTAGTGGAGGATGCACGCGTTGGGCCCCGACGCCACGATGGAAGGATAGGCGTTGCGCGGTGAGCCGCCCTTCCGGAACACGAACTCGATGGCCGCCTGGACCTCGTACTCGTGCTGGCCCGGCCGGGCGAAGCGCATCGCTTCGATGTGGGCGTCGCGGCTGATCTGGCAGGCGCGCCGCTGGCGGGCCAGCTCCTCGGGCAGGCGGCGGAGGCGCATCTCGTGGAGGATGGGGCCGGGGTCGTCGATGCGCGCGGGGGTGACGAAGCCGCGCACGCGGGCGTTTCGCATCTCGGCGACGAGGCGCGTGACACGGGCGTCGTGGTGCGGGTTGCCCAGGCGGTAGACGAGGGCGGACCGGTCCATCGCGTACTCGCGCAGCCGCGCGTCGAGCTCGTCGATGGTGTAGGCGGCGTCGGCGCCGTAGGTGGCGATGGCGCCTTCTACGCCGGCGCGCCGGCCCGTCCAGGTCTCCATCTCCCGGTCGCGGGGGCGCACGAAGAGGACGAAGCGCTCCTTCGCGTGCGAGGGATTGAAGACCGCCACCGCGTCGGGCTCGTCGAAGCCGGTGAGGAAGTAGAAGTCGGAGTCCTGCCGGAACTCGAAGTCGGTGTCGGCGTTCCGAGACGCCTCGCGGGCGCCCGGAATGATCGCGAGCGACTCACCGAGGGCCTCGGCGAAGCGCCGCCGGCGGTCGAGGAAGGGGGCGAGATCGAACGCCACCGCTCAGGCCGTTCCGCTCGTCCGCTCGCGCTCGGCGGCGTACTTCTGCGCGGCGGCCATCTTGGCCTGCCGCCCCGCATCCATCAGCTCGGTCCGGTTGGCCGACGCCCACTGCATGCTGTCCATCCGGCCCTCATTGTCGCCGTTGAAGCGCGGCATCACGTAGCGCGCGATGAGCTCGTAGCTCCGCTGGGTCTGCGGGAAGTCCGCCCAGTTGTGGGCCATCTGGAGGAAGCAGCCGAAGCCGCCCGACTTGGCGTGGAGCTCCTCGATGCGCTTCGCGGCGTCGTCGGGATCGCCGACCACGGCGACGCCCGAGGCGAGGAACTGGTCGACCTGCTGATCGGGCGTCCCGGTGAGCTCGAAGGGGAGCGCGATGACCTGGGTGTAGTAGTAGAGGTACTTCTTCAGGCCGAAGCGGATGTTCTCGAAGGCTTGCTCGCGCGTCTCCGCCACGTGCATGGGCACGACCAGCCGCCAGTTCACGCGAGCGGCGGTGTGGCCGTGCTCGCGCGCGGTCTCGTCGTAGATCCGCCACGTCTCGGGTAGGGCCATGTAGGCGGCCTTTGCGGTGGCGCCGATGGACAGGAGCCCGATCCCGTACTTGCCCCCGAGGCGCGGCCCCGACGGCGAGATCATGGCCGCCGCCGCCATCTCGATGTGCGGACGGCTCCACGGGCGGAGCTGGAGGCGTGCGTCCACCATGCTGAACCAGTCGGACTTGTGGGTGACCGCCTCGCCGCGCAGCAGCGGGAGGATGACGGACAGCGCCTCGTCCTGCATGTCGCGCTGGCGCAGGGGATCGATGCCGAGCATCACCGCGTCCGAGGGGAGCGCGCCCGGGCCTACCCCGAACATCGCGCGGCCTCGCGTCTGGTGGTCGAGCTGCTGCATGCGGTCGGCGACGATGTAGGGATGGTGGTAGGGCAGCGACACCACGCCGGTGCCGAGGCGGATGTGCTTGGTCCGCTCAGCGGCGGCGGCGATGAAGAGCTCGGGGGAGGCGATGATCTCGTAGCCGGCGGAGTGGTGCTCGCCGATCCAGGCCTCGTCGTAACCGAGGCGGTCGAGGTGCTCGATGAGCTGGAAGTCGCGCTCGATGGCGAGGGTCGGGTGCTCGTCCGGCGGGTGGAAGGGCGCGAGGAAGATGCCGAAGCGGAGACGATCGCTCATGAAGCCCCCTTTGATTGCCTCTAGCGTACCATGTTGACAGTCCCGCGGGATTGCGGAACAATCCCGTCCGCCGCGACTCCTCCAGCCGAGACGACGCGCGCGCAGGGCCCGAAGGGCCGGGAAGGGACCACCGATGCGCACCACCACTCGACTCCGACAGATGCTCGCTGCGCCCGGGCTCATCGTGGCGCCCGGCGCGTACGACGGCATCTCCGCGCGCCTCATCGAGGCGGCGGGCTTCTCCGCGGTGTACATGACGGGCGCGGGCACCGCCGCCTCGCACCTCGGCCAGCCCGACCTCGGCCTCGCCACCCTCACCGAGATGGCGAACCACGCCGCGCATCTCGCGAGCGCGGTGAGCCTGCCGGTCATCGCGGACGCCGATACCGGGTACGGCAACGCGCTCAACGCCGTGCGCACCGTGCGCGAGTACGAGCGGGCGGGGGTGGCGGGGCTGCACATGGAGGATCAGGTAGCGCCCAAGAAGTGCGGGCACATCGCGGGCAAGCAGGTGGTGCCCACCAAGGAGTTCGCCGAGAAGATCCGCGCCGCCGCCGAGCACCGCACCGACCGCGACTTCGTCATCATCGCCCGTACGGATGCGCGCGCGGTCACGAGCCTGGAAGACGCCATCGACCGTGGCAACCGTTACGCGGAGGCGGGCGCCGATCTCATCTTCGTGGAGGCGCCGCAGACCCTCGAGGAGATCCATCGCATCGCGCGCGAGGTGAAGGCCCCCCTCCTCGCCAACATGGTGCAGGGCGGGAAGACGCCGCGCGTCCCCGCCGCCGAGCTGGAGCGCCTCGGCTTCAGGATCGCGATCTTCCCCGCGGTGTGCATGGCCGCGGCCATTCCCGCCATGGAGCGGGCGCTGGGACTCCTCAAGGCGCACGGGACCGACTGGCATGACGGCCCCGTCCTCGCGCCGATGGACATCTTCCGCAAGGTCGGCTTCGACTGGTGGCACGGCGTCGAGGAGAAGTACACGGGGGCCTGAGGGAGCCGTGACTTCCGCGCCGCGCACGCTGTTCGAGAAGATCTGGAGCCGGCACGTCGTGACGGAGGGCGCCGGCGAGACGAGCCTGTTGTACATCGACCGGCTGCTCATGCACGACGGCGCCGTGCACACCTTCAACCGCCTCCGGAAGGCCGAGCGCGCGATCCGGCGCCCGGACGCCATCGCCGCCACCGCCGACCACTACGTGCCCACCGCGGGCGGCCGCGCCGCCATCGCGGACCCCGCCGTTCGCGGCATGGTGGACGAGATGGCCCGCCACACCACCGAGCTCGGCATTCCCTACTTCGGGCCCGGCGACACGCGGCAGGGCATCGTCCATGTCATGGGCCCCGAGCAGGGCTTCACCGTCCCGGGCATCACTCTCGTCTGCGGTGACTCCCACACCGCGACCCACGGCGCCTTCGGGTGCCTCGCCTTCGGCATCGGCTCGTCCGAGCTCGAGCACGTGCTGGCCACCTCGTGTCTCTGGCAGCGCAAGCCGCGCGCCATGCGCATCCGGGTGGACGGCGCGCGGCCGCCCGGCGTCGCCGCCAAAGACGTGATCCTGGCCGTCATCGCCAGGATCAGCGCGGCGGGCGGCACCGGTCACGTGGTCGAGTATGCCGGCTCGACCATCGCCGCCATGTCCATGGAAGAACGGATGACGGTGTGCAACATGTCCATCGAGGCGGGTGCCCGCGCCGGCATGGTGGCGCCGGACGCCACCACCTTCGCCTTCCTCGAGGGGCGGCCCTTCGCGCCGCAGGGGCCGCGCTGGGAGGAGGCGCTCGCCTACTGGCGGACGCTCCCCTCCGACCCCGCGGCCGTGTTCGATCACGAGGTGGAGCTGGCGGCGGAGTCGCTGGCGCCCACCGTGACCTGGGGCACGAGCCCGCAGGAGGCCTTGCCCATCACCGGGCGGGTGCCGGACCCTGCGGAGACCCCCGATCCCGCGCGCCGCGCCGCCATCGAGCGCATGCTCGCGTACATGGGGCTCGCCGCGAACACGCCCTTGACCGCGATCCGGATCGACCGCGTGTTCGTGGGGTCCTGCACGAACAGCCGGCTCGAGGACCTCCGCGCCGCCGCCGCAGTGGTGCGGGGGCGCCGCGTGGTGGTGCCCGCGTGGGTGGTCCCGGGCTCGGGGCTCATCAAGCAGGCGGCGGAGGCGGAAGGGCTCGACCGTGTCTTCCGCGAGGCCGGCTTCGAGTGGCGCGACCCCGGCTGCTCGATGTGCATCGGCATGAACGGCGACATCGGCCGGCCCGGGGAGCGCGTGGCGTCCACGTCCAATCGCAACTTCGAAGGGCGGCAGGGCAAGGGCGTGCGTACCCATCTGATGAGTCCCGCGATGGCGGCGGCCGCCGCCGTCACCGGGCGCCTCACCGACGTGCGGGCCCTCGTCCGCGAGGGGCCGTGAGGGTGGACGCCTTCACCTCGCTCACCGCGACGGCGGTACCGCTCGACGCCGTCAACATCGACACCGACCGCATCATTCCCGCGCGGTTCCTGCACAGGCCCCGGGGGCCGGAGTACGCGGGCCTCCTCTTCCACGACGTGCGCTTCGACGAGGATGGGCGCGAGCGGGCGGACTTCATCCTGAACCAGCCGGCCTTCCGCGGCGCCCGTATCCTCGTCGCCGCCGACAACTTCGGCTGTGGCTCTTCCCGCGAGCACGCGGTGTGGTCGCTCGCCGCCTACGGGATTCGCACCGTCATCGCGCCGTCCTTCGGCGATATCTTCTTCAACAACTGCTTCAAGGTGGGCGTCCTGCCCGTGGTGGTGGCCGCCGACATCGCCGCCGGCCTGCGCCGGCAGCTCCACGCGAGCCCGGGAGCCACGGTCACGGTGGATCTGGAGGCGCAAGTCATCACCGGCCCCGACGGCGGGCGCATCCCGTTCGCGGTGGATCCATTCCGCCGCGAGGGCCTGCTGCGCGGCCAGGACGAGATCGCGCTGACCCTCGAGCACGCCGCCGCCATCGCGGAGTTCGAGCGACGCCACGCTGCCGAGGAGCCGTGGCTCGCGCGGTGAAGACGCCGCTTTCCGTCTATCTTCCGTTCAATCGCGACGCC
>JBKPDT010000173.1:0-7205 GCA_046728035.1 Candidatus Methylomirabilota bacterium | reverse complement strand
TCGCTCTACGCGCTGTACGTCGGCACCCAGGGGGCGGCGCCGGGGTAGACGAGCGGCCGCGCGCCCGTGGCCGACGTCCTCGTCACCATGCGCTTCAGCGAGGCCCAGCTGGACCGGCTCCGCGCGGTCTCGCCGGACCTGCGGGTGTCGCGTGCCGATCCGGAGATGGCGGATTACTCGCGCACCGACATCCTCTACGCGGGCGCGCCGCGGCGGGACCTCGCGGGGGCGCGGCGGGAGGACGCCGGCGGACCGGGAGGCCTCGCCGAGGGGGCAGGAAATCTTATTGACTGACTAGGTCAGTCATGTATAAATCGGAACCGTGCCACGCAGGATTCCCGACTCGCGCTTCCAAAACCTCATCGACGCGGCGACAGGTGTCTTCATTGCCCAAGGGTATCGACGCACCCAGATGAGTGACATCGCCGAAGCGATGGGCTTGGCGAAGGGTACGGTTTATCTCTACGTGGAGAGTAAGGACGCCCTCTTCGACATCGTGCTCCGCTCCGCGGATGCGCCGCGCCCGATCACGCTGCCGGCAAGTCTGCCGGTCCGCGCGCCCGCCCGCGGCCGGACTCTTCAGTGGGTCAAGCACCGGCTCGCCGAGCAGCCGGCGAGCCCGACGCTCCTGGCCGCACTCTGTCGCGTCGGAGACGCCTGGGATGCGACCGAGCTGAGCAGGATCCTGGGCGAGCTTTACGACGCCATGGCGCGGAACAGGACCGGCATCAAGCTCCTCGACCGCTGCGCGGTCGAATACCCGGCGCTCGCGAAAGTCTGGTTTGCGCAGGGGCGCGAGGCGCTGCTGGTCCTGCTCACTCAGTACCTCGAGCGGGGCATCCGTGCGGGGCGGTTGCGCCCGGTCCCGAACCCGATCGTGGCCGCCCGGCTCATCATGGAGACACTGGTCTTCTGGGCCGTTCATCGCCACTGGGATCCGTCTCCGCAGCCGTTCGACCCGCGAGTCGCGCAGGACACCGTGGTGCAGATGCTGGTGGGAGCATTGGGGAAAGAGGTGAGCGCATGAGTGCCTGCCTTTTCACGACCCGCCCCGCTCCGTATGGCCTCCGTAGCGGCGATCCTGCTCGTCCTTCTCAGCGCGCTCGATCTTGCGGGTGCCGACTCGGGACGGCCTGTGTTCCAGAGGATGATCGGGCGCCTGCTCCAATGGGCGTGCGCGGAGGGAAAGGGCATCCAATCGACGGGGAGCTGGTCCTGCATTCAGGAGAAGGCTGATGGGCCTCTACAGTAAGTATCTGTTGCCGACGCTCACCGATTTCGCCATGCGGAGCCAGACGCTTCGCCCTGAGCGCGCGCGCTGGGTGTCGCTGGCGAGGGGTGTGGTTCTCGAAGTCGGGGTGGGCTCCGGACTCAATGTTCCGATCTACAGAGAGGTACGGAAGCTCTACGCGCTGGACCCCTCGGAGGCGCTGCTCCGAATGGCCCGTTCGCGGGCGGCGCGCGCGACCTTCCCGGTGGAGTTCCTGTGCCAGCCGGCGGAGGTTATCCCGCTGGCGGTCGGGTCGGTGGACGACATCGTCACAACCTGGACGCTCTGCACGATCCCGGATCCTGTGGCGGCTCTTCAGGAGATGCATCGCGTGCTACGGCCAGAGGGCCGGCTGATCTTTGTCGAGCATGGGCGGTCGCCGGATCCGTCAGTTGTCCGGTGGCAGGACCGACTCACACCGCTCTGGCGGCGGATGACGGGTGGCTGCCACCTGAACCGACCGATCGATCGGCTCCTCCGATCGGGCGGCTTCGAGGCCTTAGAGATGAACCTGGGCTACGTCGCGGGACCCCGGGTGGGCTCGTACTTGTATCGCGGCACGGCCCGGCGTGCGCCTGGCGCGCGAGTCCCGGACAGTGACACGTGGGCCAAGAAAGGAATCGCACATGTCGAATGATCACAAGGTGGGATGGTCAAGCGGGCTGTCGGCGGCTTCTGCGTTCCTCTGGGTTCTCTGACCGGCGACGCTATTGACCGCCGCGCTCGGAGTGCTCGGCGTGGCGAGCGTAGCGCTCTCCGCCAGGACGGCGGCCCTGCAGATCGTCCTGATTCCCGTGTCGATCGCTTCGCTCGCCCTCGGGCACTACTTCGCGCACCCTCAAGGCGCCGGGGGGCGTCGGCAGCGCGTCATGCTCTGGATCGCCACTCCGGCCTCACTAGCGCTGTGGGTCGTGCCCTGGATGCTCCACTGAGGGTGCGGCGCGCTGGGCGACTGGGGTACCGGGCTGCATGATCGCGACGCGGCCCGTTCCAAGCGCCCCGTCGCCTGGGTGTGTAGCTTGTCGCCGACGCCCATGTTGAAGGTGCCGCTGATCACAGTGACGTGCTCGATCGCGGCGTGGAAGTGTGCGGGGCCCGTCCGTCGCTATAATACGGACGTGCGGCTTCCTGGGAGCTCCTGATGAACGGCCCTACGTCGCCTATCGAGCCCCACTCCATCAGGTGACCAGCCGCCGCGCCTTTCTCGCCGTCATCGCTGCCGGGCTCTCGCTGGCGCCGGCGCCCGCGCGCGGCCAGCGACGCGCGAAGGTGTCACGGATCGGCGTGCTCTCCCCCTTTGACCCATCGGATGACGCCTTCCTGGAGGTGTTCCGTCAGGGGCTGCGCGAGCTCGGCCACGTCGAGGGACAGAACCTCACCCTTGAGTACCGCGCTGCCGATGGCGCGACCGGCCGCTTGCTCGACTTGGCCGCGGACCTGGCCCGGCTCCGAGTGGACCTCATCGCCACCACGGGTCCGGCCGGGGTGCAGGCGGCCAAGCAGGCCACAACGACAATTCCCATCGTCATGGCTGGGGTGGACGACGCGGTGGATCAGGGCTTCGTGGCGAGCCTGTCTCGCCCGGGCGGCAACATCACCGGCGCATCCTGGCTCAACGGCGAGCTGAGCGCAAAGCGGCTGGAGCTCCTCAAGGAGGCCCTCCCGTCACTGTCCCGCGTCGCACTCCTGCGCGAGGCCGCCGGCGGAGCGGCGTCGCTGCGCGCCACCGATCTGGCCGCCCGATCGCTCAAGATCAATCTGCACGTCATGGAGATCAGGCAAGCCGACGAATTGGCCAGCGCGTTCGGGGCGATCGTCGGCGAGCGGGTGGGGGCCGTCATCATCCATCAGGGCCCGATGCTCGCTACCCAGCAGCGACAGGTGCTCCAGCTAGCGGCCAGGAACCGGCTGCCAGCGATGTTCTCCGACGGACGGCTGGTGGAGGCCGGCGGGCTGATGAGCTATGGCCCGAGGCTCGTGGACCTTTACCGAGATGCCGCCGGCTATGCGGACAGGATCCTGAAGGGGGCCCGGCCGGCCGAGCTTCCGGTCCAGCAGCCGACGCGTTTCGAGCTCTACATCAACATGCGGACTGCCCGGTCGCTGGGCCTGGCTCTCCCCACCGCGATTCTCGTGCGCGCCGACCGATTGGTCCAGTAGCGCGTCGTCGGGGACATCAGCGCGACGGCGGCGAGCCGGCTGGCGACGTGAAGATCACCGCCGGCAGTCCCTCTGGGCTGATGTTGGCCTGCAGGATGACGAAGGGAGCGTCACCCGCATTCTCCCACTGGTGGACGAAGCCGTGCGGCTCGTACTGAAGAGCGGCCGGGCCGCGTGGCTCGGTGATACCACCGGCGGTGATCAGCCCGGTCCCCGACAGGATGAAGTAGAGGGCGCCGCCCGAGCGCATGTGGGGCGCGTTACGCGGGAAGCGCGGCGGGAAAGTCACGCGAGTGAGGCTGAACTCATAGGGCCCGGGCTTCAGCCCGGGCAGCGGCCCGGCGGGCGGGCGAAGCTCCGTGGCGATGGCGTCGCCGCTCGCGAGGGGCCTCTTGAGATCGGGCTCCCGAACCAGAGCGAAGTGCAGGTACGTGGCGGGAGCGGGGCCCGCCTTTGCCGTTACCTTCTCTACGGCCGGAAGGAAGGCGCCCTCACCTTCCCGCAGCGTGATGCTGCCGCTGGGGCCGCCGAGGACCAGCGTTCCCGTCATCTGATAGATGACGCCGTCCAGGCCGGTATACGTCGCGGACTGCTCGGCGCCCAGGCTGCCCCGGACGAGACGGAAGAACACGGGCGCGTCCACCACGGTCCGCAAGGGTCCGCTGGCGAGGACCTGCCGCACGGTGGTGGGGCGCGGGGCGCTCGGGCTGGTCTGCGCGCCAGCCGCGGGCGCGAGAAGCACGATTGCCGACAGGCTGGCTACCACAAGCGCGGCGGACCTCAGGAGTCGTGTCCGGCTCATGCGCAGCCAAGTGTCTCCGATGCGCGCGCGACAATCAAATCGGGCCATTGCGACCATCGTGAAGTGCACGACGGGTAAACGTTACCAGGGAAACGTAGGCGTCGGGGAGCCGGGGGAAGCTTGCGCGGGGGAGGGGCTCGGCCCACCTTAAGAGCGGGCCGGCTAAACCTGTTCATGATCGACCTTGCGGAGTCGCGGCGCCTCGTTTGGTCCGGCGGACGGTCCTCACCTTGCCGCTACTTCCTCCTCCGCAGAAGAACAGTTCGCCGCCATCGGACTCGAGCCCCGAAACGCCCACTCCGGGCGGCATCTCGAGCCTCTCCCGAACCTCTCCCGTTCGAGGATCGACTCGCCGCAGATCGCTCTCGTCACCTTCCCAGGTGCCGTGCCACAGCTCTCCGTCGACCCAGGTGACCCCGGTGACGAAGCGCTTGGACTCGATCGTGCGAAGAATCGCCCCGGTCTGGGGATCGATTTGATAGATCTTCCGATCGCGATACTGTCCCACCCAGAGCGTCCCTTCGGCCCACGTGAGCCCCGAACCGCCGCCGCCGGGCGCGGGGATCGTGGCGACCACTCTGCCGGTCTTCGGGTCGATTTTCTGGATGCGATCCTCGGCGAGCTGAAACAGGTGCTGGCCGTCGAAGGCCGTTCCGGCATGCGCGGCGACCTCGATCGAGCGCAGCGTCTTCCCGCTCGCAGGATCGAAGGCGATCAGCCGGTCTCCGGCAGCAAACCAGACGTTCTCACCGTCAAACGTGACTCCATGCACGCTATCGGCTCCCGGAAAGGGTCCATACTCACGGACGATCTCGGCGGTTGATCGGTTCATGCGTCCATCTTAGTCGGTCGGCAGCGGCGGGGGGAGTAACAAGGTCGTCGTGAATCCCGCCACGGGCGGGGTCATCCAGCGACGAGCTCGTCCGCGACCGAACGACTGCACCTTGCCGCCTGCCTCGAGCGAGTCGAGCGCCCGCTGCACGGTGCGCTGGCTCGTGCGAAGCGCAAGCGCAAGGGCCGAGGTTGACCACGATTCCCCGTCGGCGAGGAAGGCGAGCACCCACGCATGCTCCTCTTCCACGGGCGGGGCCAGCACCACCACCTCGCGTGCGCGCCGCGGCGTCAGCGCGAACCCTCGCTTCGTCGCGCTCACGTCGGCCAGCGTCCGCAGCACCGTGCGAAGCCGCCCGACTTCGACGCGCAACCGCGCGCGATGCGATTCGTCGGCGAGCTTCGATCCGAATGCCCGCGCGACGAGCGCGCCCCTCGGTGCATCTCCCGGCCACGCTTCGCTCAGCGCGCGGGCGAGCGCGAACAACACCGGACGCGTGGCGAGCGAGACCACCTCGCTCGCGCGGCGCACGACATGACGGCACGCGTCCACGACGAATGCGTCCGACGCCAGCAACGCTTCGACCTCCTCGAGGAGGAGGACCCGCTCTCCGCCACTCGCAATCCGGCGCGCCGCGGGGGTATTCAGAACGAGGGATGCGCTGTCGACCTCCGCCGTCAGCGCGGGGATGCGTGCGTGGTGCGCGGCGCGCCTGGCTCGATCGAGCGCAGCGCGCGCCGCCTTCGTCCGGAGGCGTCGAATCGCGATCCCCGCGACCACCAGCTCGTGGGCGGTCCTCGACGCGGGAGGGAGGGGCGCGGGGTCGAGCTCGGCGAGCCTACGCTCGGCGTCGCCGAGGCGCCCGATCAGGAGGAGGCGCCGGACCTCGAGGTACCGCGCATAAGCGGCGTTGACCCGGTCGGCGTGCGCTTCGAGCGTCGTCCGCGCCACGTCGAGCGCTTTCGCGGGCCAGCCGAGGTCGCGCGAGACGAGCGCGATCTCGGCCTCGGCGACGACACACCTCGCGCGAGCCACCGCCTCTTTCGGGCCAAAGGCACGCGCCGCCCGTCGCAGGAGAGCCTTCGCTCGAACGAGATCGCCGAGCTGCGCCATCGCAGTGCCTCGAAGCGCGAGCGCAGGCGCGTCGTCGCGCAGAGCGACCCGCTTCAAGGCGCCGAGGGGATCACCCGCCGCCAGGGCGCGCGCCGCGGCAGTGATCACCGAGTCCATCGGAATCCCGTCACACTTGTAACTCCCACCATTCGCGCCCTGGCGGTAAATCTATCTCATGAGGAACGGAAGGGCACGCACGCTGAAGACACCCGAAAGAGGAGAAAGAGCGATGACGAAGCACAGAACGGGGACACGTGAAGAGTGGCTCGCCGCGAGGCTCGAGCTGCTCGAGGCGGAGAAGGCGCTCACGCGGCGCAGCGACGAGCTGGCGCGGCAGCGGCAGGAGCTGCCGTGGGTGCGCGTCGACAAGGAGTATCGATTCGAGACCGACGAGGGGAGGGCCTCGCTGGCCGACCTCTTCCGAGGGCGGTCGCAGCTCCTCGTCTACCACTTCATGTTCGGGGCCGACTACTCCGCGGGGTGTCCGGCCTGCTCGGCGATCGCGGACGGGTTCAACGGCTTCACCGTGCACCTGGCCAACCACGACGTCACGCTTTCGGCAGTGTCGCGGGCGCCGCTCGCGAAGCTGCAGGCGTACAAGCGGCGGATGGACTGGACGTTCCCCTGGGCGTCCTCGCACGGCGGCGACTTCAACGCCGACTTCAACGTCGGGTTCACCCAGGAGCAACAGCGCGAGGGCATCGAATACAACTACCGGCGCGAGGGGCCGTTCGCAGAGATACCCTCACGCTCGACACCCGACGGGCCCACTACGTTCGCGGCCATGACCGGAACCGACGTGGCCACGTACACGCGCGAGAGGCCGGGCATGAGCGCGTTCGTGCTAGAGGATGGCGTCGTCCACCACACCTATTCCACCTTTGCGCGCGGACTGGACGGCCTCTGGGGCGTGTACCAGTGGCTCGACCGCGCCCCCAAGGGGCGCAACGAGACGGGCGTCTGGTTCCGCCGCCACGACGAGTACGACAAGCGCTGAGCCACGTCGCGGTTGTCTCACGACGCATGGC
>JBKPDT010000172.1:0-5138 GCA_046728035.1 Candidatus Methylomirabilota bacterium | reverse complement strand
CCGGCCAGGCTCACGATGTGCGAGGGGTTGAGCCGGGTGTGCTTGGCGTTGATGGTGACGAAGAGCTCCACGATCTGGCGCGCGTCGAGCCGGTCGAAGAGCACCGCCGGCACCTCGATGCCGAGGTTTTCGCCCGCCTGGGTGAGGGCGTGGAGCGCGAGAAGCCGGTGCTGGCCGTCGAGCACGCGCAGCACGCCATGCTCCTCGGGGATCTGGAGCAGCCCGAGGTCGTGCTGGCTCGCCATCGGCGTGAAGGTGAAGCGCTTCTCGGAGGTGATGATGACCGCGCCGGGAATGGCGGGCAGCGTGCCCGCCTCCTTGCAATCGCGGTAGTACGCGACCAGCTCGTCGATCTTCCGGCGGATCACCGGCCGCTGGTACGCGGCCTCGCTCTCGCCGATCCGCTTCTCGAGCATCTCCCAGTTGACGCGGGCCCGATTGGCGCGCTTGGCTGTCGGAGCGGCGGCGTCCTTGCCGGCGTAGCCGAGGACCTCGAATTTCACCAGACGATCGATGTCCTTGGCGGAAAAGGACGCCTGGAAGAACTCCACCCCGAATTGCTTCACCCGATGCGCGGGAACCGTGATCATTTGGCCCTCCTACGTGCGTAGGGGCAATCCTGCTTCTGCGGGGGTCGGCGTCCGGGAACAACTGTACCCAAAGCTTAAACCCTTGTCAACATTTGCGTTTTGGGTCTGCCCCTCCGAGTGGGCACCATATCCTGGGGTTGATAAGAAAGTTGTCCCCAACCGGTGGGTAACGTGGGGATCAAACCACCCGGTTCGCGCACGGATATGTTTCGCGGACAGACCCCACGTGGTGTTCCCCGCCACGATGTCGCGGCACGCGCGTCCCGCCGTCGCGACGCTGGCGATCACCATTGAGTGGCATCGCGCGAACCCTTGTCGCGCAGGCGATGGGGATGCTAGCCTGACCGCGCTTTTGCCCCACGGGAGCAGAGCGCGCGAGCAGCCCCCCGGGTTCGCGAGGAGGAAGGCGATGCGTGACGACGACCGGCAGACCCCCACGTCCCACTCCATCAACCGGCGTGACTTCCTCGCGACTCTCGGCGCGGCCTCGGCGCTGGCGGGCTTCCCCGCGACCGCGCGCGCCCAGGCGCCGTCACCGGTGAAGGTCGGCTACATCCTGCCCGTCACCGGCCCGCTCGCGTTCGAGGCGCAGCTCGCGCTGAACGGGGTCCTCCTCGCGGTGGACGAGATCAACGCCACCGGGGGGATCAAGTCGCTCGGCGGCGCCAAGCTCTCCCTGCTCCCCGGCGACACCCAGAACAAGGTCGAGCTGGGAAAGTCCGAGGCGCAGCGCCTCATCGACCAGGGCGTGGTCGCGCTGATCGGCCCGTTCTCGAGCCTCGTCGCGTTCTCGGTGCGGCAGGACACCGAGAAGGCGCGGACGCCGTTCCTCCTCCTCGCCGCCGTCGCCGACAATCTCACCGAGGGCGGGCTCCGCTACACGTTCCGGATGCAGCCGAACGGCAAGGCGATGTCCACGCTCACCGTGAACAACATGCTCGAGATGGCGAAGGCCGCCAGCATCCCCATCCGGCGCGTGGCTATGATGCACGAGGACGGCAACTTCGGGACGACCATGGGCAATCACGTGGAAGCCTTCGCCAAGACAATGGGCTACGAGCTGGTGCAGCGCGTGCCCTACAACCTCCGCTCCCCCGACTTCACCGCCGAGCTGGCCAAGATCAAGGCAGCGCGGCCGGACCTCCTCGTCATCAGCGGCTATTACGGCGACTCCAAGCTCATCGCGGAGACCGCCGCCAAGCTCCGCATCGGCGTCCACGCCCTCGTGGGCCTCGCCAACGCCGCCTACTCGAACCCGCGCTTCATCGCCGAGAACCGGGAGCTCACCGAGCATCTCTTCGACGGCAACTACTGGCACAACCCTCAGAGCGCGCGGGCCAAGGCGGTGTTCGAGGCCTACCAGAAGCGCTTCAGCTCGCCCATGGCCAATCACGGTGTGCAGGGCTACCAGGTCACCTTCGTCCTCAAGGACGCCCTCGAGCGCGCGGCCTCGACCGACCGCGACAAGGTGCGCGACGCCCTCGCCAAGACCAACCTGACCGACCACATCCTCACGCAGGACGCGATTCGCTTCGACGATACCGGCGAGAACGTCAACGCCTCCCCCGCCTTGCTCCAGGTGCAGAACGGGCGCCCCACAGTGGTGGGGCCGGCCCGGTTCGCGGAGGGCAAGCCGGTGTTCCCCGTCCCGAAGTGGAAAGGGTAGGGCCCGCCGAGCGCGGGCATTGAGCGGAGGCCTCCTCCTCCAGGCCATCGTCAGCGGGCTCCTGCTCGGCGGTGTCTACGGGCTCGTGGCGAGCGGGCTCACCCTCATTTTCGGGGTGCTGCGCATCATCAACTTCGCCCACGGCGCGGTGCTGATGCTGGGCATGTACGCCTCGTACTGGCTCTGGGTCTGGGCGAGCCTGGATCCGTACGCCTCCGTTTTCCTCACCGCCCCGCTCTTCTTCGTCGTGGGCGCCGCCATCCAGAAGGTCGTCATCGAGCCCAATCGCGCCGCCGCCGAGCACAACCAGCTGCTCCTCACCCTCGGGCTGGCGCTGTTCCTCGAGAACCTCGCTCTCGTCCTCTGGCAGGGCGATTTCCGGACCCTCCGCGTCCCCTACGCGAACGCCTCGTTCGTGATCGGGGAGGCGCTGGTGGAGGTGTCCCGGCTGATCGCCGCGGGTGGCGCCGTGCTCATCGCCCTCGCGCTGTTCTTCTTCCTGCGCCTCACCGACGTGGGCAAGGCCATCCGCGCGCTCTCCGAGGAGCGAGAGGGGGCGATGCTGGTGGGGATCGACGTGGGCCGCATCCGCGCCGTTGCTTTCGGGATCGGCTCCGCCTGCGCGGCGGTGGCGGGGGCGCTCATCACCCCGTTCTTCTACATCGCGCCCGACGTGGGAGAGTCGTTCAACCTCATGGCCTTCGTGGTGGTGGTCCTGGGCGGGATGGGGAACTTCCTCGGCGCCCTCCTCGGCGGCCTCATCGTGGGCCTCGCCGAGTCGCTGGGGGCCGCCTTCCTGCCCGGCTCGCTCAAGCAGTTCGTGGTCTTCGTGATCTTCGTCCTCGTCCTCCTGTTCCGGCCGGAGGGGCTCTTCGGGGGATCGCGTGGCCGCTAAAGTGCTCGCCGTCCTCGCCGCGGCGGTGCTCCTCGCGGCGCCTCCGCTGCTCCCGAAGTATCTGCTGGAAGTCCTGATCAGCGTCCTCTTCTTCGCCTATCTTGGCCTGGCCTGGAACATCCTCGGCGGATACGCCGGCCAGTTCTCGTTCGGCCACGCCGCCTTCTTCGGCATCGGCGCCTACACCTCCACGCTGCTCTTTCTGCGCGGCGGCGTGTCCCCCTGGCTCGGCATGCTCGCGGGTGGTCTCCTCGCCGCCGGCTTCGGGCTGTTCGAGGGGTATCTCTCCTTCCGCTACGGACTACGCGGACCGTACTTCTCCCTGGTCACGCTGGCCTTCGCGGAAATGCTGCGGGTGGTGGCGGTCAACCTCAAGGCGGTGGGCGCCTCCATAGGGCTCGTGATCCCGAGCGGCGCCACGTCGCCCGCCCTCTTCGTGTTCGCCGGCAAGCTCCCCTACTACTACGTGATCCTCGGCCTCACCGCCCTGGCCCTCTGGATCACCTATCGAGTGGCGCGCTCGCGGCTCGGCTATGCCCTCGTGGCGGTGCGCGAGAACGAGGACGCGGCGGAAGCGGCCGGTGTCGACGCGCTCGCAAACAAGCTGGCGGCCATGGCGCTGTCGTCGTTCCTCACCGCGCTCGGCGGCACGTTCTACGCGCAGTACTTCGCCTATATCGACCCGACCATCACCTTCGGTCCCGGGATCTCCATCCAGGGGCTCCTGCCCGCCATCGTGGGGGGTGCCGGCACCGTGCTGGGGCCCCTGCTCGGATCCTTCGTGCTCACCCCCATCTCCGAACTCACCCGCGCCGTTCTGCGGGGGCGGGCGGGGGCGGACATCATGCTCTATGGCCTCATCCTGATCCTCGTCATCTCCTTCCTGCCGCAGGGGCTGATGGGGTGGTTCCGCGCGCGGCGGGCGGGCGGGCGATGAGCCTGCTCGAGCTGCGGGGTCTCGCGAAGCACTTCGGCGGCCTCGCCGCCGTCAGCAATCTCGACCTCGCCGTCGAGACGGGCGAGATCGTCGGCCTCATCGGCCCCAACGGCGCGGGCAAGACCACGGTCTTTCACCTTGTCGCGGGGTACTATCCCCCGAGCGGGGGCGCCATCTCCTTCAAGGGCGCCTCCATCGTCGGGCTCAAGCCTCACGCGATCTGTCGCCGAGGACTGGCGCGCACCTTCCAGCTCGTTCAGCCTTTCGCCGGACTCACCGCCGTGGAAAATGTCATGGTGGGCGCGTTCAACCGCGAGCGCGACACCGCGGCGGCGCGCCGGAGCGCCGAGGAGCTCCTGGAGTTCGTCGGTCTCGGCGCCCGGCGGGACGTGCCGGCACGCGAGCTCACCCTGTCCGACCGCAAGCGCCTGGAGATGGCGCGGGGGCTGGCCACGCGGCCCGAGCTCCTGCTCCTCGACGAGGTGATGTCCGGCCTCAATGCCACCGAGATCGAGGCCATCATCGGTCTCATCCGGGGCATCCATGCCCGCGGCGTCACGCTCCTCATCATCGAGCACGTGATGCGGGCGATCATGGCGCTGTCGCACCGGCTGGTGGTGCTCCACCATGGCGAGAAGATCGCCGAGGGCCGGCCGGCGGACGTCGCGCGCGACCGGCGCGTCGTCGAGGCGTACCTGGGCGAGGAGGGAGGGGCGCCGTGAGCCTGCTCGAGCTGCGCGCGGTGGACGTGGCCTACGGGGACCTCCCGGCGCTCCGCGGGGTGTCCATGTCCATCGAGGCGGGCGAGATCCTCACCGTGGTGGGCGCCAACGGCGCGGGCAAGACCACAATGCTCCGGACGATCTCCGGCCTCTTACGCGCGCGGGCGGGGGAGATCGTGCTCGACGGCCGGCGCATCGACCGGCTGCCCAGCCACGACGTGGTCGCGGACGGGGTGGTCCAGGTGCCCGAGGGGCGGAAGATCTTCCCGAGCCTGACGGTGAGGGAGAACCTGGAGCTTGGTTCGTACTCGCGCCGGGCGCGCCCGCA
>JBKPDT010000171.1:0-18290 GCA_046728035.1 Candidatus Methylomirabilota bacterium | reverse complement strand
CTTCACCTGCCCCCCTGACGGCGTGAACTTGATGGCGTTGGAGAGGAGGTTCCAGACCACCTGCTGGAGCCGGCCCGCGTCGCCGGCCACGCGGCGCGCCGCCGGGTCGAGGACCACCTCGAGACGGATGGCCTTGGCGTCGGCGGCCAGCCGCACCGCGTCGATGGCGGCGTTGACGGCGACGGCCACGTCCACGATTCCGACGTGGAGACGCAGGCTTCCCGTGATCACGCGGGAGACGTCCAGGATGTCCTCCACGAGATGCGCTTGGGCATGAGCATTGCGCGCGATGATCTCGACGCCCCGGGACAGGGTCGGCCGATCCGCCTCGGAGCGCTGGAGGATGTGGGCCCATCCGATGATCGCGTTGAGCGGCGTGCGCAGCTCGTGCGAGACGGTCGCGAGGAACTCGTCCTTCATCCGGTTGGCGCTCTCCGCCTCCGCGCGCGCGCTGTATTCGCGCACGAGCGACTCCTGGCGCTCCTCGAGCTCCTGCTGCACGCGCTGATGCAGGCGCGCGTTCTCGATGGAGTCGGCGGCGATGCGCGCGTAGAGGTCCATGAGCCGCGTCTCGCGCACCGACGGCCGGTAGGGCGCGCGGAAGTGCACGGACAGCACCCCGATGATGTCGCCCCCCCGGCTCACGAGCGGCGTGCTGTGGCAGGCGCGGAAGCCCCCCGCCCGCGCCACCTCGCGGTAGGGCGCGAAGATCGGGTCCACCTCCACATCCTCCACCACCACGCGGCGGCGCTCCTGGTAGCAGGTTCCGCCGGCCCCCCCTCCCGGCGGCACGCGGGCGACGTGCTCGACGATCTCGGGGTCGAACCCGCTCTGGACCTGGAGGGCGGGGCCGCCGCCCTCGGGATCACAGAGAGAGAGGAGTCCCATGGAAGTGCCGTGCACGACGAGGGCGGCGTCCAGCACCTCGCGCAGGACGGCCTCCACGTCTAGCGAGCGCGTGAGCCGAAGGTTCATCTCGTGGAGGCGCTGGAGGTCGGCGACCTGCACCTCCAGCTCACCGGTGACCCCGCGCAGCGCACGCTCGACCGCGCGGCGCTCGGCAATCTCCGCCTGGAGCGACGCCGCCTTCTGCTGGAGCATGATGATCGCCCGCAGACGCTCGTCGGTGCTCGCGCCCCGGGTGTAGCTCTCCGCAGGAATGACGCGCGAATGGGAGGCGCACACCGCGGCCAACGACCACTCGAGCTCGTTGCCCCCGAAGTCGCCGATGGGGTAGCCGCAGAAAAGCTGGAAGGCGTGGGTGGCGCGCAGGTCCTGCCAGAGCTCCTCGAGCCGGACGGTGCCCGCGAGATTCCCGCCGGCGAGGAGAAGCCCCACCATCTCGCCGAAGATGCGGACGCGGCCCCCGGCGGGCGCCGCCTCGATCAGGCCGCCGATTGTCCGCGTGAACAGCCCCGCGTCGGGGACGCCGTCCACCATGAACTTCGCCAGCGTGCCGGCGGCGTCGGCCGCGACGTATCGGCCTTCGGCCGCGGCGGCGGCCACGTCGACGCCGGCGCCCCGCAGACGGTCGGCGAGACCGTCGCGATGCGGCGGGGTCGCGATCACGATGGTCGTGTCGCCCGCCGGGAGCCCGGCGGTGACGTACTTGACGAGCGAGTCGAGGAGGAAATCGTCCGAGTCGTAGAACTGGACGACGTGCTCGTCCTCCCCCATCTCGCTCCACCCCGGCGCGGGGGCCACGACCTTGGCGTCAGCGTCGCCAGAGCCGTTGGATCCGGGGTGCGCTTGACGGGTTCGGGTCGTAGGCATGGATTCCCGATTTGCTGAAAGGAGCAAGTTCCACGCCAGTACCACCGAGACCGACAAACCCCGGTTTCAGCGGAAGATCAGGAGCGCTTCCCTCACGGCGACCACGTCCCGGTCAGGTACTTTCTCCCCAGTCAGAACTACGGAGCGACGCCCACGGGAGCGGCTACCAATATCTCAACGCTGTGCAGGTGAGGGCGCCCATCCTGGGCGCAGTTGATCATCCGCTCCTCCCGTCGCAGGACCTCTCCCGGCGCGAAGACACTGGCCAGTTCGCCGGGCGCGAAGTACTCGATTACCTCGCCGCGCTCCGCGTAGATCCACCGGTCGGTGAACACGATGTGCGCGTGCCGTCCGCCGGGAGCGGTGATCTCACGCAGCGCCCGGAACAGGTCGCGTCGCTCGGCCCGGGGGACGTAGTGGATCGACCCGCACGAATAGACGAGGTCGAAGGGGCCGACGACGGGCAGCGAGGGGAGCACGGCCTCGACCCACTGGACGCGAACGCCGCGCTCGGCCGCGAGCCGCTCGGCCTTGCGGAGGCCGGCCGCCGAGGCCTCCACGCCGGTCACCTCGAAGCCGTGCGACGCGAAGAACACGCTGTCCCGACCCTCGCCGCATCCAAGATCGAGAATGCGGCCCCCAGGGGGGATGCTCTCAATGAGGTCCACGGCGTACGACGAGGGAGCCGTTCCCCACACATAGGAGTCAGGCGTCCTCTCGTACTCATGATCCCACGGGCTCAGCGTCATCGTGGCTGTCATCATTTTTCCCACCATAGACTATGCCGAGCAACTCTCGTGCCGGTGATGAGGTAGTGAGTAGTTCCTGCTCGCCGATTCCTACCCGTATCTGCCCTGGCACGGCTTTGGCACTAAGCCGGGTCGAGGAGGTACCCATGCTTACAACGCACGATCGTCAGCGCATGGGAGTTCTCGCAGAGGGCGTGCTCGTGGGCCTCGTGGGAGCCGGCGTCGTCGCGGCGTGGTTCCTCGTCTACGACATCGTCCACGGCGTGCCGTTCCGGACGCCGAGCCTGCTCGGCGCCATCCTGTTCGACGGGGCGGCCAGCGGCGCGGCGGGCGGCGTGAGCCTGCCGCTCGTCCTCAAGTACACGCTCGTCCACGTCCTCGCCTTCATCGCATTCGGGTGGGCGGTGAGCGGGGTTTTCGCGATGGCCGACCGCGAGCCCGTCGTCCTGTTCGGCGCCTTCATGCTGCTCTGCTGCTTCCAGGTCGCGTTCATCGCCTTGCTGAAGATCATCGCGGAGTGGGCGCTCGAGCCGATTCCGTGGTGGGCAATCCTGATCGGGAACTTTCTCGCGACGGCGGGCATGCTCGCCGTGCTCTTTCCCCGCCACGCTCCCGCGTGGCGGCCATGGCTCAAGCGCCGCGACCCGCTCGAGGGGGATCCCACACTTCAAACCAACAAAGGAGCGCAACCATGAACCAGAATGGTCGAGTCCTCCCATATCTGCTCTTATGGATGCTCGGCGTCCCCGCCAGCCTGCTCATCATCTTGTTCCTGCTCGGCGTGGGGCGTTGAGGTCGGAGCTGGCACCCCGATTGCGTGCGGTGGAGCCAGCGTGCGATCTCGCACGGAGAGGAGACCCAATCGTGGACAAGCACATCGACAAGAACAAGGACACCAAGCGGACGGATGATCGCTCGGCGCAGCCGGGGCACGGGCCCGAGGCAGAGCCGGAGCGCCGGTACCCCGACGCGAGTCGCCCGGATACGCTGCGGCCGGGTCCTGGCGAGAGGGAACAGCGGGAGCGGGAGCGCCAGAGCCGCGAAGGCCAGTCCGTCGCGACAGACGACGACCTCGATGACGATGAGGATATCGACGACGACGAGGACATCGACGACGACGAGGACATCGACGACGAGGGGCAGCCGGCGCGGCCGGTGAAGTAGGCCCACTCCGTCGACGAAGGCGGTGGCGGCGCCTGTCGTCACCGCCTTCGTGCGTTCGGGAATCAGGCGGCGTCGGGAGGCGGCACTACCGCGTCCTCGTAGCGGTGCCGCTTGGTGATCACCCCGGCGTGCAGGAAGACGTCCAGCGTCGTCTCGAAGGCCGGTCGCGTGATCTCGACGTGGGGCGTCCAGCAGCCCAGGCGCTGGTAGGCGGCGATGGTGGTGGCGAGGACGCCGCGGTCGACGTCCTCGAAGAAGGCGGCCTGCGCCTCCGCGATCACCGCGGCATGGGTCCCGATCACCCATGCCCGGGCCTTGCGGTACGCGCGCATGAACCGCCCCGCCGCGTCACCGCGCAGCCACTCGCGAGTGGCGGCGAGGCTCGAGAAGGCGCAGGGGCCGATGGCTTCGCCCACCGACGCGACCACGTGGCCCACGCCGTCGTGCTCGAGCTGCTGCGGCGCCGGTCCCTGCAGGTGGACGTAGTCGCCCTCTCCCTTCCGGAACCGCTGCTCCATCTCCGCAGCGGGGACGTTCAGAGCCTGGATGACCTTGAAATCGATCCCCCGGCGATGGCAGGCGTACTTGAACATGGCGAGCGGCTGCCCGCCGTGATCGACCAGCACGCGCTTGCCCCCGAGCTTGGCCCAGGTGAACGTCGGGTCGGGGTCGCGTGCGGTGAGGAAAAAGCCATCCATCACGTTGATCTGGGCGAAGTGGACGGCAGGCGGCGTCTGCCCCTTCTCGAGCGGACCGAAGGCTTGCGAGGGCGCCGACTGGCAGACATGCACCGAGCCGTTCACGAGCCCTTCGATGGCCGACCGGCCCGGCGGGGCCACCGAGTGCCGGGGCAGGAAGTCCTCGGCGGCCAGGAACCCGCCGGAGATGGTGGCGATCAGCGGTGTGTAGAAGGCGGAGAAGCGGGTGAACTGGATGCTGATCTCGTCGCTCACGAAAACCTCCTCCGTGGGAATACAATCTCCCCGCCGTGCTCTCACGTCAACCTCGGCTCATCCTCTTCTGCCTCCTCGCGACCGTGCTCGCCGGCTGTGCGGGGCTCACGACGGCCGGGACCATGGAGACGAGCGCGCCGAACGGCGCCATCGAGCGGATCCGGGTGGCGATCACGCGGCCGGCGGGACCCGGGCCCTTCCCCGCGGTGGTGATCATGCACGACTGCAGCGGGCTGGGGCCGAGCTCGAGCCATGCTCCGGAGCGCTGGGCGCAGGAGCTGAGTGGCCGAGGGTACGTCGTCGTCATCCCGGACAGCTTCACCACACGCGGCTTCCCGAACGGCGTCTGCACCAACCCCGCGCCGACCCGCGTGGACGTCGCTCCGGGTCGGCGCGCGCGCGATGCCTACGCGGCGCTCGCGCATGCGCGGACGCTGCCGTACGTGGACGGGAAGCGCGTGGGCCTCATGGGCGGCTCGCACGGCGGCTCGACCACGCTCTCTTCCATCGTGGCGGCGCAAGGCGCCCTCGAGCCCCTGGCGCGGGAGAAGGAAGACGGATTCGCGGCCGCGGTGGCCCTCTATCCCGCCTGCGGAGCCCGGATCGGCGGCTGGTACGGCGCCACCGGGAGCGGTGTCTATCGTCCGGTCGCGCCTCTCCTGATCCTCATCGGCGAGCTCGACGACTGGACGCCCGCCGAGTCCTGCCGCAGGCTCGCCGAGATTTCCCGCGCCGCGGGCCATCCGGTGACGATCAAGATCTACCCGGGCGCCCATCACTCGTTCGACAGCGCCAATCCCGTGCGCTACGTGGCGGCGCGCATCAACGCGAACGCGCCCTCCGGACGCGGCGCGACCACCGGCGGCGAGCCGCGCGCGTGGGCCGACAGCATCCGCGAGGTCGCCGTCTTCTTCGGCCAGCATCTGGGCACGCCGGCGAGCGCGGCGCCGGCAACAGCGCGCTAGATGCCGGCGCTCCGCGCCGTCCGTACCCCGACCCTGGAGATCGCCTTCGAGGAGGCGGGGCCGCCCGCCGGGCTGCCCGTCGTGCTCCTCCATGGATTCCCCGACGACGCGCGCGCGTGGGACGGCGTGGTCGGCCCCCTCGTCGCCGCCGGCCATCGCACGTTGGTCCCGTATCTCCGCGGGTACGGGACCACGCGCTTCCTCGACCCGGACACTCCGCGCCTGGCGCAGCAGGCGGCGATCGGCCAGGACCTGCTCGACTTCCTCGACGCCCTCGCCCTGCCGGTGGCGGCCCTGGCCGGCTATGACTGGGGCGGCCGCGCCGCCTGCATCGCGGCCATCCTCCGGCCCGACCGGGTGCGCGCCCTCGTCACCATCGGCGGCTACAATGTCCAGAACACCATCGCGCCGCCGCGACCGGCCTCCGCGCGCCAGGAGCGCGCGAACTGGTACCAGTGGTACTTCAACACCGAGCGTGGCCGCGCCGGCTTGACCGCCAACCGCCGCGAGATCTGCCGGCTCCTCTGGCAGGACTGGTCGCCGGGCTACCACTTCGACGACGCGACGTTCGACGCGACGGCGGCGTCATTCGACAATACGGACTTCGTCCCGGTGGTGATCCACTCCTACCGGCACCGCCACGGCAATGCGCCGGGCGATCCGCGCTTCGACGCAATCGAGCGGCATCTGGCGACCCGGCCGGCCATCACGGTGCCGAGCATGGTGCTCCACGGAGCGGACGACGGAGTGGATTTCCCGCGTAGCACGGAGCGCCACCTGGCGATGTTCCCCGCCGGCACGGAGCGGCGAGTCGTGGCGGGCGCCGGCCACCTCCTCCCCCGCGAGCAGCCCGGGGCGGTCGTCGAGGCGCTGCGGACCCTCCTCGCCTAGCAGGCCCCCGTCACGGCGCCGACGGCGGCGGGATCCGCCGCTTCGTCGCCTGCTCGAACCCGTAGGCGAGCTCGATCAGGCGCCCCTCGCTGCAGGCCATCCCCGTGAACGAGACCCCGTACGGTGCGGGCCGCGCCACGAACGACTCCGGGAAAGCGGGCGTGGGCGCGTTCGGGATGAGGCCGAACGGCACGAGCACCGTGGGATACCCGGGCCGGGAGGCGATGAGGGCGCCGGTGCCCGCGGGGAAGAGGAGCGCGTCGAGGCGGTTGGCCTTGATCGCGGCGTCGATGCCCTGGGTGCCGGCGAGGAGGATGTCCTTGGCGCGGTCGGCCTCGTAGCGCTCGCGGTCGGCGACCAGATCCATCTCGTCCGAGATGTCGAGCTGGGACTGCCCGTACTTGATCGCCCCGCGTGACGGCCGGGCGAGGTTGTAGTTCCGCAGCTCGGTGAGGCTCTTGACGGGCGCGGTGGGGCCGAGCGATTGGAGCCACAGGTTGAAGTCGCGCTTCATCCCGTACTTGAACGTGACCGAGCAGTTGCCGTCGCTCGCCTTGGCGCCGGGCGCGCCGGAACAGAGCCCCCACAGCACGTGGTTCTGCGCGGGGTCGGGATCGACCACGCTCGGGATGTCGGCAGGGTCGACGATCACCGCCCCCTCTCGCCGGAGCGCCTCGATGGCCTCCGCCATCACCCGCGCTTGGTCGTCGTTCAGTCCACCGCGTGCCACCGTCTCGCCCGGGGGCGTGTACTTGTCGTAATAGAACGCGCGGGGAATGCCAATGCGAGCGCCCTTTAGCCCGTCCCGCTTGAGAAAGACGGTGTAGTCTCGGTTGGGCGGCGCTGGGCAGGCAGACGTCGCCGGATCGCTGCGGTCGGGCTCCGGGCCTTCGAGAGCGCCGAGGACAATGGCGGCATCCGTCACCGTCCGGGCCATCGGGCCCGCGGTGTCCTGATCCGCGGTGATGGGGATGATGCCGTGGCGGCTGATGCGGCCCACGGTGGGCTTGATGCCGACCAGCATGTTCTGGTTCGCCGGGCTCAGGATGGACCCGGACGTCTCGGTCCCCACGTTGGCGGCCCAGAAGCTGGCCGCGGTGCCGATCCCGGAGCTCGATCCCCCGGTCAGGAGGGCGGGGCGCCCGTCACCGATGCCCTCACGCGGGTCGCGACGCGGATCGTACGGATTGAGACCATAGCCGGCCAGCCCACTGTAGTTGGCCGGCATGGGCGTCGGCGGCCCCGCCACCCAGTTGGCCAGCTCCGTCAGCACGGTCTTGGCGATGATGATCGCGCCGCCTTCCCGCAGGAGCCGGGTGACGGTGGCCTCGTAGGGGGGCCGATAGCCCTCGAAGGCCACGGCGCCGCCGGTGGTCGGCATGTCCATGGTGTGGATATTGTCCTTCAGCGCGATGGGAATGCCGTGGAGCGGCCCGCGGAGCTTCCCCTGGGCCCGCTCGCGATCGAGCGCGTCCGCCTCCTCGAGGACCTTGGGATTGACGGTGATGATCGCCTTGAGCTGATCCTCGTAGAGCGCGATCCGGGTCAGGTACTCGACCACGAGCCGACGCGAGGTGATGCGGCCGTCAGCCAGGGCCTGGCGCAGCTCGGGGATCCCGGTCTCGACCACCGTGAAGGGTCGCGTCCCGCCGATCGGCCGCGAGCAGCCCATCGACGCGACCACGGCGAGCGCGAGACAGAGTAGCGCGGGGCGTCTCAAGACGGCCTCCTGGCTGGGATTCGCGGTAGTGTAGCCGAAAAGGGGACAACGGGGTAAGATCGCGCCGTAGACGGTTCCACTTCATCCAGGAGGCACGCATGCCCGACCAGACTCTGACCGTCGAGAAGCTCACGCCGCATATCGGCGCCGAGGTCCACGGCGTGGATCTGTCCCAGCCGCTGGACGAGCCGACCTTCAAGCAGGTCCACGACGCGCTCATCGAGAACTCGGTGATCTTCTTCCGCGACCAGCGGCTGACCCCGGACTCGCAGAAGGCCTTCGGGAGGCTCTTCGGCGAGCTGGCCGTGCACCCCGCCGCTCCCGGCCTCGTGGAGGGCCATCCGGAGATCCTCGTCATCCACGCCGACGAGCAGTCCAAGCACGTGGCGGGGGAGAACTGGCACTCCGACGTCTCGTGCGACCCCGAGCCCCCACTGGGGAGCATCCTCTACATGCACGAGCTGCCTGCGGTGGGCGGCGACACCCTCTTCGCCAGCATGTACGCGGCCTACGAAGCGCTGTCGGAGCCCATGAAGCGCCTCCTCGAGGGCATGACCGCGATCCACCGCGGCGAGCACGTCTATCGCGGGCGCTACGGCGTCAAGGACGAGGGCAAGACCTTCCCGGAGGCCGAGCATCCGGTCATCCGCACGCATCCCGTGTCGGGCCGCAAGGCGCTCTTCGTCAACCGCACCTTCACCACGCGGATCGTCCAGCTCAGCCGGCCGGAGAGCGACGGGATCCTGCGCCTTCTCTACCAGCACATCGAGACGCCGGAGTTCCAGTGTCGCTTCCGCTGGCGGGTCAACTCCGTGGCCTTCTGGGACAACCGCTGCGCCCAGCACCACGCGATGTGGGACTACTATCCGCAGCGGCGGCACGGCCACCGCGTGACCGTCAAGGGCGACCGCCCCTTCTATAGGGCCGGTTGACGACGGGGGCGGCGGGCCCGATCGGCAGCACGATCACCGCGAGGCCGGCGAGCACCAGCGCCATTCCGGCCAGGCGCACGGGCCCGAAGCGCTCGCCGAAGACGAGCGCCGAGCCCAGGGCCGCGACGAAGGGCACGAGCAGGGCGAACGGCGCGACGGCGGCCGCGGGGTAGCGACGCAGGAGCATGCCCCAGATCGCGTAGGCGAGCACGGTGGCGATGAGGCCGAGATAGAGCGCGGCGGCGAGGCCCAACCATGACGCGCTCCCGAGGGCGCGCGCGAGCTCGTCGGGGCCGTCGGACACGAGCGCGATGGCGAGCGCGGGGAGAGGCGGCACCAGGCTGAGCCAGACCGTGAGGTTGAGCGTCTCGACCGGCGGCAGCCGCTTGACGAGGACATTGCCGACCGCCCAGCTGACGGCGGACAGGGTGGTGAGGACGAGCCCCACCGCGCTGAGGTCCTGGTCGACCGTTCCCGCGATGAGGGCGAGACCCCCCAGGGCCAGCGCGGTGCCGCCGAGCTGCCGCTGGGTGGGCCGCTCGCCGAGCGCAAGGGCGGCGAAGACGATGGTGAAGAGGGCCTGGGTCTGGACCACGATGGCGGCCAGCCCGGCCGGCATGCCGCGAGCGATTCCGAAGAACTGGAAGAGGAACTGGCCGGTGAAGAGGAAGAGACCCACCCCGATCAGCGCCGGCCAGGGAATGGGCGGGCGCGCGAGGACGAGCGCGGGCACGGCGGCGATGAGGAAGCGCAGGGCGGCGAGCGCGGGCGGCGAGAAGGACTCGAGCCCGATCTTGGTAGCCACGAAGGCGACACCCCAGACGCACGCGACGAGCACGGCGAGACCGACATGAGCGGGGCTCACGCGCGGCTGCGCGCAGAGAGAGGAGCCATACCGTGAGCGACGGCAGGGCGGAGATGAAGATCGTGCATCTGGCCGACACCGAGGTCGTGAAGTTCGGCCCCGACGCGACCTACCAGCCGATCCTCGGCGATCCCGAGGGTCGCTTCCCCATCCGCACGGGCATCCAGACCTCGCAGCCCGGCTACGTGGCTCCCCTGCACTCGCACCCCTACACGGAGATCCTGCACGTGCTGGAGGGGCGCGCGGAGGCCTGGCTGGCCGGCGGGGAGGATGATCCGGTGCGGCTCGGACCGGGCGATACCATCGCGATCCCGCCCGAGACCCTGCACTCGTTCCGCGTGGTGGGCGACGTGCCGATGCGCCTTCTCGGCACCCACGTGTCCCCGCGGCGCATCGTCAGCTACGCGGACGGCAGCGAGACGGACGCGCGCGGTTATCGCGTGGGAGACGCGTAGCTCCTCAGGATCGCTCAGCGGACGCCCCGTAGATGGCGCCGAAGAGGGAAGCGGGGCTGGCGGGCTTCACCAGGTGCGCGTCGAAGCCCACCGCCAGCGCCTGGCGCCGATCCTCCGGCTGGCCGTAGCCGGTGAGCGCGACGAGGCGGATGGTCGAGCCCGCCCATTCGCGAATGCCGCGCGCCACTTCATAACCGTCGAGCTCCGGCAGGCCCACGTCGATGAGGGCCACGTCGGGCCTGAGCCGCCTGGCGGCGTCGAGCCCGGCGTGTCCATCGCCCGCCTCGTGCACCTCGTGGCCTTCGATCTCGAGCATCCGCCGCAGCATCGCGCGGGCGTCCGCGTTGTCCTCCACCACGAGGATGCGACGAGCGCCGCCACCGCCGTCGTCGAGCGCGAGGGGCGGGGACGTCACGAGCGGCGGGTGCGCGATCGCGGGCAATCGAACGGTGAACGCGCTGCCCCGGCCCGTGCCATCGCTGACCGCCTCCACGCGCCCGCCGTGGAGCTCGGCGATCCGACGCACCAGGGTGAGCCCGAGTCCGAGCCCGCCCTTCCCTGCCCGCGGCCCGCGGTCCCCCTGCACGAACATCTCGAACACCCGCGTCAGCATCTCCGGCTCCATTCCCACGCCGGTGTCGCGGACGGTGAGGACGGCCTCGCCGGCGAGCGCGCGCAGGGTGACCTCGATGGATCCGCCCGCGGGCGTGAACTTCACGGCATTGCCCACGAGGTTCGTCACGATCTGCTCGAACCGCGTCTCGTCCACATCCGCCCACACCGTCTCGAGATCCATCGCGAGGTGGTGGCGCTCGGTGCGCCCGGCGGTCGCGAGGGCGGCCACCGCGCGGCGCACCGTCTCCGCGAGCTCCACGGGGTGGCGCGCCAGGACGATCTTCCCGGACGTCACGCGAGCGACGTCGAGGAGGTCGTCCACGAGATGGGCGAGGTGGCTGTTCTGCCGCGTGATGATCTCCCGGGCGAGCCGCGCCGCCTCCGGGGGGGCCTCCGGCGCGTGGAGGATGTACACGGCGCTGGCGATGGCGGACAGCGGGTTGCGCAGCTCGTGACCGAGCATGGCGAGGAGCTCGTCCTTCCCCCGGCTCGCCGCCTCCGCCTCCGCCCGGGCCGCGTGCTCGCCGGCGAGGAGGCGCGCCTTCTGAAGGGCCACCGCGGCGTGATCGGCAAGGGTGACCAGCGCCAGCTCGTCCGCCGCGGTGAAGGGCGTCGCGGTGACGCGGTTGGCGTAGATCACCCCCACCACGATCCCCGCGGTCATGATGGGCACCGCCATGCAGGCCACGATGTCGTCGGCCCTCGCGATGGGCAGGGAGGGGTCGTCGCGGAAGCGTGGGTCGGCGCCGATGTCGTCGGTGCGGACGGGCTGCGCCCTCGCCCAGGCCAGGCCGCCGACGCCGCGGCCGCGCTCGACGACGAACCCCGCCGGCATCGCGGTGGAGTCAGTGGACGAGATGCGGAGGACGAGGCGGCCCGTCTCGTCCACCAGCGCGATCCGCGCGGTGTCGGCGGCCACGAGCCGGCAGGCCGCGCCGATCGCGGTGCGGAGAACGGCGTCGAGGTCCGGCGAGGCGTTCAGCGCCTGTGCGACCTCGCCAATGGTGCGCGCCTGGTTCTCCCGCAGGGCCGCCTCCTGCTCGCGGGCGCGGACGAGGTCGGAGGCGGCACGGAACTGGTCGGCCAGCTCGTTGACCTCGGCGACGCCGGTGCGGAGCGCCCGGACGGGCTCGTCACGCTCGAGGGCGCGGGCGATTCGGACGAGCGAGCCCATCGCGCCCTCGATGCGCCGACCAAAGACGAAGGCGAGGCCGCCCGCGATGCCGGCGGCCAGGCTCGCCCCTGCCAGCGCCTGCCACAGGGCGCGGCGCAGGGGCCCATGGACGACGTCGACGGGCGCGGTCAGGACCACCCGCCAGCTCGAGCGCGGCGCGGTGGCGAACGCGACGTACACCTCGCGTCCTTCCCGCAACCGACTTCGCGCCCATCCCTCCCGTCCCGGGGCGGGATTCGACACGCGCTGGCCGACCATCTCGGGCTCCCCCTCGGTGCGGGCGACGATGACGTTCTGGCGGTCCTGAATGGCCGCAACCGAGTCCGGGCCGAAATTCTGTGCGCGCAGCACATCGCTGAACTTCTTGGCGTCGAGTCCCGCCACCAGGACGTACCGCACGGCGCTTTTCCGGATCACCGGGACGTGTATGCCGATCATCCGGGGGTTGAAGGTCCCGTCGAAGAGATCCGACACCACCGGCCGCCGCTCGTCGCGGGCGCGTGCGAACTCGACGAGCTGACGCGTCTTCCAGGGCGGGGCGCCCCGTGGGCCGATGGCGGAAGTCAACACCTGGCCCTGACGGTCGAACAGCAACACGTTGGTCCAGCCCTGGGACGTGATCACGCGTCGCGAGTACGCCTGGAACGCGGGAAGATCGGGCGCGTCGAGATGCTCGGACTCGGCGAGCGCTTCGAGCGTGGAGATGGCGTTCGCCATGGTCTCGTCCACCATGGTGGCGACGGCGTGCGCGACCTCGCGCATGCCGCGCTCGGTGGCGGCGAGCTGGAGCCGGTCGTTTTCGCGAATGATGAGGGCGGCGAAGGCGAGGACGGGAACGAGGGCGGCGAGGACGAGGACGACGAGGTGGCTACGGAGCCGCATGGCTCGTCCATCCTACATCGGCGGATGGGCGAGCCGCAGCCGAAGGTGAGGCGAGCGGATATGGAAGTGCTTGTCGAGCGGAGCGAGACGGGCGAGCCGCAGCCGAAGGCGAGGCGAGCGGATATTCGGGCGGGGGTTTATACCCTACGGGCCGCCCGCCGCTCCAGCAGCCGGAGCACGGCCGATTCCTCGGCGCTGAGACCGGTTGACTGCCGGCCGCGCAGGCCCGCCGCGAGGGTGCCGTCGCTGTGCGCGGCGACGATATCCGGGTGGATGTAGCACCTCCGGCAGATCGTCGGCGTGTTCCCCAGCCGGGCTGCCACCTCCACGACCGCCGCGGTGAGGCGTCGCCGGGCGGCGGCCCCGTCTGTCGTCTCCGGGCTGGCCAGCGCGAAGGCGGCGAGGAGGGTACCGCCCCAGGTTCGGAAGTCCTTGGCTGTGAACTCCTCGCCGCCGATCTCGCGCAAGTAGGCATTGACGTCCGCCGAGTCGATGGCCTGTCGCTGGCCGGTCTCGTCGAGATACTGGAAGAGCTCGTGGCCGGGCAGGTCCTGGCAGCGCCGAACCACGCCGGCGAGGAGCCGGTCGCTCACGTCCACGGTGTGAGGCTTCCCGCCCTTGCCGCGGAACTCGAAGCGCAGCCGCGCACCCTCCACGGTGACATGCCGGGTGCGGAGGGTGGTCAGGCCGTATGATCGGTTCTCCCGCGCGTACTCCACGTTCCCCACGCGGATGAGGCTGGTCTCGAGCAGGCGGACCACGCTGGCCAGCACCTTCTCGCGCGGCAGTCCGGGGCGGGCGAGATCCCTCTCCACCCGGTCGCGAATGGCGGGCAGCGCGCGCCCGAACTGGATGATGCGGTCGAACTTGGCCTCGTCGCGCACCGCGCGCCAGCGGCCGTGATAGCGGTACTGCTTCCGCCCGCGCGCGTCGCGTCCCACCGCCTGGATGTGCCCGTTGGCGACGGGACAGATCCACACCTGCGTCCACGCCGGCGGGATCGCGAGACTGCGGATCCGCCGCAGCGTGGGGAGATCGCGCACGGGCTGACCGTCCGTGCCGAGGTACCGGAAGGAGCGACCGTGGCGGATCCGTTGCACGCCCGGGCGCGAGTCCGAGACATAGCGCAGCTGCGCGGCATCCGCCGCTTCCCCGGCATCGAGCGCGATCCGGCGGAGCCGCGGGCGGCGGCGGGACTTCGGAACGGACGGCACCAGGGCGAGGCCCACGCCGGACAAGGGAGCAAGGCATGTGCCACGGGGGCGGCGAGGTGCACTAAACGTCTGAAAACGCTTGAATCCGGCGGGCCGGTGCGGCGCCGGACGTGACCACCCGTGTCACCTTCTGTGGACAGCTATGGGCACGCCACGCGCCGGAGCGCGCACCGTCTCCTCCCGCGCCTCCCCCCGTGTCACGCGTCAGAGGACGCGAAGGAACGCGACGAGATCCTTCTTCTCCTGCTCGCTCAGTCGGACGCCGAGCACGAGGTTGAAGAACTCCACGGTGTCCTCGATCGTGAGCAGCCGGCCGTCGTGTAGGTACGGCGGCGAGTCCTTGACCCCCCGGAGCGGAAACGTCTTGATCGGCCCGTCCATCGCCGCCGTGCGCCCATTGATCGTGCGCGACGTGAAGAACCGTTCGGTGCGGAGGTTGTGCATCAGGTTGTCGGTGTAGTAGGGCGGGATGTGGCAGACCCCGCATTGCCCCTTGCCGAAGAACACCGCCTGGCCGCGCTTCTCCTCCTCGCTCGCCTTGGCGGGATCGAGCCGCCCGTCGAGACCGAGCTTGGGGGCGGGCGGAAAGTCGAACAGCTCCTGGACCTCCGACATGAAATGGACCTGGCTCCCCCGCTCCAACACGTTCACGCCCTTCTTGGTGGCGATCACCGGATCGCCGTCGAAGTAGGCCGCGCGTTGCTCGAACTCGGTGAAGTCCTCCACCGTCTTGAGCGCGCGCTGGGAGCCGAAGAGCCGCTGGATATTGACGCCGCGCAGGCTGGGCGTCTCGATGCGTCGCCGGAACTCCTGGGGTCGGATGTCTCCCACCAGGTGGAAGCCGCCGTTGCTATGACCGTTGACGTGGCAATCGAAGCAGGCGACGCCCCGGCTGGGGCGCTCGCTGCGACGGTCTTCCGTCTGGTTGAACTGCTGTTGGGGAAACGGCGTCACGAGGAGACGGAGCCCCTCGATCTGCTTGGGATTGAGGATCCCGTTGAACAGGTCGAAGAAGTTGTCGATGGTGACCAGCCGTCCCTTGGAGACATCGCCCAGGTCCAGCCGCGTGGTGAGGAAGATGGGCGGCGGGAATTCCGGCAGGAAGTGGTCCGGCAGATCGAAGTCCAGGTCGAAGCGGGTGAGATCGCGGTTCTCCTGCTTGCGGATCTCGTCGATGAGGAACTGCGGGAAGACCATCCCGCCCTCGGGGTGGTTCGCGTGGGGCAGCGGCAGGAAGCCGGCGGGGAAGAGATCTCGCGAGCGGATCTCCTCCGGCGAGAGCTGGCCGAGCTGGATCCACGTCGTCCCGGACGCGAGCTTGACGCGGACGCCCCCCTGCACCGCCTTGCCCCGTGACATGGTGACGCCGGCGGCGGGCCGGTTCGCCAGGTCGTAACGCGCGCTCAGGAGGGCCTGCTGGCGCCGCATCACCTCGGGCTTGGCCGCCTTCATCCGCGCCATCACGCGGGAGAAGTCCTCGCGGATCACCACCGGCGAATAGCTCGAGGGCTTGGACGCGTCCTGCGCGTAGGCGACGCCCAGCCCCAGCGCGAGCCCGAGACCGAGCCAGAACACGCCTCCCCACAGTCGTTCCACCAAGTCACCTCGCTGAATTTCGCGTCGCCTCGTGGCCCCTGCGCGAGCAAGCGTCGTGCCGCGTGCGCGGTCCTTGCATCTCTTCCGTCTCAGAGGCGGGGAAGGCGTGCTTTCCCGCCGCTCGCGCGTCGCCCACGGCGCGATCTACCGGGTAGAAAGGACACGCCATGAAAGGACGCACTATCAGGAGCCCGGGCTCGGCGGTACCGTTCATCCCTCCGCACCCGACCCTCGTATCGTGCCGGGAGGCGGTGAATCACTGCCGCGGATGTGAGCTTTACCGTGACGCCACGCAGGCCGTGTTCGGGGAAGGGCCGCTCAACGCGCGGCTGATGCTGGTGGGCGAGCAGCCCGGCAATGACGAGGACCTCGCCGGCCGGCCCTTCGTCGGGCCCGCCGGCCGGCTCCTCGATCGTGCCCTCGCCGAGGTCGGGCTGGACCGCGGCGCCGCCTATGTCACCAACGTCGTCAAGCACTTCAAGTGGACGCGCAAGGGCAAGCGGCGCATCCACGAGAAGCCGAACGCGCAGGAGGTCGAGGCGTGCCGGCCGTGGTTCCAGACCGAGCTCGATCTCGTGAAGCCCGAGGTGGTGGTGGCGCTGGGCGCGACCGCCGCGCAGGCGCTGCTCGGGCCCGGTTTCCGTGTCAGCAAGGAGCGCGGTCGATTCGTCACCTCACCACTGGCGGCGCGCGTGCTCCCGACCGTGCATCCTTCGTCCCTCCTGCGGATCCCCGACGAGGAAGGACGCCGGGAGGCGATGGCGCAGCTGGTCGCGGACCTCCGCGTCGCCGCGGGGGCGCTCGGGGCGGGCGGGCGCTCCGGCTCTCGCGCGGGTCAGGCCGGTGCGAGGCCGAGATAGGCCTGCCGGATGCGCGCGTCGTCGCGCAGCATCGCCGCGGGGCCTTCCGCGACGACTCGCCCCTCCTCGAGCACGTAGACGCGGCTCGCGATCTCCAGCGCGCGGGCCACGTTCTGCTCGACGAGCAGGATAGCCACGCCCTCGGCGTGGATGGTGCGGATGATCTCGAACATCTGGTCCACCAGGGCGGGGGCGAGGCCGAGGGATGGCTCGTCGAGGAGGAGCAGGCGCGGGCGCGCCATGAGGGCGCGGCCGATGGCCACCATCTGCTGCTGTCCGCCGGACAGCGAGCCCGCGATCTGGCGCCGGCGCTCGCTCAGGATGGGGAAGAGCCGGTAGACGCGGCCCAGGCCCTCCGCGCGGTGCCGGCGGGCCGCGCCGCGGTACGCGCCAAGCTCGAGGTTCTCTTCGACGGTCATCCGCGCGAAGAGCCGGCGGCCCTCCGGCACCAGCGCGATGCCGTGCCGGCACACGAGGTGGCTCCGAAGCCGGGCCAGGTCCACCCCGTCGAGCGCGAGCGCGCCGGCCCGCGCGCGCTGAAGACCGGCGATGGTATTGACGAGGGTGGTCTTGCCGGCGCCGTTGGGCCCGATCACGGACACCACCTCGCCGGCCCCGACGCGGAGCGAGACGTCCCAGAGGGCGGGCGCGTCGCCATAGGCGACGGACAGACCGCGCGCTTCAAGCAGCATGCGCCTTGCCCAGGTACACCTCGATCACGCGCGGATCGGCCATGGCCTCGCGCGGCCGGCCCGCCGCGATCACCTCGCCCTCGTTCAGGACCACCACGCGATCGGCCAGCTCGAGGACAGCGCGCATGAGGTGGTCGACGAAGAGGATGCTGACGCCGCGCTCCCGGATTTCCCGCACCAGGCGAATCGCGCTGGAGATCTCTGCGGGGTTGAGGCCGGACAGGACCTCGTCGAGGAGGATCACCCGCGGCTCCGCGGCGAGGGCCCGCGCCAGCTCGAGGAACTTGCGCTCGTGCAGGTTGAGGGCGTCGGGGCGCGCGCTCGCCCGGCGGGCGAGCCCGGTGAACTGGAGCCAGCCGAGCGCCTCCGCGCGGGCCTCCCGCGCGGAGGGGCGCGCTCCGCCGAACATCGCGGCCACCGTCACGTTGTTCAGCACGGTGAGCCGGGCGAAGGGACGAGGGATCTGGTAGGTGCGCGAGACGCCGAGGGCGGCGATCTCGTGCGCGGGGTGCCCGGTGAGCGCGCGATCGCCCAGGGTCACGTGACCGCGGTCCGCCGCGTAGTGCCCGCTGATCACGTTGATCAGGGTCGTCTTGCCCGAGCCATTGGGGCCCACCAGCCCGACGATCTCGCCCGGCGCCACTGCCAGGCTCACGCCGTGCAGGGCCTGGATGCCGCCGAAGGCCTTCCAGATGTCGCGGCACTCGAGCGAGCGCGCGTCGACGCGGGGCGCGCCGGTCGTCGCGCGCGGGGGCGTCACCACCGGCACCGCGCCGGCCCCGGCGTCCGC
>JBKPDT010000170.1:0-8668 GCA_046728035.1 Candidatus Methylomirabilota bacterium | reverse complement strand
GTCGTGCCGGGCGCGGAGGGCGTCATCGCCGATCCCGTCGGCGCCGGCGCCGAGGCGGCGGTGGTGGCCGGGCGCTTGGGGCAGCCCGTGATGAGCAGCGTCAGGACGAGGAGGGGTAGCAGGAGATGCAGATGACCCCGTCGTTGCGACATGATATCGAACCCTCCTTTTGCGGCACAGTTGACCCGGGTGAGGACCGCCATGAATCCTATCACGGAAGACGCGGCGACCACGCAGGACTTGCCGCGTCGCCCGACACATTCGGGATCGGCTGCTGCTCGGAGCCGTCGGCAAGCATGGTGAACACCCGCGAGCCGCGCAGCCGGCTCGACTGGAAGGCGAGGTGGCGTCCGCTCGGCGCCCACGCCGCGCCTTCGTTGTCGCCCGGACCGGTGGTGAGACGCCGTAGCGCCGACCCGTCGGGGGCGATTGCCCACAGATCGTGGGTTCCCTGTCGCGAGGTGAACGCGATGGCGTCACCCTTGGGCGACCAGCGGGGCTGGGTGTTGAAGCCGGACTGCGTGAGCCGTCGGAGATTGGCGCCCTCCGCGTCCATCACGTAGACCTGGGCGGGGCCGCCGCGATCGGAGACGAAGGCGATCTCGCGGCCGGTCGGCGACCACGTGGGCTCGGTGTCGATGGAGGGATGCGTGGTGAGCCTCCGGAAGGCGCCGCTGGCCAGGGTGAGGACGTAGATCTCGGGATTGCCGTCCTTGGACAGGGTGAGGGCGACCTGGCGGCCGTCCGGGCTCCATGCCGGAGACGAGTTGATGCCGAGGAAGCCCGCGAGGAGCTGGACGGGCCGCCGCTCGAACGCGAAGAGCCGGTAGAGGTAGGGGTACCCGCGCATGTACGAGGTGAAGGCGAGCGACCGCGCGTCGGGGCTCCAGCGCGGGGAGAGGTTGATGGACTGATTGGCGGTCAGCGGCAGGGGAGCCGCCCCGTCGTAATCCATGGTGTAGATCTCCTTCGTGCCCCCGCGGGGAACGACGTAGGCGATCTTGGTGTCGGCATCTCCGGGCTCGCCGGTGAACAGGAACACGACCTCATCGGCGATCTTGTGCGCGAGCCGGCGGGGCTCGCTCGGCACCACCGCGAAGCGCTTGGTCCCGATCTGGCGGAACTCGGGCGAGGTGAGGTCGTAGAGCCACATCTCGGCCTCGATACGGTCGGCGCGCGGAGTGAGAGTGGCGTGGAGCGCGGCGTGGGCCCCCGCGGCGGCGGCCTCCGTCCACGTCTTCTTCATGGCCTCCGCGTTCCCCACGGGCAGCGGCGGCTGTCCCCCCACCACGTTGAAGAGCGCCGAGAACTTGAGATCGCTCCCCGTCACCTCGGCGAGAGAGCGGGAGAGCCCGGCAGGATCGGGCGCGCCCGTGACCGTGAAGTCGGGCATGAAGAGATTGAGCTTCTTCGCCCCGCCCGCGATGACGTTGAGCAGCACGTCGGGCGCCTGCGAGCGCGCCGCCGGCGGCGGTGGCAGGAGGAGCGCGGCGGTCACGAGCAGCCCCGTGAGGGCGAGGGCGATCCGGCGGGGCACGCTCATCCACGCCCCCTCTCGAGGTCGAAGGAGAACATCACGCCCAGCGAGGGCTTGGCCCACTCCTTGGGGAGGGGGGGGAAGGGCCGGGCCTCCATGATGGCGCGCAGCGCCGCCTGGTCGTAGAAGGCGTTGCCCGAGCTCTTCTCGATCCGGGGGGTCGCGATGGACCCGTCACGCTGGATCTCGACGATGACGAGCGGCTTCTGCGGCGGGTCGGCGATCTGCCCTTGCCGCTGCCAAGCTGCCTCGACCTTGGTGAGCACCTGGCGCAGATACCAGGCGTGCGGGAAGTCGGAGACCTCGAGGGTGCGAACGCCCGTGCCCGACGGCGAGCCGGTGGGCAGCCCGGCGGGCGGGGGCGGCGTCGGGCGGGCCTCGGTGGGTGTCTCGGCCGCCTTCGCGGTCACCGGCGCCGGCGGCCGGCGCTCCGTCGGCGTCGCCAGTGGAGGCAGCTCTTTTTCGCCTGGTCGCGGGAGGGTCGCAGGTCGCGGGGGCAGCCGCGGGCTCGGCAGCGAGGCCTCGGGCAGACTCGGAGTCTTCGCGGGCTCGGGCGTCCGCGCCTCGCGCGGCTCCGGCGGGATCGGTGCGGCGGGACGGGTTGGCGCCACCGTGGCCGGTCGCGGCGGCTGCGCCGGGGCGGGAACGCCGCTGGGCGCGCCTACCGCGGCGATGCTGGGGACCAGGTTCACCACATAGACCTTCTGCGCGCGCCAGCCCCCCCAGAGGATGGCGACGGCGAGCGTCGCCGCGAGGACGCCGTGCCCGATCGCCGAGACGGTGAGGGCCGTCATGGGCAGGCGCCGGCGACGCAGTGCAGGCCCGAGCCGGCCGCGCGCGAACGTTCCTGGGGATCGCATCGGGAATCCCCCGGTAAGGCTGGAGGCGCTCAGCGTTCCCTCGCCGGCTCCGTGACCATACCGAGCTTCTCCACACCGGCGCGGCGGATCCGGTCCATTGTCTCGACCACGAAGCCGTACTGCAGCCCCTGGTCGGCCTTCAGATATATGGTCTTGTCGGCGCGGCTCTTGATGGCGTCACGCAGGCGCGGCTCGAGTCCGGCCAGCGGCACGGGCTTGTCATTGAGGTACACCGCCTGCTCCTTGGTGAGTGTGAGCACGAGCCGTTCCTCCACCGAGGTGGGCTTGGCCGAGCTCTTGGGCAGGGTCACGTCGATCCCCCGGTGCATGAGGGGGGCGGTCATCATGAAGATCAGCAGCAGGACGAGGATCACGTCCACGAGGGGAATGATGTTGATCTCGGACAGGCTGGCGCCGATCCGGGCATTCCCGCTGCCCTCGGCGGACTCGAGCCTAAGCGCCATCTTTCGCGCTGGCCGCCGGCTTGGGCGCCGGCCGTGAGAGGACGTTGAGGAAGTCCAGGGCGAAGCCCTCCATCTCGGCCGCCCAGTGCTTGACGCGGTTGACGAAGAAGTTGTAGCCCATCACGGCGGGGATGGCGGCGCCCAGTCCGGCCGCCGTCGCGATGAGCGCCTCGGAGATACCCGGCGCGACCACCGCCAGGCTGGCCGAGCCTTGCTGGCCGATCCCGTGGAACGCACTCATCACGCCCCACACGGTGCCGAAGAGCCCGATGAAGGGGGCCGCGCTCGCGGTGGTGGCGAGGAAGGGCAGGTAGCGCTCCATCCGCGCGACTTCCACGGAAGCGGCCCGCCGCATGGCGCGATTGACGGCGTCGAGCCGGTCGGCGGGAAGGCCGTCCTCGGCCTGAGCGAGGGCATGCTCGAGCATCTCGCCACCGGTCATGCCGCCGGCCGCTTCCTGACAGCCCGCGATGTAGAGTTGGGCGAGCGGGCTCTCGCGATGCTTCCGGGCACCCACGAAGACCCCGGCGAGGCGCCGGCCCTCGCGGAAGATGCGCATGAAGGCCATCGACTCGCGGTGGATCTTCCGGAACTCCCACCACTTCTCAACGATGAGCGCCCAGCACACCACCGAGAACAGACCGAGGACGATGAGGACGAACTTGGCGACCGGTCCCGCGCTGAGGACGAGCTCGATCACGCTCGAATTCAAGTTGCCGTTTCCTGGCACTCGGGGCTCCTTTGCAGGCGGATCTACGAGAGGAAAACTCTCGATTTGATGATACAGAACGCTCGCAAACTATGTCAATTAATCGTATAACAGTCAGGCCATGTTCCGCTCACCGGGCCCCGTCGCCCTCCAGTTCGGCCCTCTGAGCATCCGCTGGTACGGCGTTTTGATGGCGCTCGCCATGGCTGTCGGGCTCTGGCTGGCGTACCGGGACGCGAAGCGCCGCGGCCTTGACCCCGAGAGCTTCCTCAAGGCCGCCGAGCTGGGCCTGCTCGGCGCCCTGGTGGGCGCACGGCTCTACTACGTGCTCTTCAATCTCGACTACTACTCACAGTTCCCCCGGAAGATCCTGGCGGTCTGGGAGGGGGGGCTCGCGATCCACGGCGGCATCCTCGGCGGCCTGCTCGTGGGCGGCGGCTACGCGTGGTGGCGGCGGCTGCCCGTCCTGAGGTTTCTCGACGTCGCCGCGCCCAGCCTCGTGCTCGGGCAGGCGATCGGGCGCTGGGGGAATTACTTCAACGAGGAGGCGTTCGGCACGCCGACCTCGCTGCCGTGGAAGCTCTACATCTCGCCCTCGCATCGGCCCCTCCTCTACGCGCAAGAGGACTACTTTCATCCCGCCTTCCTCTACGAATCCCTGTGGGACCTCGGGGTGTTCATCCTCCTCGTGGCCCTGCTCCGCAAGCGGCTCGACCGCGCGCCCGGCGCCCTCTTCCTCGCTTACGTCGGACTCTACTCGGCCGGCCGCTTCCTCACCGAAGCCATCCGCACCGATCCCCTCATGCTCGGGCCGCTGCGCGTGGCGCAGCTCGTGAGCCTGGTCGGCGTCGCGATGGCGGTGGTGGGCGTCCCGCTCTTGCTCAGGCGCAGCCGCCCCACGTAGCGGGCGGACGCGTGCACTTCGCCTTTCTCGGCACGTCGGGCGCGGTGCCCTCGATCGGCCGCGACAATACCTCGCTCGTGTTCGTGGGCGGCAGCGAGGCCGTGGTCGTAGACTGCGCCGGCAGCCCCATCCAGAAGCTGCTCCTCGCCGCCGTGGATCCCCTGACGGTGAGCCGGGTCGTCATGACCCATCTCCACGTGGACCACGCCTATGGGCTGCCCTCCTTGGTCCGGAACCTGGGACTGATGGGCCGGCGCGCGCCCCTCAGCATCGCCTGCCGCGAGGAGCATGCCGAGTCCCTGCGGGCCCTCCTCGGCGTCTTCCGCCTCCTCGATCGGCCCGACCTGTTCCCCATTCACCTCGAGCCGGTCCGAACCGCCGAGCGGGCCGCCGTGGGCGTGACCGGCCCCTTCACCATCACCGCCTCGCCGAACGCCCACGGCACCATGCCCAACCTCGCCCTGCGGCTCGACGTGGCGGGAGGGTCGTCGGTGGTCTACTCGTCGGACACCCAGCCCTGCGCGGCGGTGGTGGACCTGGCCCGTGGCGCCGACACGCTGATCCACGACGCGACTCACGCCGAGGAAGACACGATCCGCGTCGGCGCCCATTCCACCGCGGGGCAGGCGGGGGAGGTGGCCGCGCGCGCGGGCGTCCGGCGGCTCATCCTCGCCCACCTCGACGCCATCCACCACGACCAGGTGGAACGGCTCGCCGCCGAGGCCCGTGCCCACTTCGGCGGTGAGGTGGAGGTCGCCGAAGAGTTCATCCCGTACCCCCTATGACCGTTTACGAGAGCCGCGACGGGCGGAGCCGGCTCCTGCGGCGCGACGCGCGCCGTCTGGCCGGCATCGCCGCCGGGGAAGTCGGCGTCATCGTGACGTCGCCGCCCTACTGGGTGCGCGGCCGTGGGCTTGCCTCGGCCGAGCGGTACGCCCGCCGGCTCGCCGTCGACTTCGGCCGGGAGTGGCGCCGCGTTCTCGCGCCCAACGGTGACTGCTGGCTCGTCCTCGGCGACCGCCACGACGGGCGCGAATGGGTCGGCGTCGACGGCGTCGTCACGCGGTGGATGCGTCGAACCGGCTGGACGCTCCAGTCCAAGGGCTGCTGGGCTCAGGTGCGTTCCCGCGAGCGCTGGGACAACCGGATCAACTACGTGCTGCGCTTCCGGAAGGCAGGGGCGCGGCCGGTGCGGCCCCGGTCTCAGACGCTCGCGTGGATGCTGCCGTTGCCCCGGTCCCACGGCGAGAGCCGCTGGGACGCGACGCCGCGCGCGGTGATCCGGACGGTGCTGGCGGTGAGCGCCAAGCGCGGGGCCGTGCTCGACCCCTTCCTCGGCGCGGGAACGGTGGCTCTGGTGGCCCAGCGGCAGGGGCGGCCGTGGATCGGGGTGGAGCGCGACCGTCATATGGCCGCGCTCGCCGCCCGCCGCCTGCGGCTGCGTCGGATCAGGACACGCGGTCGCGCATCCGCCGGACGAGGTCCGGGTAGGACGACCGCATCAGGAAGCCGTCGAACTGGGCGCGGTAGTTGGCGATGAGGCTCACGCCGTCCACCACCACGTCGTAGATCAGCCACCGGTCACCCTGAGCGATGAGCCGGAAGTCGACCCCGGTCTCGCCACTCCGGGACTGCACGCGGGTCCGCACCGTGGCCTGCTCGCCTTCCACCTGCTCCCCCGCGTAGACGATCTTCTCGCCGCCGTACTGCTCGATCTTCGACATGAACGCGCGCTCGACCAGCTGCCGGAAGAGGCCCGCGAATTCGGCCCGCTCGGCCTCGCTGCGGGCGTCCCAGTGGCGACCCAGGGTGCGGCGGGCCATCTCCGCCCAGTCGAACATTCCCCCGGTGATGTCGCGCACCGCCTGGCGGCGCTCGGTCGCGCGGCCATCGCTCTTGAGCGTGGGATCTTCGAGGATCTGGATCACCCGCTCGATCTCGGGACGGAGGCGATCCGTGACGGAGTCCGCAGAGACGTGGGCGGCCCCCCAAAGAGCCAGGAGCACCAGGGCCACGCCGAGGACCATCCTGATGGGCGACATTGCTAACCGGTATGTGCAATCAATGTGCCCGGCGGGCGGAGTGAGAGGCGGAGTACCCGATCGAGCTAACTCCGCTCCTCGAAAGGGATCGGGTTGAAGCACGCGCCCGCAATGGCTGGTCGCGCCTGGGCCGGTGTGTCATTCCTGCGGAAGTTACCGACCAGACTTGTCACGGTGGGATCGGTCTACCCAGTCGTTCCTCGACGAGTTGGCGCAGTCCGTTCTCATTAAAGGCGGTCGCCTGCCGGCTCGGCGTCGCCGCCTCGGTCTTCAACCCGGTCTCGCTCACGATCACGCAGATGGTCGCGTCGCGGTCGAGGGCGCCCTCGAGGAGCAGGCGCTGGAGGACGGCCAGGCTGGCGGAGCCCGTCGGGCCCGCCCAGATGCCTTCGGCGCGCGCGAGCAACATTTGCGCGTCGAGGATGGCCTCGTCCTCGGCGTCTCCGGCCACGCCGCCCGTCTCGCGCAGGATGCGGAGCACCCACTCCCCCTTCTTCCCGGGATTGCCCGCGGCCAGCCCCTCGGCCACGGTGTAGCCGATCTTGAGAGGCCGGAGCGCCCGCTTCTCACGCCAGGCGCTGGCGATGGCGTTGGCGCGCGCGGCCTGGGCAGCGACCAGCAGCGGGCGCCGGGGGACCCAGCCCGCTTGCTCCATCTCGGCGAATCCGCGGTGGATGGCGATGAAGGTCTCTCCCACCGCGACCGGCGCCACCACCACATCGGGCGCCTGCCAGCCGAGCCCCTCCGCGATCTCGTAGGCGAGGGTTTTCTTCCCTTCGTGCTTGTAGGCATTGCGGCTGGCGCCGCAGTCGAAGAAGAGCCGCGCCTCGACGAGGCGATCCCAGATGCCGATGAGGTCGTCGTAGACTCCCGCGTAGATCACGAGATCGGTGGCGGTGGCCGCCATGTGGAGGAGCTTGGGCGCCGAGGCCTTCTCGTACGCGAAGATCAGCGATCGCAGGCCCGCGCGGGCCGAGTACGCGGCGATGGAGGACCCGGCATTGCCGCTCGAGACCACCGAGGTGGCGCGGAAGCCGAACTGGAGGGCGGCGGCCACCGCGGTGGCCGAGGACCGGTCCTTCACGGTGCCGGTGGGATTGCTGCCCTCGAACTTCACGAGAAGGCGCCGGACGCCGAGGCGCCTCGCCAGCGTGGGGCAGTCGAGCAGGGGGCTTCCCCCCTCGCCGAGCGTCACCCGGAGCGCGGGATCGGCGATGGGCAGCACCGGCGCATAGCGCCAGAGTCCCGTCCCCGCGAGGAGCGCCGGCCCATGCCGCGCCAGTGCCTCCGCGTCGTAGGTGAGCTCGAGCAGACCCGCGCACCTCTCACACGCGAGCCGATAGCCGAGTGTATGCGCGGCGCCGCACTCGATGCAGCGGAGCCCGGTGGCGAGCGATGGGGATTTCATATCCGCTCGTCTCGCCTTCGGCTGCGCCTCGCCAAGCTACCGTACGCCAAAGCGGCGGTCCAGCTCGGCCGCGATCTCCTCGATGCGGTGGCGCAGCGTGTGCTCGCCCAGCGCGCGCTTGAGCGCGTTCTGGCCGATCTCGCGGGCCTCGTCGGGATGCGCGAGGTAGTAGTCGAGGTGACGGCGCAGCTCGTAGAGGTCGCGGTAGGTCACCACCTCGCGGCCCGGCGCGAACAAGGCCGGCAGCTCGTCCTTGTGATCCACCAGCTGGCAGGCGCCGGCGGCGGCCAGCTCGAAGGCGCGCGTGTTGACCCCCACGATGTCGTTCATGGGATGGTGATGGTTCAGCGACAGCGTGGCGGCGGAGTAGATGGCGAGCTTGGCGCGCCCCCACACCGGGCCTCCCGCGACGAGCGCGCGCACCTCGGGCGGCTCCGCGCGCTCCCACCCCGCGCCCCAGAGGCGCAGGGGATAGGTGGCGAGCTCGCGGACCAGGCGCTCGCGGTAGGGATAGCGGCTGCCCACGAAGGCGATGACCCCCGCGAGCCCGCGCGCCTCGGCGGGCGTGGGCGTCACCGGGTGATGCATCTCGGGCACGCAGTAGAGCGGCAGGTAGTGGAGATTGCGGAGCCCCACGCTCTCGAGGCACCGGAGGGCGTAGCGCTCCTTGGTGAGGAAGAGATCGTAGGCCTCGATGGACTCGAACGGGATCATCCAGAGCGGGTTGTCGGGGAAGAGATTGAC
>JBKPDT010000169.1:0-12516 GCA_046728035.1 Candidatus Methylomirabilota bacterium | reverse complement strand
GTCCGCCGTCGGCGTGAGCACCTTCCGTCCCATGCCCGTTCTCCTTACCCTTCGTTCTGGGTCACGCGGTCAGCTCCGCCGCCGGGGCTTCCGGCGCGCGACGGCCGGACGCGCGCCCCCCGCCGCCGGGCGCGCGGCACGGGGAGAGCCGCGATGGCCCGGACCTCGACGAGCAGCTCCGGGCGCGCCAGCGCCTTCACGACGATGAAGGACTGAGCGGGCAGCGGATCGCTGAAGTATGTCTCCGCGACGCGGCCCGCGGGCTCCAGGAGCTCCGCACTGGTCGCGTACACGGTCATCTCGACCACGTCACGGAGGTCGCCCCCGGCCTGCCGGAGCAGCGTGCGGATGTTCTCGATCGCCTGGCGCGTCTGGGCCGCGGGGTCTCCGACGCCGACGAGCTGCCGATCGGGCCCGTGGCGGTCGAAGGCGACCTGCCCGGCCAGGAAGACCAGCCGCGCCGGTCCGTCGACCACGACGCCGTGCGAGAAGGGCCAGGGATGCGGCGCCTGCTTCGTCAGCGCGCTCCGCTTCATCCCTCCTCCGCTACACGTCCCAGCCGCCGTCGACCGTCAGGCACTGGCCGGTCATGTTACGCGACTCCTCGGTGGAGAGGAACAGCACCGCGTTCGCGATGTCCTCGGCCGTGGTGACGCGGCGCAGCGCCATTTCCTGCACGTACTCCTCGTACACCCGCTCGGGTGCCCACCCACGCTTTCTCGCCTTCTCGCGGCAGAGCCGGTCCATGCGCTCTCCCGCCACGATCCCGGGCGCGACGCAGTTGACGTTGATGCCGTGGGGACCGACCTCGAGCGCGACCGTGCGCGTGAACCCCCGCACCGCCCACTTCGAGGACGAGTACGCCGCGCGGAGCTTGTACCCCCGGAGGCCCGACGTCCCAGCGATGTTGACGATCTTGCCGCGGCGCTGGCGGAGCATCACCGGCACGACGTGCTTGGTCGGCAGGAAGGTGCCCCGCAGGTTGATCGCGAGCAGCCCGTCCCAGTCCTCCGCTCGGATCTCGTGGACGGGCGTCTCGATGGGGCCGGTCGTCCCCGCGCAGTTCACCAGGACGTCGACGTGTCCGAAGGTCCCGACGGCGCCCGCGACCATCGCCTGGACCTCGGCCTCGTCCCGGACATCGGTGGACACGACGAGGGTCCGCCGGCCGAGAGCCCGCGCCTCCGCCGCCACCGCCTCGAGCGGCGTGAGCTCGCGCGCCGCGAGGACGAGGTCGGCCCCCTCTTCCGCGAGGCGGAGCGAGATCGCGCGACCCATACCCTTCGCCGCCCCGGTCACGATGGCGGTCTGGCCCGCGAGCTTCATCGGGATCCCCTCTCAGGAGCGGCCGTTGCCGCCGGGCCCGGCGGCCGGGGCGGGCACGTAGCCCTCGAGCCGGTCGCGTGCCTCCCGCTCGGGCGACCGGGCGGCCGGCTCGCCGTAGCCACCGCCTCCGCACGTGTCGATCACGATGACGTCGCCGTAGCGGAGGCGCACGGTCTGCTTCCCCTTGACGTCCTGCGACGTCCCGTCCCGCTCGAGCGTGACGCGGTACGGGGCGCCGTCCTGCCCCCCGAAGGCGCCCCAGGGCGGGACGACCCGGCGCTCGAGCATGGTGGTGAGCGTCGCGTCCGCGAGGACCCGGTAGGCCCGCGTGAAGCCGCAGCCGCCGCGATGGACACCGGCGCCCCCGCTGCCCGGCCGGAGCGCCTGGCGCAGGATCTCGACGGGGTACTCGGTCTCGACGACCTCCACCGGCGTGTTCATGACGTTCGACATGTGGACCCGCATGGCGTGGCCGCCGTCGCGCGTGGCGCCCGCGCCCTCCCCGCCCCCGTGAACCTCGTAGAGGATGCGCCACCGCCCGTCCTGGTGGGTGCCGAAGATCAAGAGGCCCGCCGTGGTCGGGCCGCCGGCGGTGATGCGCTCGGGGATGGCCTGGGCGAGCGCCTTGTAGCAGGCGTCCACGACCCGCTGGGAGGTCTCGTGATTGCCGCCGACAACCGGGGCGTCGGAGGGCGGGCTCAGGATCGTGTCCGGCGGGATGTGCACCGTGAGGGGACGATAGCAGCCGTCGTTGGCGGGCACGTCGGGGGCGACGAGGGACTTCATGCTGTAGTAGACGGCCGAGCAGGTGACGTACGGCGTCGCGTTCACCGGGCCCTTCACCGCGGGGCCGGTGCCGGTGAAGTCGAAGTGGGCGCGGTCGCCGCGCACGGTGACGGTCACCCGGACTGGCACCGGCCGGTCCTCGTGGCCGTCATCGTCCACCCAGTCCTCGCCCGTGTAGACGCCGTCGGGGATCCCCCGGATCGCCGCCTGCATCTGGGCCTCCGACTCGGTCCGGTAGCGGGCGAAGCAGCCGAGGATCGTCGGCGAGCCGTAGCGGTCGAGGAGCTCCCACAGGCGCCGGGCCCCGACCTCGACGGCGGAGTACATGGCCCGGCAGTCCCCCTCGCGCTCCTCCCGGCCCCGGAGGTTCGCCATGATGAGGTCGAAGGCCCGCGTCGGCCCCTTCCGGTCGAAGACCTTGATCGGCGCGATCCGGAGCCCCTCCTGGATGGCCTCGTCCGCCCATGGCACGTACGACCCGGGGACCGCGCCGCCGACGTCGGCCCAGTGGGCGAGGTTGATGGCGAAGGCGACGAGCCGCCCGCCCGCGAACACTGGGCGGATCGCCTTCACGTCCGGCAGGTGGTTACCGCCGACCTCGGGAAGGTTCAGGTACCACACGTCCCCGTCGCGCAGCTCTCGCCGCGGCACCCGCCGGAGGAACTCCTTCACCGTGAAGCCCATCACCCCCAGGTGGATGGGGATGTCCCGCCCCTGGGCGATCAGCCGGCCACGGGCGTCCGTGAGCGCGCTCGAGAGGTCGCCCGCCTCCTTGAGGAGCGGGGAGCGCGCCGAGCGCATGATGATGAGGCTCATCTCCTCCGCGATTGCGTAGATCGCGTGGCGCACGACCTCCAAGGTGACCGGGTTGAGATTGGGAGCGGTGACCATGTCGCTTCGATGCCTCACGCGGGCGCGCGCAGGGTCGACAGGTCCACGTCGGCCCCCATCCACAGGTTCCCGGTGCGGTCGAGGAGGCCGGTCTGACCCGGATAGACGAGCGTCGTCGCCCACGGGTCCTCGATGAGGGCCGGGCCCTTGACCGGATGCTCGGGCGGCAGGTCCGCGCGCCGGTACACCGGGAGGGTGGTGGGGCCCGTCTCGGGGAAGTAGGCCTCGTGCTCCGCGAACGGCTGGCCGGCCCCGGTTGCGGGCCACTCCAGCAGCCGCGCCTCGGCGGCCTCGACACCCGCGCGGATCCGGAGGTTCACGCACTCCACCGCGTCCTCCGTGGCGTAGGCGTAGAGCCGGTGGTGGAGGGCGTGGAAGCTCTTGCGGAGCGCGTCGAGATCCCCCGTCCAGGGCACCTCGAGCTCGTAGTTCTGGCCGACGTACCGGACGTCGACGCTGCGCTGCACGTCGATGACCTCCGCTCCGTGGCCCTCGGCGAGCAGCGGGGCGCGCACCGCCGCCACGAGCGGCGCGAACCGGGTGTCGAGCTCGGCCGCGGTCAGTCCGTCGAGCGGCCGCCGGAAGGTCTGGACGTGATCGTAGGCCACCCCGGCCACGACGCAGCCGAGCGCCGAGAACACGCCGGCGTGGGCGGGGACCACGACCCGCGGCATGCCCAGCTCCTGCGCCAGGCGACCCGCGTGGAGCGGCCCGGCGCCGCCGTAGGCGATCAGCGCGAAGTCCCGGAGGTCGCGGCCGCGCTGGACGGAGATGAGACGGATGGCACGCCGCATCGCGGCGTTCGCTACCTCCAGTACCCCGGCCGCCGCCTCCCGGAGTCCGAGCCCGAGCACCCGGGCCACCGGCTCGAGCGCCGCGCGGGCGCGCGCCCCGTCGACGCGGATCGCCTCGCCGAGGAGCGCGTCGGCCCGGAGCGTGCCCGTGACCGCGTGGGCGTCGGTGACGGTGGGCGCCGTGCCCCCGAGGCCGTAGCACGCGGGACCGGGCCGGGCCCCCGCGCTCTCCGGCCCGACCCGAAGCCCCGCGCCCTCGGCCCGGGCCAAGGACCCCCCGCCTGCGCCGATCGACTCGACGCCGACCGAGGGCAGCCGCACCGGATGCCCGCCGAGCCGGCGCTGGGACAGGTTCTCGGCCCGGCCGTCAGCGATCAGGCAGACGTCCGTGGTCGTCCCGCCCATGTCGAAGGCGATGGCGTTCCGGAGACCGACCGCCCGCGCCAGGAACCGCGACGCCGCGACGCCGCCCGCGGGCCCGGAGATGGCCATGGCGAGCGGCCGCCGCCGGGCGACCGCCGCCGACATCATGGCGCCGCTCGACTGGAGCAGATGGAGGGTCGCCCCGACACTGGCCCGGGCGAGCGAGGCCTCGAGATCGGCGAGGTAGCGGTCGGCGATCGGCATCACCGCCGCGTTCAGCGCCGTCGTCGCGGTCCGCTCGTACTCCCGGAACTCGGCGTTGATCTCGTGCGAGACTGAGACGAAGGGGACCTGCCCCTCGAGCGCCGCGCGGAGGCGCGCCTCGTGCGCCGGATGCGCGTAGGCGTGGAGCAGACAGACGGCGACGGCCTCGATGCCGGTGTCCCGGAGCGCGGCAGCCAGTCCCGGCAACTCGGCCTCGGCCAGGGGGACCGCAACCCGGCCGTCGGCGAGGACCCGCTCCGTCACCTCGAACCGGAGGTGGCGGGGCACGAGCGGCGCCGGCCGCGGGGGGACGTCGAGCCGGTAGAGCTCCTGGCGGCTCTGGCGCGCGATCTCGAGCACGTCCCGGAAGCCCCGCGTGGTGACGAGGGCGGTGCGGGCCTGCCGGCCCTCGACGATGGCGTTGGTGACGATCGTGGTCCCGTGGGCGATCGAGCTCGGGTCGGAGGCCAGCGTCTGTAGACCCGCGAGCACCCCGCGGGCCGGGGCCTCGGGGGTCGTGAGGACCTTGCGCGAGCGGACGACGTCGGACGCGGGATCGATGGCGACGAGATCGGTGAACGTTCCGCCGACGTCGACTCCGACGCGGACGCTCACCGCTTCACTCCCGCGGCCAAGACCTCCATCGACAGACCCTCGGTCCCCGGGACGATCCCGAACGGGAAGACGACGTCCTTGCACGCCTCGTCGAGGAGGCGCGTCAGCGTGTCGTCGTCGTGCTCAGGGTCGTGGTGGAAGGTCACGAGCCGCCGGACCCCGGCGACCGTCGCCAGGCCGAGCGTGTGGGTCAACGCACTGTGCCCCCAGCCGACGTGGTCGAGATACTCGGCCGCGCTGTACTGCGCGTCGTGGATCAGCACGTCAGCGTGGGCGGCGAGGGCGAACCCTGAGACCCAGGCGGGCGCGGCGGCCACCTGCCCGAGGCCGAGCGCGGGTTCGTGGTCCGGGAGGTAGGCAAGCGTGGCACCGTCCGTCGCCACCCGGTACCCGACGGTGGGGCCGGGGTGGCACACGAGCGCCGCATCGACGTGGAACGGTCCGATCTCGAACCCCTCGAGCGGGACGTCGTGGAGGACGAGGCGACACGGAAGCTCGCGGAGCCACACGGGAAAGAGCGGGGGCGACAGGTAGCGGGTGAGCCGCTCGCGGAGGGCCTGCGTCGTCGACGGCGGGCCCCACACGTGCACGTCGCGGTCCTGCTCGAAGAAGGGGGCGAAGAAGCCAAGCCCCTGGATGTGGTCCATGTGGAGGTGGGTCAGCAGGACGTCCACGCGCCGGCCCTCACCCCGGAGGGCCCCGCCCAGGCGCCGAATGCCCGTGCCGGCGTCGAGGACGAGCACGTTGCCGTCGGCGGCGCGTACCTCGACGCAGGACGTGTTGCCGCCGTATCGCACCGTCTCGGGCCCGGCCGCGGCCACGGAGCCGCGCGTGCCCCAGAGCGTGAGCCTCACGCCGGCCGCTCCTCCCAGAAGATGGCGACAGCGCCCAGGTAGCGCCGCCCCTGGCCCTCGAGCGGGAAGGCAGTGACGGCGATGCGTCGGGCCACGCCGTCGAGACCCCGGATGACGAGCGCCCGGTGGGCCGCGCGCCGCTTCTCGAGGGCGATCGAGAGCGGCAGCTCCTCCGCGGCGAGCGGGCTCCCGTCCTCGGCCGTCGGGGTGAAGACCGTCGACCACTCGGCGACCGGCATCTCGCCGGTCTCGTCGTACCGGCGCCCGAGAAGCCGCTCCGCCGGCTCGTTGTAATAGAGGAGGTTGCCCTCCGGGTCGACGAGGAAGATCGGCACCGCGAGGTAGCTCGCGAGCTGCCGCATGAGGATGAGCTCGACGGCTTTCTGGGCCATCCCTGCGCCGCGATCCCGCCGCTCCGTCACCGGGGCCGGGGCCAGCCAGTCGGCCAGCTCGCGAAGGGTGGGGAACTCCCGGTCGGCCCTCCCCCCGTCCTCTGGCGCGTCGCCGTTGCGGTTGATCCAGGCGTTCGGGATCCCGTGGGCCCGCGCCGGGATCATGTCGTGGAAGTAGCCCTGGCCGACGTGGAGCCAGGAGCGCGAGCCGATCACGCGGCGGGCCGCCTCGAAGTGTGGTCGGGCGGGCTTGTACGCCCGGACCTGCTGGGCGGTGACGACGAGCTCGAAGTCCACGGTGAAGTGCCGGCGTGTCCCCGCCAGGAGGTCGTCGTCGATGTTCGATAGGATGCCCAGCGCGTAGCCAGCGGTGCGAAGGCGCTCGAGTGACGCGTTGGTGTCGGGAAACGGGACCCACCCGGGCAGGCTCTCGGCCAGGAACGACACTCGTGCGGCATCGAACCGCCAGCCGAGGCGAGCCGCGACGCCGCGCGCCGACTCGGCCAGGACCTCGCGGTACGGGCGGTAGGGCCCCGCCTCAACCTCCCGCTCCGCGGCCATGTAGGCCCGGATGACCGCCGCCCGATCGAGCCGCACGCCGTCCGCCCACGCGGCGCGCATGAGCGCCGTGGCGAGGCCCCCCTCCCAGTCGACGAGGGTGCCGTAGCAGTCGAACGTCACGACGTCGTACTGCCGCGCCGTCGCCACCCTACGGCAGCCAGTCCCGGAGCGGCCGCACCTGAATGCCCGCGGCCTCCAGCCCCTCGCGCACCGCGCGCACGATGCGCTCGGCGCCGGGCGTGTCGCCGTGACAGCAGATGGTCTGGACGGACAGGTCGATGTCGACCCCGTCGATGGTCCGCACCTTGCCCTCGGCCGCCATGCGCACGGCTTGCGCCGCGGCCCGCGCGGGGTCGGTGATGAGCGCGCCCGCCTTGCGCCGGGAGACCAGCGTCCCGTCCACCTCGTAGGCACGGTCGGCGAACCCCTCGGAGGCGACGCGGACACCCATCTTCCGGCAGTGGGCATCGTACTTCCCCGAGGCGAGCGTCATGAGGATGAGCTGCGCCCCGGAGTCGCGCGCGGCCTGTCCGATCGCCTCCGCGATGCCTTCCTGCTGCTCCGCCATCGTGTAGAGGATCCCGTGGGGCTTGACGTGCTGGAGCTCGGCGCCGGCGGCGCGACAGAACTCGCGGACGGCGCCCGTCTGGTAGCAGACGTAGTCCCGCAGCTCGGCGGGCGTCACGTCCATGACCCGCCGGCCGAAGCCCATGAGATCCGGCAGCGAGGGGTGCGCCCCGATGGCGACCCCGTGCTGGAGCGCGAGCGCGACAGTCTTCCGGATGACGTGGGGATCACCGCCGTGGAATCCGCACGCGATGTTCGCCGAGCTGATGTGCGGCATGATGGCCTCGTCGGCTCCGAGGGTCCAGCGCCCGTAGGATTCGCCCATGTCGCAGTTGAGATCGATCACGTTGGCCATCGCGTCACTCCTCATGGCGCTCGGAGCCGGACCGGCCGGCACGGCGCCACCCCGTTCGACTCATCCCTGGACCGCGCGTCATCCCTGAACCGCGCGGGCGAGCCAGGCCGCGTCGGCGACCAGCGCGGCGTGAGCCTCCTCCAGCGTCACTCGGCGGAAGCGCACTCGCTGGCCCGGCCGGGTCTGGCTGATCGCCCCGATGTCCACGCCGATCACGGTGGCGATCTTCGTGTAGCCGCCGGTCGTCTGGCGATCGACCAGGAGCACGATGGGCTGCGCCTCGCCCGGGACCTGGATGCCGCCGAGCGGGATACCGTCCGACACGATGTCGTGCCCGTGTGCGTGCGCGATCGCCGGCCCCTTCAGACGATACCCCATCCGGTCGGCTTGCGGGGTGACGTCGTAGGGGCCCTCGAGAAACGCCCGGATCCCGTCGGCCGTGAAGCGGTCGTCCTGCGGCCCCAGGATCACGCGGCACTCTCGCTCGGCTGGGTATGCGGGCCGGAGGGCCGCGGGAACCATCCGGCCCTCTCCCGCCGTCCCCGGGGTCGGCGGCCCCACCGGGAGCGCGTCGCCCTTCTGGAGCGCCCGACCACCGAGCCCGCCGAGCCGCCCGCGGAGATATGTCGCGCGAGAGCCGAGCGCCAGCGGGACGTCGAGCCCGCCCGCCACGGCCAGGTACGCGCGGCAGCCGGCGCTCGCCATCTGGAACCCGAGGATGTCTCCCGGCCGGACATGGATGGCGGTCCAGGACGGGGCCTCGTCACCGTTGACCGTGAAGCTCATCGGGGCGCCCGTCACCGCCACCACGGCCGTCTGCCGCACCTCGAGGCGCGGACCCCTGATGGTGCACTCGAGCGCGGCCGCGCCAGCGGGGTTCCCCACCAGCCGGTTGGCGACCACGAACGCGGCGCGATCCATCGGTCCCGACGGCGGGACCCCCACGCGCTGGTGGCCAAAACGCCCGAGGTCCTGGACCGTGGTGAGGAGCCCCGGCTCGACGACGAAGAGCGCACTCACGGGCCGCCCTCGTCGGCGCGGGGCCGGGCGGACGGCGGAGGCGCCTCCTCCTCCTCGATGCTCGGGTGGTAGGCGCCGGCCGCGACTCGCGCGCTGATCGCGTCGAACTCCGCGGCGTCGATCGGCCGGAAGCGGACGCGGTCTCCCGCGCGGAGGAGGATCGGCTCGGACGCCGCCGGGTCGTAGAGGCGGAGCGGGGTCCGCCCGAGCAGCCAGAAGCCGCCGGGGCTCTCCACGGAGTAGATGGACGTCTGGGTCCCGCCGATCCCGACGCTGCCAGCGGGGGTCTTGGTCCGGGGACGGTCCAGCCGCGGGATGGTCAGGCGCGCGGGCTGCCCCGCCATGTAGGGCAGTCCCGGCGTGAAGCCGACGAAGTAGACGTAGTGCTCCGCGCCCGCGTGGAGGTCCACGACCTCCGCCGGCGTGAGGTCGAGGCGGCGGGCGACCTCCTCGAGGTCGGGGCCGTGCGGCCCGCCGTACGCGCACGGGAGCTCGACCCGCCGCCCTGGCGGGGGCGGGGCGTCCGCGAGCCGGCCCGCCAGCTCGACGAGGCGCGCGTGCAGCTCCGCCCACGGGAGCACGAGCGGGTCGTAATGGACGAGGAGCGCCCGGAACGTGGGGACGGTGTCCGTGAGCCCCGGCAGGCGCGCGTCGAGGAGGAGGCGCTCGAGCGTGAGGGCGCGCGCGTTGGCATCGCGGGAGATCTCGTCGCCGAGCTCGACCGAAACCGCCCCGTCCCCGGCGGGGAGCAGCCGCGGCGCCGGGTACAGGCCCATGGACGGAGGACGAGGCGCCGGGGCGCGGCTAGAGCGCCGCGAGCGCGTGGTCCGGGAGGTCCGTGACGAACATGTGACCGGGCGCGTGCGTGATCACGAGCGGCGGCTTGGCCTCGAGGGCCACGGCCTGCGGCGTCACGCCGCACGCCCAGAAGACGGGCGCCTCGCCGGCCAGGAGCGTGGGGGGCTCCCCCCAGTCGGGCTTCGTCAGGTCGCCGACCCCGATGAGCGCCGGGTCGCCCACGTGGACCGGCGCGCCGTGGGCCATCGGGTAGCGGGCCGTGACGGTCACCGCTCGCGGCACGAGCGCCGCGGGAATGGGCCGCATCGAAACGACCATCGGACCCCGGAACACGCCGGACGGCCGGCAGGCGAGGTTGGTCCGGAACATCGGAACGATCCGCTGCTCTTCGATGTGCCGCACGGGCACACCGGACTGGAGCAGGGCCGACTCGAACGTGAAGGAGCAGCCGAGCAGGAAGGCGACGAAGTCGTCGCGCCACTCGCTGGTGATGTCGGGGACCTCGGCGGTCAGGCGGCCGTCCCGGTAGATCCGGTACTTGGGGACGTCCGTCCGGAGGTCCGCCCCGGCCGCGACACCGGCCGGCTCGGGATTGCCGGGGTCGGTGACCTCGATCAAGGGGCACGGGCGCGGATTGCGCTGGCAGAAGACGACGAAATCGTAGGCCTGCGCCCTGGGGAGAATCACCAGGTTCGCCTGCACGTAGCCGGGCGCGAGCCCGGCGGTTCCCCCGGTGTAGCGACCCTGGCGGATCGCCTGGCGGATCTCCTTCGGCGTCTTCCCGAGCTCCATCGCGTCGCCTCCTCGGTCTCGAAGCGAGTCCGGCGCTCAGCATTATGGCGCACGGGGATGGAGCACGGCAACGGGGCACGCCGACGACGGTAGGAGCGGCCGTTGAACCGGGCCGTTCGACCGAGCCCGCCGGCGCCCGCCCGGCCCGCCCGTCGCCGCCTTGACAAGGCTGGCCCGGGAAGCGTAGGGTCGAGGCATGCGGAGACTGGTCCTGTTCGCCGCCGCCGCGCTTCTCGCCGCGACCCTGATGGGGGGGACAGCGTACGCCGGCAGCGACCCAACGGGGGCCGCCGGCACGGTTCAGCCGCCAGGTACCGCGGGGCAAGGCGACGCGTCGCTGCTGCTGTCGATCCGCTCGCTCGCGGTGGGCCCGACCCAGTTCACGCCACCCGCAGAGGTGGAGCGCGTCACCGCGCCGACCGGTGCCGGCACGACCCGCTGGCCGTCGGCGACGACTCCGGTCGGGCGCGGCGTCTACATCAGCGTGATGCCTGTCTGCATCCCGGGGGTGGACGAGCCGGCCTGGCCCACCCCCCACCGCGCCCGCCGCCGCTAGCCGACCCTGGGCCTCGCCGCCCGGGACTCCCGGGAGCTCTCGTGACGACGCCGGCGCTGCGCGTCCGCGCGGCGGCCATCGCCGATGCTGCCGCCATCTGCCGCATCTACAACGAAGGCATCCAGGACCGCGTGGCCACGCTCGAGACCAAGGAGCGGACGCCCGAGGAGCGGGAGGAGTGGCTCCAAGCGCGCGGGCCGCGTCACCCGGTGCTGGTCGCCGAGGCCGACGGCGGCGTGGTGGGCTGGGCGAGCCTGAACGTCTTCAACCCGCGACGCGCCTACGAGCATGTGGCCGACCTCTCGATCTACGTCCAGCGGGAGTGGCGCGGCCAGGGCGTGGGGCGACGGCTGCTCGAGGCGCTGGTCGCGCGGGCGGGCGAGCTCGGATACCACAAGATCGTGCTCGCGGCCTTCCCCTGGAACGAGGCCGGCATGCGTGCCTACGCGCGCGCGGGGTTTCGCGAGGTCGGGATCTACCGCGAGCAGGGACGCCTGGACGGGCGCTGGGTGGACACGATCGTGATGGAGAAGATCCTCGAGGGCCCGAACGCCCACTGACCGCCACGTCCGGCGGCCCCGGGTAGGCGGACCGGCAGGTCACCCGCGCGCTGGCCAGCGGACGCCGGACCGCCGCTCAGAACGGCTGGAGATACCCGGTCGCGTCGAAGGCGATCGGAGCGGGGTCCCCGACCTGCGAGAGGTCATCGCGCTCGGCGACCTCGGGGAGCAGGTTCTCCGAGACGTCCACCTCGGCGATCCTGAGCGTGTTCTTGATGCGCACGACCCGGGCGTCCTCCACGCGGTCCAGCCCGAGGCACGACAGCGCGATCGCGATCGCCTCCTCGACCGAATCCAGGGTCGCCGGCATCTTGCATCCGGCCGGGGAGCAGGCGGTGAGCCCGTTCACGTAGGTCGCCTCCCAGTCGATCTTGTCGACGAGCCGGCGGGTCGTGAAGTCGGCGCTCCCGATGCCGATGGCGTTGCCGTACGTGTGCGCCGTCAGGTCGCAGACGACGATGAACGTGACCTTCGGGCTCGTGTACGGCGGCTCGAAGAACGTTCCGTGCCGGCCGATGATGTTCGAGTCCATCCCCGAGCCGGAGATGTCCTTGCCCATCTCGTCGACGATCAGGAGGTCGATCTGCTCGAACGGCAGCCGCGCCATCCAGCTCTTGGCCTGGCGCAGGAGATCCCGCTCCCCGGCCTCCATGTCCGCGGGCAGGAACGCCTTGACCAGGGCCGCCTCGTCGTAACCGTTCTCCACGATCCCGAGCCCGAAGGCGATCCGGGCCTTCCGGAGCACTTCGCGTCCGAAGGCCACGACCATCGGCTCGTATCGGTGCCGGACGGCCGCCCGGTGGGCCTGGACGGCCCCCCGGTGCTTCCCGACGCCGATCGTCATCATCTTGAACAGGCCCGACTCGATGCCGCCGACGAAGTCCGTGTGAGGCTTGACGCGGTTCAGGATGCCGATCCAGTCGGCCTCCGACGCGTGGCGATCCAGCCACACGGGCAGCCCGAGCGCCTCCCCGAGCTGGACCACCTCCATCGTGGCGCGCACGGGGCATCCCATCGAGGCC
>JBKPDT010000168.1:0-10532 GCA_046728035.1 Candidatus Methylomirabilota bacterium | reverse complement strand
CGAGAGCGCGGCGTTCAAGGCGGCGGGGGAGGCGGGCCGATGGCCGACGGCAGTGCGCCCGCACACCATGAATCGCCACCTCGCCGTCTACGAGTGGGTGGGCGGGAACGCCGCGCTCACCGGCAAGACCCCCTATGTCTTCTGGGTGATGATGGACGTGGAGCCGCACCGCGAGGCGCTCTTCAACGACCTCTACGATAACGAACACCTGCCACTGCTGCTCAAGCTGCCGGGGTCGGTGAACGCGGTGCGCTACCGGACCAGCGCGGCGGGCGAGCCGCGCTACCTCTGCGCCTACGAGGTCGAGAGCACTGACCTGCCGATGTCGAAGCTCTGGAACGACACCTCCGACATCGGACGCTGGAAGCCCGAGGTGCGGCCCTACACCTACAACAAGCGCTACATCGTCAGCGAACGCATCCGCTCCGCCTGAGCCTCGCTAGGACGGATCCAGCCCTACGATCTCGTTGAACCGGCCGAAGCCGATGAAGAGCGTGGTGTGGGCCACCAGCTCGATGACCTCGGCCTCCGAGAACTGCGCGCGCAGCTCCCTCCAGAGCGCGTCGTCCACCTTCTGGTGGTCCACCGCGAGCTTCTCGGCGAACCGGAGGGCCGCCCGCTCGCGGGGCGTCAGGAGGTCGGACGTCTCGTCGTTGATCGCGGCAATTTTCTCTTCGGTCGCCCCCGCATGCCGGGCCCCGGCATAGCGCAGGGTGAGTCAGTAGCGGCAGGCGTTGAGGCCCGCGATCTTGATTCGCACCAGCTCGCGGAGCACGGGATCGAGGGTGCTCGTGCGCCCCAGCGCGGCGCGGAAGGCGGTGAGCGCCTTGAGCACCGCGGGGTTCTTTCCGTAGGTGCGGGTGCTCGCGGAGGTGCCGGTCTGGCGCTCCGCCTCCTCGCACAGATGCCGGATCTCGTCGTCGACCTCGTGGATGCCCAGCGGCTCGATTCTCGCCATGATCTCCTCCGTGATTGTGAGTGCCGCCCGTCCGCCTCAGACGGCGGAGTCGCGGGCGGGCCTGATGTCGGGGTCGTCGAGATGAGCGATGCAGTTCAGCAGGCGCACCCGCCAGGGCGCCCGGCCGTCCACGATGGTGAGCGAGCTGTTCTCCCAGCGCTCCGGCACCACCTCGCCGTCGGCGAGGCTGAGATGCCGGGCGACCAGCGAGCGACACACAAGACCGTGCGTGACCACCGCGAGGACCCCGGGCGTGGCCGCCGCCAGCGCCTGCAGGCCCTCCCAGGCTCGATCCACGCGCGCGTGGAACACCTCCCACGTCTCGCCGTTCGGCGGCGCGTAGTCCAGCGCGAAGAGATCGAGCCCGAGATGCGCGTAGGCGGTGCCCCGGATATCGCCGAAGTTCCGCTCCTGCAGCAGGGGGTCGAAGGAGACCGGCGCGCCGGTGGCCCGCTGGAGGCGCTCCGCGGTGGCGACGGCGCGCGCGAGGTCGCTGGAGACGATGCGCGCGACGCCCTCCCGCGCGAGGCGGCGCGCCAGCGCCTCCGCCTGGGCCTCGCCGCGCGCGGAGAGGGAGATCTCCGGCCGCTGCACGACGCGCGCGGCATTGCCCTGGGTCTCGCCGTGGCGGATCAGGAAGATCGGGCGCACCGGGCGCGTCAGGTCTGGAGGTCGCCCACGGCCGAGGCGAGGGCGTCCAGCTCGGCCCGCCAAGAGGCCGGCGGCACCACCGGCCGCACGACGAACTTCGAGAAGCCCACGGCGAGGAAGCGCTCGATGAGCTGGCGCAGGGCCGGCAGCCCCACCGGCGTGAGGTCGAGCGCCCGGGGTCGCCGGGCGGCCATCACCCGCGCGGTGGCCGCGTCGATGGGCGCGCGGGCGTAGCCGATGCTCATCCCGAAGTGCTCGCCGCTGATCGAGCGCCCGGCCTTGGCCGCCGCCTCCTCGATCACGACGCGCCCCGCGGCCGCCTCTTCCGGCGTGCAGAGGGACGGCAGCCAGCCGTCCGACAGGCGCCCGCAGCGCTCGAGCGCCGAGGGCACGTTGCCGCCCAGCCAGACTTCGAGCGGTTGCTGCACCGGCAGCGGCGTGAGCTTGACGTCGTGGAAGGTGCCCACGGCGCCCTCGTGGCTGACGGTTTCCCCCGCCCACAGGCGCCGCAGCAGCGGCAGCGCCTCATCGATGACGGCGCCGCGCCGCTTGGGCTCCACGCCGATCGCCTCGCGCTCCGGCGGGTAGGTGAGCCCGGGCACCAGCGTCACAAGCAGCCGCCCGCGGCACAGCACGTCCAGGCTCGCGAGCTGCTTGGCCAGGCGGAGGACGTTGCGCCCCGGCAGGAGCATGGTGGTGCCGAGCTTCACCCGCGGATTGCGGGCGGCCGCCCAGGCGAGCCCCACCGCGGGGTCGAGGACCGGGCCCGTCAGCACCTCGGACAGCCAGAGCGAGTCGAATCCCAGCTCGTCGATCGCCGTCACCAGCTCGCCCAGCGCCTCCGGCGTCGACGACGCTCCGGCGGCCCCCACCCCGATGCGGATCTTCATGGAGCGATTCTAGCGCGATTCGCCCGGCCGGGCCGCCCGGCCTGGTGTTGAGCAGGTTGACACCATGTGCTACATGTAGCACACTCGCGTCATGCGCACGGCTGGTATCCGCGAAGCCCGCCAGAACCTCTCGGCCCTTCTCGACGAGGTCCGGAAGGGGCGTGAGGTCGTGATCACGGAGCGAGGGCGCCCCGTGGCGAAGCTGGTGCCGCCCGATCGCCCCCGCGGCAAGGGCGTCCCGAACCTCGCGGCGTTCCGTCGGAAGATGCCGGTCTTCGACCCCCCACTCTCCACGACCCTTTCCGAGGACCGCGCGGATCGCCTCTAGGCGGCGCATCACGGCGCGGCTGCGCGAGCGACGCGCCGCATTCCGAACGGGCCTGCCCGGCCCCCTCTACTGCGATACCAGCGCCCTGTTGAAGCTCTACCTGCCCGAGTCGGGCAGCGACGAGTTCAACGACCTCGTGGAAGGTCGGGACGATATTCTCGTGTCCGATCTGGCCGTGACCGAGATCGTCTCCGCGCTCGCCCGTCGTCTGCGCCAGGGGTCGCTCACGCGGGAGGCGGCGCGACGCCTCCAGCACGCCATCCTCGGACGCCTCGACGCGGGCGTGTACCACCGCGTCGAGCTGACTCCCGACGTTCACCGTCGGGCGGAGCATCTCCTCCTGAGCCTATCGCAGACTCCGCTGCGGAGCGCGGATGCGCTTCACCTGGGGCTCGCGACCTCGGCGCGCGCGGCGTCGCTGGCCTCGTTCGACGCGCGGCTGGCCGCCGCGGCCCGAGCGGTCAGTCTCGCCGTCTACCCCGCGTGAGCTGACGATAAACGTGCGCGGGCGAGCGCGGGTTTGGTATCAAGGAGGGAGATGACCGCCGCGCTCGCCAAGGCCCCCACCGCCGCACCCAGGGCCGCCACGTCCGCCGCCGAGATGGGCGCCCGCCAGCGGGAGATCTCGGTCTCCGAGTTCTTCACCAAGAACCGGCATCTCCTCGGCTTCGACAATCCGCGAAAGGCCCTCCTCACCTGCGTCAAGGAGGCCGTCGACAACGCCCTCGACGCGGCCGAGGAGGCCGGCATCTTGCCCGACGTCGTCGTCACGCTGGAGGTCGCGCCGACCAATGGGGAGGCGCTGCCGCCGGCCAGCCAGGCGACCCGCTTCCGCGTCACCGTCAGCGACAACGGGCCCGGCATCGTCCGCCAGCAGATCCCGCCGATCTTCGCCAAGCTCCTCTACGGCTCGAAGTTCCATCGCCTCCGCATGAGCCGCGGCCAGCAGGGCATCGGCATCTCCGCGGCCGGCATGTACGCCCAGATCACCACCGGCAAGCCGGTGCAGATCACCTCGCGCACGGGGGCGCGGGCCGCCGCCCATTACTTCGAGGTGCAGATCGACACCAAGAAGAACGAGCCCCGGATCTTCGAGTCGAAGAAGATCGACTGGGAGCACGAGCGCGGCACCCAGGTGACGCTCGAGATCGAGGGGCGCTACCAGAAGGGCCGCGCCTCGGTGGACGAGTTTCTCGAGCAGGTCGCCATCGCCAACCCGCACGTGAAGCTCGTCTACCGCGCGCCGGACGGGGAGACCCGCGAGTATCCGCGGACGATCGAGGAGCTGCCACCCCAGCCCCGTGAGATCAAGCCGCATCCCTACGGGATCGAGTTCGGCGTCCTCCTACGCATGCTCCACGACACCCGGAGCCATTGGCTCTCGGGGTTCCTCTCGGGCGACTTCAGCCGGGTGTCTCCCGCGCTCGCCCAGGAGATCTGCAAGACGGCCAAGCTCAACCCGAACGCGCGGCCCCGAAACATCCACGGTGCCGACGCCGAGGCGCTCTACAAGGCGATCCAGGCGACCAAGATCATGGCGCCGCCGTCCAACTGCATCTCGCCCATCGGCGAGAAGGCGATCCTCCACGGCCTCTACAAGCAGATCAAGGGGGACTTCTACACCGCGGTGACCCGACCGCCATCGGTATACCGCGGCAACCCGTTCGTCATCGAGGCGGGCCTGGCCTTCGGCAAGGGCCCGGACCAGGCCGTCGCCCCGAACGCGCCGGTGGCGCCTCTCGCGGAGGGGGAGCAGGCGGAAGAGGACGGCGAGCTGGCTCGCGTGATTCGCTACGCCAACCGCGTCCCGCTGCTCTACCAGCAGTCGGCCTGCGCCACCTTCAAGGCCGCGCTCGAGACCGCCTGGCGGAACTACGGCATCGCCCAGTCGCGAGGCGCGCTCCCCGCCGGCCCCATGGTGATCTTCGTCCACATGGCCTCGGTCTGGGTACCGTTCACCAGCGAGTCCAAGGAAGCCATCGCCGACTACGACGAGATCCGGAAGGACATCAAGCTCGCGCTGCAGGAGTGCGGGCGACGGCTCGGCGTGTTCCTGCGGCGGCGCGAGCGGGCCAAGGGCGAGTTCCGCCGACGCAACATCTTCGAGCTCTACATCGAGGAGGTCGTGGAGGCCTGCGCCCGGCTCAAGGGCGGCAAGCTCCCCAAGGAGAAGCTCAAGGCCCAGCTCCAGAAGATCGCCATGAAGCGCACCGGCGGGGCCCGGACCGACGAGATCCTGGGCCGCGAGAGCGGCCCGGAAGGCCTCCCGCACTCGATCATCGTCACGCCCGAAGGGCCGGAAGGCGAGGCGCCGGTATTGCCCGATGCCGCGCCGGCCGAGGTGGCCCCGCCCGAGCCGGCGCCCGAGCCAGCGCCGCGGCGGACCAAGGCCAAGGGCCAGGCCAAGACCAAGGCCAAGTCCGCGAAGAGTAGGCCCGCGAAGAGCAAGCCCGCGAAGAGCAAGCCCGCGAAGCGCAAGCCGATGACGGCCAAGCGCAAGAAGAGATAAAGAGACATGGCGAAAGCCAAGCCGAAGAAGACCGGCGCCGTCGAGAAGAAGCTCATCAGCGTGGCGGACGCGGTGATCACCGCCGCCGAGCGCAGCAAGGACCCCACGCTCTCCATCCCCGTGCGCAGCCTCGCCAACGTCAACTTCAACGAGAAGCGCGGCATCATCGAGATGGGCAAGCGTAAGCAGGCGCGCACGTTCTTCAACGTGGGCATGGCCAAGAAGTTCATGCAGACGGTGCTGGTGGCCGATGCGCTCTCCGAGCTGCAGCGCGCCGACCTCACGACCTCGCTGCGCGAAATCTATTACCGCACCAAGCACACCATGAAGGGCTCGCACGAGAACACGTTCGATGGCCAGAACGAGAGCGATCCGTTGATCGAGGACCTGGAGGTGTCGCTGGCCGCGCTACGCGAGGAGCTGCACGTGCGCGCCGAGAACGCCGGCAGCATCGTGGGCCCCGTCGTCTTCGGCGACGACGGCGACCGCGTGGACTGCGCGCGCCTCGGCAAGGGCGGCTACTCGGTGCCGTCGATCGTCGAGCCCGACTTCATCGAGATCCGCCGCTGCACCGCGGACTTCGTCCTCCTCGTCGAGAAGGGCACCCAGTGGAACCGCCTCTCGGAGGACAAGTTCTGGCGCCGGTACAACTGCGTCCTCCTCACCGGCAACGGCCAGCCACCCCGCGGCGTCCGCCGCCTGGCCCGGCGCCTGCACGAGGAATATAAGATCCCCGTGTACGTCCTCGTCGACAACGATCCCTGGGGCTACTACATCTACTCGGTCGTCAAGCAGGGCTCGATCAACCTCGCCTTCGAGAGCGAGCGCATGGCCATCCCCAAGGCCAAGTTCATCGGCCTGTCCAGCGCCGATCCCGACCGCTACGGCCTCCCCCGCAACGTGGGCATCAAGCTCAACGACAAGGACATCGGCCGGGCCAAGGAGCTGCTCAAGTACCGCTGGTTCGAGAAGAAGCCCTGGCAGGAAGAGATCAAGCGGATGCTCGGCAGCGGGCTCAAGTACGAGCTCGACGCGCTCGCCAACAAGGACTTCCGCTATCTGACCAAGACCTACCTGCCCAGGAAGCTCAAGGAGGAGGACTGGCTGGACTAGGCGCGAGTCATCGGATTAGCTGGCAGGCTTCTCGTGGACGACAATGAGGCTCTGATGGAGAGGAGAATCCCGTGGTCGCGCCCGCCGACCCGAAGCTGATCGAGAACCTCGAGGCTGCCAACCGCATCCTGGCCGACCAGGGGGTGTTCGACGCTTTCGGTCACGTCAGCGTCCGGCACGACCGCGACCCCGGACGCTATCTGATGTCGCGCTCGCTCGCTCCCGCGCTGGTAACGGCCACCGACCTCATGGAGTACGACCTCGAGAGCGTCCCGGCGGAGCCGGGGGGGCGCAGCCTGTACCTCGAGCGATTCATCCACGGCGAGATTTACAAGGTTCGCCCGGACGTCGGCGCGATCGTGCATCACCACTCGCCGTCGGTCATTCCCTTCGGGGTGAGTCGCCAACCGCTACGGCCCATCTCCCACATGGCGGCGTTCCTGGGCGCCGGCGTGCCAGTCTTCGAGATCCGAGCCGCCGGGGGCATGACAGACCTGCTCGTGCGGACCCCCGCCCTGGGCCAGGCCCTCGCCAGGACGCTCGGGGCCAGCGCCGCCGCGCTCATGCGCGGGCACGGGGCCGTCGTGGTGGGCCCGACCATTCAGCATGCGGTGGCGCGGAGCGTCTACATGGAGGTGAACGCCCGGCTGCAGCAGCAGGCGATGGCCCTCGGTCCTGTCACCTACCTGGATCCGGAGGAGGCTCGGAAGGCCGACGCCACGGTGTCGGACAGCTACGAGCGCCCCTGGGAGCTGTGGACGCGGACGCCTCACCCCCGCTGAGCGCGGGCCGAGTGAAACCAGTCCCGACTGACCCGGAACGACGGCGAAAGTCGGGCCGCGTAGCCTGGAGGGTCTTGGAGTAGGATATGCGCACCCCAGCCAGGCTTCGAGCGCTCCCGAGGCGACACGAGGAGAAGCCAATGAGCAAGCACGGCTTCCGCGCGCCGGACGGCACTCCGCCCGCCATCGAACCACGCCCACCGGCGCAGCCGGGTCCCGCCATCGCCCGATGACAGACACGAGGAGGAAGGCCATGCGGCGACGGCTCTCGATCTCTGCGTTGATCATGACGGCGCCTCTGTGGGCTCTGGCCGCGGGGCCGGGGGAGGCAGCCCGGCCTGAGGGAACCCTCACGGTCGCGGTGGCCACCTTCGGCAACGAGCGCTGGTTACCGCACCTCTATGTGGGCGCCGAGGACGTTGTCCTCAAGCCGTTGTGGGAGAACCTGTTGAATCGAGACGCCAAGGGCAACCTCATCCCGATGTTGGCCGAACGGTGGGAGGTGCTCGACGGGGGGCGGACCTGGAAGTTCCATCTGCGCAAGGGCGTCCGCTTCCACAACGGGTCGGAGCTCACCGCCGAGGACGTCAAGTTCTCATTCGCTTCGATCGCGCGGGAGGGCTCTGCGAACTCGTTGGCGCCCGAGTTCCGGCAGATCAAGAGCATGGAGATCGAGGGCCCGCACACCATCAGCGTACGCTTCGAGAAGCCGTTCGTGACTTTCGGCAACCGGGTGACCCACGGGCTGTTCGCCTCCGTGGCCTATATCCAGTCCAAGAAGCACATCGACACCGCCGGGGAGGACGGGGCGGAGCGCCAGCCGGTCGGCACGGGTCCCTGGAAACTCGTGGAGCACGTCCGCGGCGACCGTATCGTCTACGAGGCGGTGGAGAACCACTGGCGAGCCGTGCCCCACTTCAAGCGGCTCGTGTTCCTGAAGGTGCCGGAGCCGGCCACCCGCATGGCCATGCTACGCGCGGGTGGCGCCGATGTCATAGAGATCGGCGGCGAGTACGTGGACGAGCTGACGAAGGTGGGCATGCGGACGCTCACGATGCCCAACGTGGCCGCGGTGTGGGTGATTCTCGGGGGGCAATGGCCCACGAAGCCGACGTACGATCCCAAGGTGCCGTGGGCCCTGCCCGATGCCGAGCGTGCGCGCAAGGTGCGCCTGGCCCTCAATCTCGCCGTGGACAAGAAGGCCATCTTCCAGCGGGTGCTGGGCGGGATCGGGACCCCGGTGGGGACGGTGAACTACTATCCGACGGATCCGTGGATCTCGGAGGCGCTGCTGAAACCGCTTCCCTATGACCCGGCCAGAGCGAAAGCGTTGCTCGTCGAGGCGGGTTATCCCAATGGCTTCGAGCTCACGATGAATCTCACTGCCTGGCCGGGGAGAGGATACCTCCCCGATGTCGGCGAGGCGGTGGCGACCTACTGGGAGAAGGTGGGCCTCAAGGTCAAGCGTCGGCCCGTGGACCGGGCCGTGTTCTCGGCGGATTTCCGCGCGCGGTCGTATCCCGGGGTGGCCCTGGCCTATGCCGGGCCCATCATCGCGCCGGAGCCCTGGGAGCTGTTCGCGCGCATCGCCCAGACGAAGTCGGCGGTGCATCTGCTCGTGGAGCATCCCAAGCTGGATGCGCTCGTGGAGCGCCTGGGCGCCGAGCCGAGCGCCGCGGCGCGGACGCGGATCATGCGCGAGGAGCTTGGGCCCTGGCTCTACGAGTATCTTCCGGCCGTCGCCATCGGGGCGACCCATGCGATCGTCGGCGTGGGACCGAAGGTGGGGGACTGGCCGTTCATCCCCGGCCACATGGGGTTCCACAACTGGGAGCTCGTCACCCGGGCCGCGCGATAGCGCGGAGGGGCAGTCGGTATGTGGCGGTACCTGGCGGGCCGTGTGCTGCAGACGCTGCTGAGCATGCTCGTGGTGATCAGCATCGTGTTCGTCCTGACGCGACTGTCGGGCAGTCCGGTCCACTTGCTGCTCGACGTCAACGCCACCGAGCGCGACCAGGAGATCCTGACGCGTCATCTCGGACTCGACAAGCCGCTGCTCGTCCAGTACGGCATCTATGTGAGGAACATCGCCTCCGGCGACTTCGGCAAATCCGTGCTCACGCGGAGGCCGGTGACCGAGCACATCTGGGAACGCCTGCCCGCCACCGTGGAGCTGGGGTTCGTGGCGATGTTCCTCAGCGTGCTCATCGGCATCCCGCTCGGCATGTATTCCGCGGTGCGGCGGGGAGGGATCGCGGACAGCGCGGCGCGGGTGTTCGCCGTGCTCGGGCAATCCATGCCCACGTTCTGGCTCGGGCTCATGTTGATCCTGTTCTTCGGCGTCCTCCTGGGGGTTCTTCCGGCGGGCGGGCGGGGTGATGTCCGGCACCTGATTCTCCCAGCCTTCACGCTGGGCTATTTCACCTCCGCCGCCATCCTGCGCCTGACGCGCTCCAGCATGCTCGAGGTGTTGGGATCCGATTACATCAAGTTCGCCCGGCTCAAGGGACTGCACGAGCAGGTGGTGCTCTGGAAGCACGGCCTGAAGAACGCCCTGCTGCCCGTCGTCACCTTCGCCGTCATGCTCTTCGTGCAATTCCTCGGGGGCGCCGTCGTCACGGAGACGGTCTTCGCCTGGCCGGGATTGGGGCGACTGATTCTCGAGAGCATCACCACGCGTGACTATCCCATCGTGCAGGCCGGGGTCCTGGTGCTGAGCTCTCTCTATCTCACGGGGAATCTTCTCGTGGACATCCTCTATAGCTACCTCAACCCGAGAATCCGTCATGCTGGCGGGTAGACAGCTCCCGTGGTTCCCCGGGATCGTCCTGGCGACGCTGGTCCTCACGGCGGCGCTCGCGGCCTACCTCGCGCCCCATAGCCCCACGGAAGGTGACATCTCCAGAAAATTGATTCCTCCAGTCTGGATGGAGCGGGGCACCTGGGAACATCCGCTGGGGACCGATCGCTTCGGGCGCGACGTATTGAGCCGGATCATCTACGGCAGCCGGATCTCCCTCACCGTCTCCCTCATCGCCATCGGTGTGGCGGGCACGGTCGGCACGGGGCTGGGCCTGATCGCCGGGTATCGTGGGGGCTTCACCGATGCCTTTCTCATGCGGCTGACCGATATCGGGCTCTCGCTGCCCATCGTCCTCATCGCGGTGGTGCTGGTCGCGGTCTCCGAGCCGAGCTTTGGCAACGTCATTCTGGTGATCGCGCTCCTCCTGTGGCCGCGTTTCGCGCGGCAGGTGCGCGGAGAGACGCTGGCGATCAAGCAGCAGGATTTCGTCGCCCTGGC
>JBKPDT010000167.1:0-9822 GCA_046728035.1 Candidatus Methylomirabilota bacterium | reverse complement strand
CCGGAGGCCAGGAGCCGCGATGAGCCGTCGAACCGAAGCCTTCACCTCGAGGAGCACACCATGAAAGATGGACTGCGGTTCGTCGATTGCGACATGCACATCATGGAGCCGCCCGATCTCTTCGAGCGCTATCTGGATCCGGCGTTCAAGCATCGGGTCAGCGTCCAGGTGGGGTCCGACGGCCGGCCCCGCCGGGGCCCCAGTGGCGCGATCGTCATCGATGGCCTGCCCGCCGGCGACAGCGATCTGCAGCAGTACCGGAAGCGGACCCGCGTCGGGCCCACGCAGAGCAGCCAGCCACTGTCGGGGTCGCGGCTCGCCGACACCGGGCACCTCACCTTCGCGATCGAGCGCAACTACAACCCCGAGGCACAGGTAATGGCCATGGCGATGGAGGGCGTCGATATCGCCGTGCTCTACCCCACCACCGGGCTCTCACTCATCGCGCGGGACAACATGGAGCCTGCGCTGTCCCTCGCCCTCTGCCAGGCCTACAATAACTGGATCCACGAGTTCTGCCGGTACAGCCCCGAGCGACTGAAGTTCGTGGCCATGCTGCCGTTCCACGACGTGCACGTCGCCTGCCGCGAGCTGGTGCGATGTGTCCGCGAGCTGGGCGCGGTGGGCTCGTTCAACCGGCCGAATCTCGTGAACGGTCACTACTGGCACTCGAACTACTGGGACCCGCTCTACACGCTCCACGAGGAGCTGGACGTCACGTGGGGCTTTCACGAGGGCACGGGGGCGCCTTACTCCCACATGAACACCCTCTACGGCGAGAATCGGTTCTATCGCCACGTCGCCAGCCACTGGATCGAGATGCAGCAGGCGCTCATCGCCATGATCATCGGCGGCGTGTTCGAGTTCCACCCCAGGCTCCGGGTGGGCTTTCTCGAGGCGCAGAACTCGTGGGCGCCGGGCCTGCTCTCGCGGATCGAGTGGGACTACCCGCAATACCGCGACTCTCACGCCCCCTATCTCTCGTTGACGCCGCGCGAATACTTCCGCCGCAACTGCTGGGCCGCGGTGGAGGGGAGCGAGCCGGAGATCGAGGCCACCGCCGGCCTCATCGGAGCCGACCGCATGTGCATCTCGACCGACTACCCACACTTCGACTCGAACTTCCCGCACGTCGCCGAGAACCTCCTGAAGAACGTCCCGCGTGAGATCGCCGGGCAGATCTTCATGGGAGGCGCGCACCTCTACGGATTTGACGAGGACGACTTCAGGAAGGCCGACGCGGCGGCGGCGAACGGTCAGGCGCCCCGCTGAGGCATCCGCGCCCGCCTGAGGCGGACGGGCTGAGGCCATGCTGCTCCTCGAGCCCGGCTCGGAGCTCCACGCCGCGCTGGCCGGGCTCGCCGCCGACGCGCGCTTCGTCTTCCTCGCCGGGCTGCCGGGCACGGGGAAGAGCCTGCTCATCCACCAGCTCGCGCACCTCGCCCACGCTCGAGGCCGCGCCGTCTCGCTGCTCCAGTGGGACGTGGCGAGGCCGGTGGTGGAGGAGAGCCCGGCGGCGCGCGCGTACCCCGCCCAGCGCGGCGTCACCCACGGCATCGTGCGGATGGCGGTGGGGCGCTGGGCGCGGGAGGCGGTCGTGCAGTGGGGCGCGCGGCAGGCCGGATCCGACGCCATGCTCATCGGCGAGACGCCTCTGGCAGGGCACCGGCTGGTCGAGCTGGTGCGCCCCATGGCGGACGCTGCCGAGCCCCTGCTGACCGACCCGCGCACGCGCTTCGTCATCCCGGTGCCCTCGCGTGATCTGCGCCGGCACCTCGAGGCCGAGCGCGGTCGCCGCGCGGCGCGCCCACTCCATCCTCGGGAGCGCGAGGACGCGCCGCCCGAGGTCCTGCGCGATCTCTGGCGCCATCTCGCCCGCGTCGCGGCGTCGCTCGGGCTCGGCGCGACTCCCGGTGGGGATGGCGAGGCGCCCTATGACCCCGCCCTCTACGTGGCCGTCTACCGTCGGGTGCTGTGCCGCCGCCACGCCGACTTCGTGCCGATGGACGCCATCCTGCCCGCGGCGTCCGTGTCGCCCTACGACCTCACGGTTCCCGTCGAGGATCTCCGCCCCGCGCCCGACGAGGTCGCCGCCGTCATCGCCACCGCCGCGCGCGAGTGGGCCGATCCCGCCGCCCTCCAGCGAGCGCTGGACCACTGGTACCTGACGCCTTGAGGGGACTCACCGCTGCGTGAATTCGCCGCATGGTGACGATTTCGGGTATCGCGTGTGATGGGGATCCGCTCCGCGCGCGCCAAGTAGCCGACCTCGCTGACCTGGTGATCGGCACGGGCGTTGCACTCCGAGTGTCACGGAGGTGGGGCATGCCACGAATCGGGCGAACCCTGGCGGCGGTGATGGTGGCGGGCCTGCTGATGGCGGCGCCCGCCGCCCCTCAGCAGGAGCAGGTCCTGCGAGTCTCGACTCCCGCGGGCTTCACCTTGGCCTTCAGCCACGTCAAGCCCGACGGCTCCATGAAGATGTTGGAGTTCGTGCCGGAGGGACAGACGGTCGAGACCTGGCGGCAGATGATCACGGTCCAGCACTTCCCCAAGCTCGCCGGCGCCGATCCGCTCCAGCTCGCCGGCCGCTGGACGGCGAGCCTCGTTGCGGCGTGCCCGAAGGCGCAGATCTCACGCGTCCCCCAGGCGCCCGTCAACGGCCACACCGCGGTGCGCGTCTACGTGCACGTCACCGAGTGCGGCGGGCGGACTCCGGAGAGCATCCTGGCGGTCATGATCAAGGGCCAGGACGCCATGCACATGATCCAGCACGCATGGCGCCCTCAGCCACCCACCCGCGAGCAGCTCCAGGCGGCGATGAGCGACCTCGATCGCGCGCGGCTCTGCGCCGCGGGCGACCCCGCCTGCGCGAAGTAGCGCCGGCCGCGCGGCGCCAGCCCGCGGCTACTTCTCGTACTTGAAGGAGACGTTGAGGCGGGCGCGGTACGCCGTCACCTTGCCCTTGTCTATCGTGACGTCGAGCCGGGTGATCTCGGCGACCCGCAGGTCTCGGAGGCTCTTGGCGGCAGTCTGCACGGCGTTTTTGACCGCGTCTTCCCAGGAGGTCTTGCTCGTTCCCACCAGGTCGGTGACCCGATAGACGCTCTGGTTGGCCATCGCCTCTGTCCTCCGTTGATCGTTGAAGAATCCCATGCGCCGAGCCCGCGGCCCCCTGGCCACCAGGAGGCCGCGTGACGCGTGCCCGGCCGCCTGCCTCCGCGCCCTACGCGCGGGTCGGCGCCACGTAGCCGTAGCGCGTATTGCTGCGCTGCCCGCCCATGGCGACGTACTCGGCCTTGATCGCGGCGATCTTGTCGTTGGTGATGGTCCCCTGCGCCGACCGGACGTCCAGGCGGTACAGGCGGGCGGAGTTGCCGCCGAGGATGGCCGACTTCACCAGCCCGTCGGCGGGACCCAGCGGAGCGAACTTGTTGTTGCGCTGCATCTCGGCCGGGATCTCCAGCCGGCGGAACGCCTCGATCTGCCACTGCGGCGAGCCGTACCATACCGAGTCGCTGCCCCAGACCACGTGGTCCGCGCCCATGCCACGGACGAGCGTGCCGAGGAGTGCGGCGGCGAGCGGCGGGCTCGACACCGCGCACGTCGCGAACGAGGTGCCGATCTCGCCATACACGTTGCTCACGCCGAACTTGGCGGGGATCTCCGCCAGATCGGTCACCCAGTCGAGCCGGCCGGTCTGTCGGAACGCCGTGAGCATGGCGTCCGGGGGCTCCAGGAACAACCGGAGCGCGGAGTGGTAGATGACGAAGTTCATCTGGGGCCAGTCCTTCGCCGCCTTCCCCACGTCCCAGACGGTGTTGTACTGCCAGACCTGCGGCCAGGATTTCTGGTAGTCGGCGGGCAGCAGTCCCTTGTGGATGCAGATGGTGTTGATTCCCGCCTTGACCGCTTTCTCGTAGAACGGGTACATCAGCTTCTCGTCGTCGAGCCGCCAGAAGGTGCCGAGCTTGGACGGGGAGAGCGGGTCGCCCACCGTGTAGCCCTTCCAGCTGTCGGGCCGAACTTGGGCGATGCAGCGATCCACCTCGGCCATCCAGGGGCCCTTGTTCGGGGTGATCACCGCGTGCCCCAGCAGCCGCCGCGAGCCGGAGATGCGGTTGATGGCGGTGCGCGCGGCGGCAATCTGGTCGTTGGTCAAGAGATCCCAGCTCTGGTCATCGAACGGCGCTCCCGAGAGCAGCGCCACCTTGGTGTCGCTGTCGACGTAGATCTCCTTGACGAAGTTCTCGAACTTGTAGCGGGCGAGGTTGTTCTCGCCGGTCAGCGCGGGGTTCCAGTTCTGCTTGGCGTACTTCGCCAGGTCGAGGAGCCCAGTCTGGTTGAAGTCGTCACGCACGAAGTGGACCTGGTCGTCGAAGATGAACTGCCCGGCGAGGGCGCCCGCGCGGCGGTCGGCCACACCCGGAGTCTGTGCCTCGGCGCGGCTCACGTCGAAGAGCGGGCCGAAGACCTCGTTCATGGCCAGGAACGCCGCGGCCATGCCCGCAGTGCTGGCGAGGAAGCGCCGGCGGTCCATCCCGTGGCGAGGGCCGAGTTGCTCGGCGAGGTCCTTGATGCGGGCCTCGACCCGCGCCTGCTCACGGGACTGGGGCAGGGGGTTGTACTCTCCGTTGGAGACGATCTGGGTCGGGACTGGAGTCGCGAACGACGCGGTTTCGGCGGGTGCGGTGCGCTGTAGCTCGTCCTCGCTCAGATAGTGGGGCATCACGGGCCTCCTTCGGAAGGGGACAGGAACGATCGTTCCGTGTTACCAAGGGCGGTCCGGGCCCCGGGCGAGACGACGCACCACCTCCTCGTGGTGACCATTGCGATCCGGGCGGATTATACCCAAATCGCGGCGCATCGATGTGTTGTCTGATATCAGCGCATCGTGTTCGGGAGCCAGAGGACGATCTGGGGGAAGACCATGATCAGCGCGGTGGTCAGCAGCAGCGCGATCATGAGGATGCTGGTGCCCTTGTAGACCTTCATGAGGCTCACGCCCGCGGTCGAGCTCACCACGAAGGCGATCATGCCCACCGGGGGGAAGACGAGCCCCATGGACACCATCAGCATCGACAGGACGCCGAACCAGACGGGGTCGAACCCCATCGAGACGATGAGGGGGAACGTGAGCTGAAGGGTCAGGAGCAGCAAGGGGAGCTCGTCCATGAACATGCTGACGACGAAGTAGGCGATGACGATCCCGCAGAGGACGACCCAGCGGTTGAGGTTCAGCGCGGTCACCGTCGCCACCACGTCCTGGGGGATCTGGCTCATCGCCATGTAGTAACCGAAGATGGTCGCGCCGATCAGGATCATGAAGATCATGGCCGACGTCTTGATGGTCTGCCGGATCGCCTCGACGGCTCCCCCCATGGTGAGGCGGCGGGTCACCACGCCGATCGTCGCCGCCAGGAACGCTCCGAGCGCGCCCACCTCGGTTGGGGTCGCGACGCCCAGATAGAGCATCGCCACCACGAGCACGATCAGCAGCAGGCTCGCCCAGATGCGGGCGAGGCTTCGCCAGCGCTCCGAAGGTGAGACGACGTACGTCTCCGGCGCGTGGGAGGGGCTGATCCGGACCCAGACGACGATGGCGAGGACGAGGAACACCCCGACGATCACGCCGGGCACGATCCCCGCGATCAGGAGCTTGCCGATGGAGGTCTGGGTCATGATGCCGTAGATCACCATGCCCACGCTCGGCGGGATGAGGATGTCGAGGGTGGCGCCGATCCCGATCGAGCCCGCCGCGAGCTCGTCCGAGTAGCCGCGGCGGCGCATTTCCGGCATGGCGATGGTCGACATCACCGACGCCGCGGCGAGGCTCGCCCCCGACATGGCCCCGAAGATGCCGCACGCGAATACGGTGGCGATGGCCAGCCCGCCCCGGACCCGCGAGAGCCAGTGGGCCCCGGCGGTGTAGAGGTCGCGGGCGAGGCCGCCGGAGGCGGCGAAGTACGCCATGAGGATGAACATCGGGATGGTCGTGAGCACGTAGTCGGCCACCGTGCTGAAGGGCGTCGTTCCGACCACGCGCAGGACGACGTTTAGGTCGCCGGTGAGGAGATAGATCCCCACGATGCCAGCGGCGGCCAGCGAGAAGGCGATGGGCACGCCCAGGAGCAGGGTGACGATCATCACCAGGAAGGGGATGGCCGCCATCCGCGCTAGCCGTCCTTGAAGAGGCCCGGGCGTCCCGTCCGCACGTGACGGAGGTCGACCAGCATCATGAGGGTCACCACCAGCAGGCCGAGGACGACCAGCGCGTGGCCGGGCCATATGGGGAGCTCGACGGTCGTGAACAGCGTGCCCGTGGTGAACATGTTGCGAAGCTGCTGGAAGGTGGCGAAGACGAGGACCGCGCCGTACACGATGGACAGGATCTGCACGAGGGCGCTGACGATGAGCCGCGGCGCTCCCCCCAGCCGGTCCACCAGGAAGGTCACGCGAATATTGGCTCCCTCGCGATAGGCGTGCGGCAGGGCGAGGAAGACCGCGGCGATCATCAAGTAGTTCGTCGTGACCTCGAGGGCCACGAGGATGGGGCGGTTGAGGAGGTAGCGCCCGAGCGCGTCGGCGGTGGTGAGCAGCATCATGGCGAAGGCGGCGACCACCGCCGCCATGGTCATCACGCGCTCACACCCATCCAGCACGGCCCGCATCGTCGAGACCCTCGCGCGCTCCGCCGTGCCGGCGGGGGCTACGGGTCGTACCGCTTGATGGCCTCCCGAAGGTCGTTGAGGACCGGTCGGCCCGGTAGCCCCTTGGCCTCCATGCTCTTCACCCACTCCTCCTCGACGTGCTTGAGCTTGGCCGCCCAGCGCTGGCGCTCCTCGGCGGGCACGGTGTAGATGGTCGCCCCCGCCTTCTTGGCGGCCTCGATCCCATCGGCCTCGTTCCGGTCCCACGCGGCGCCGTTGAACTCGGCGCCCCAGGCGCCGCTCAGATCGTCGATGACCTTGCGGAGGTCGGGGGGAAGGCTCTGATACTTCTGCTCGTTCATCAGGGTGACCAGGGGCGAGGCGTAGAGGTTGACGACCGCGTGATGGCGGAGCACCTCGGCGAGCTTGAAAGAGGCGATGGCCTCCCACGGGAAGATCGTTCCATCGACCACGCCCCGCTCGAGCGCGTTGTAGGTCTCGGGCGCCGCGATGCTCACCGGGGTCGCGCCGAGAGCTTTCACCATGGTGGTCAGCATTGGCGTGGCCGCGCGGATCTTGAGCCCGGCGAGGTCCTCGAGCACGCGCACCTGCTTCTTCGCCAGATGAAACTGGCCGGGCGGGTGAACCCAGATCCACAGCACCTTGACGCCGGCGAACTCCTTCTTGAGGTGCTTGTCGAAGAGCGACCACACCGACTGGCTGGCGCCCTTGCCCGACTTGAAGAGCAGCGGGAGCTCGGCCACCGAGACGAGGGGGAAGCGGCCGGGCGTGTAGCCGGGCGAGATGAAGCCCATGTCGGCGATCCCGTTCTTGACGAGGTCGGCATGATCGGCGGGCTTGCCCAGCGTGCTGCCGGGGAAGAGGACGACCTTGAGCCGGCCACCGCTCTTCTCCTCGATCATCTTGGACCAGGGCACCAGCACCTGGGTGTGATGGCCGTGGACCGGGCTCACCCAGCTCGCGAACTTCAGCTCGATGGGCTTGTCCTGGGCGGCGAGGGGACCCGACGGCAGCGCGACGAGGGCCAGCAAGAGGGAGACGATGATCCACGCAAGGGTCATGTCGAGTCCTCCGAATCGCGGGTTGGCGTCAATGGGCGCCACACACTACCACTACCGAGTCGCCCTTCACCACTCGCGGGTGATGGCGCGCCGCGTCTAGCGTTCTCCCGCGTGCGACCTTAAGGTCAGGCCGCCGGCGCGCCGCGCGCCGGAGAGGGAGGAGTCCGAATGGGGACGCTCAACCGGATGCTCGTCAACGGGGAGTGGATCGGAGCCGCCGGCGGCGCTGAATTCGAGGTGCGCGATCCCGCGACGGGACAGGTGGTGGGCCGCGTGCCCGACGGCGGCGCCGCCGAGACGCGCCTGGCCGCGGACGCCGCCGCGGCGGCGTTCCCCATGTGGTCCTCGCTGCCCGCCAAGGACCGGGGCGTCATCCTCCATCGCATCCAGGCCGGGATGGAAGCCAAGCGCGACGACATCGCCAGGCTCGTCGTCCAGGAAAACGGAAAGCCCTTCGAGGAAGCCAAGAAGGAAGTCGCCTTCGCGCTGGGCTACTTCGGCTGGTTCGCCGAGGAAGCGCGCCGGCTCGGCGGGCAGTGGGTCCCTTCGCCCATGCCCGGCAAGCGTCTCTGGGTCTTCCACCAGCCGGTGGGACCCGTCGCCGCCATCACGCCCTGGAACTTCCCCTCGACCATGGTGACGCGTAAGATCGCGCCGGCCCTCGCGGCGGGCTGCCCGGTGGTCCTCAAGCCCGCCTCGGCCACCCCGCTGACCGCGCTGGCCCTCGCGGAGATTTGCCAGGAGGCGGGGCTGCCCGCCGGCGTCCTCAACGTGGTGACGAGCAAGCGCTCCTCGACGGTGGCGACCGAGCTGCTCGCCGACCCGCGGATCCGCAAGATCGGCTTCACCGGCTCGACCGAGGTGGGTAAGTGGATCATGGAGCGCGCCGCCCAGCAGCTGAAGCGGCTGTCGTTCGAGCTGGGCGGGAACGCGCCCTTCATCGTCTTCGACGACGCCGATCTCGACGCCGCCCTCGAAGGTGCGGTGGCCATCAAGTACCTGCGGGTGGGCGGGCAGTCGTGCATCTGCGCCAACCGGATCTACGTGCAGCAGGGCGTCGCCGGCCGGTTCATCCCGGCGTTCACGGAGGCGGTGAAGAAGCTGGTGGTGGCGCCGGGGTTTGATCCGGGCGCCCAGGTGGGGCCGCTCATCAACGCGGCGGCGCGCGAGAGCGTGCACGCGCTCGTGGAAGATGCCGTCCGCAGAGGGGCGAAGGTGGCGACGGGCGGCGGGCCCCTCATGGAGGGGATTCATGCCCGCGGGCACTTCTACGCGCCGACGGTGCTTCTCGACGTCATCGACGACATGCGCATCTGTCGCGAGGAGATCTTCGGGCCCGTCGCTCCGGTGGCCACCTTCGCCGACGAGGACGAGGTGATCCGACGTGCCAACGACACCACCTTCGGGCTCGCCGCCTACTTCTACACGCGGGATCCCGCCCGCCTCGTCCGCGTGTCGGAACGACTGGAGTACGGACTCGTGGGAGCCAACGATGCCGCCGGGTACACGCACGAGATCCCGTTCGGCGGCTTCAAGGAGAGCGGACTCGGCCGGGAAGGGGGCGCCGCCGGCCTCGAGGAGTACATGGAGGTGAAGTCGGTCGTCGTGAACATCGGGTGACGCCCGGCTTCACTCGGCCAGCGGCACCTCGTGGCTCACGTCACCCACGGTGACGCGCATGACGAGCCCATTGGAGCTCGCGGCCGGGTCGGGGAAGGTGCCGCGGTAGCTCCCCTCCGACGGCGTTGCCTGGAGCCGGGTCTCCTGGATGCCGCCGCCGGCGAGTTGGCGGCGGATGCGCACGTCGGCGGCGGGCAGCGGCCGACCGCCGGGATCGGTCACCCGCACGGTGATCGCGGCGGTTCGCCCTGAGGCGTCTCGCTCCCGCGTCATCTCCACGCGCGGAGTTCCCCTGAATTCTGGCGGCTTCGAGATCGCCGCCGCCGCGAGGGTCGGCTCCTTCTTCGCGACGGGGATGTCCTGGCGCGCGAGGGGTCGCCGCGGCGGTAGCTGAGCCCGCCGCTCGAGAGTGGGCGCCGGCGGGGCGGGCGGCGCCGGCTCGCGGACAGCCGGGGCGGGCGGGGCTGGCG
>JBKPDT010000166.1:0-8026 GCA_046728035.1 Candidatus Methylomirabilota bacterium | reverse complement strand
ACGAAGGCGGCCAGCTCGAGAATCAGCGCGATCGAGTAGAGCCAGATATTGAGGACGATCAGCTCCTTGAAGGAGAAGACGGCGAAGCCGCTGTAGCAGAGGCTCGAGACCACGACCGCGACCCAGGGCGCGCCCGTGCGCTCGCTGACTTTCCCGAGCCAGGCGGGGAGCTGGCCCAGGCTCGCGAGGACGAAGGGCAGGCGGGAGTTCGTGAGGACTCCGGAGAGGAAGAGCCCCGCGGTGGCGAAGAGCGCGCCGAGGGTCACGAGGCCGCCGAGGAGCGGTCCGCCCACCGCCTCCGCCACCATCGGCAGGTGTCCCGTCTCCCACTCGTGCCAGTCGCGGGAGACGGCGAGCCCGGCGGCGACGGGGAGGAGATAAGCGAGCGCAATCAGCGGTAGCGCCACCAGCATGGCGCGGCGATAGGCGGAGCGCGGCGCCTCCGTCTCGCCGAGCAAGGTGCTCGGGTTGTCCCAGCCCGAGTAGTTCCACATCATCACCGCGAGCCCGAGCCCGATGCCGGCGAGCAGTCCCGCCTCGTCGGCGGCGAACGGCTTCCACGGCGCGTGCTCGGCCCGCGCGCCCGCCATCACCGTGAACACCGCCACCGGAACCAGGGCGCCGACGCCGAGCGCCAGCGCGCTGCGCCCGGTCACGCGCACGCCGGCCACGTTGAGCCCGGTGAGCCCCCAGATGAACACGACCGCGAGGGCCCAGCGCGTGGCCCCCGACATGCCGGGCCACCAGTAATTCGCGTAGTCGGCGAAGAGCGCCGGGTACACCGCCACGTCCACGAAGGAGTTGATCCAGCTCCACCAACCCACCTGGAAGCCCCAGAAGGGGCCGAAGGCGCGGCGCACCCAGGCGACGTAGCCGCCCTCCTCCGGCAGCGCCCCCGCCAGCTCGGCCATGGCGAGCGAGACGGGCAGGCTCCAGACCAGCGGTGTGAGCACGATGAGCACGAGGGTGAGGCCGGGGCCGAAGGACGAGACGGCGTCCTCGATGCCATAGGGGCCACCGCTGACGTTGAAGAAGACGACCGCGAGAAGGGAAACGAGGCCGAGCTCCCGGCGGAGCCCGGCGCGGCTCACCGAGCTTGCGCTTCCCGGATCATGGCGGGGAGCCCCTTGAGCCACTCGTCGATGGGGATCTCCGCGTCCACGATGATCTCGAGCTTGCCCGAGGGCATGCGGCGCACGCGCCCCGTTCCGGTGCCGAGCGGGATCACCACGTGCTCGCGGTGCACGCCGATGGCGTCGAGCACCGCGAAGATCTTGTTGATCTCGTCCATCCCGACCGCGTCGAGCACGCGCGCGGCCTCAGGGAGTCTGGCGCAGCTCGGCGGGCGGCCGGTCGCCCCCAGGAATGTGTACGGGCCCGCCCGGTCCATAGCCGGTGAGCGGCGGGACATTCACCTGGGTATCGGTGATGCGCCGTTCCTCGTGGGCGGGGATCACCACTTCCCGGCGCGTGCCGGGGTCCATCACGCGCTGCTCCGGCACCCAACGGGTGGCCGGGGGCGGCGCGGCGGGGAGGCGGGGCAAGGGCTTCTGGACGTCCCGATACACCCGATCCACTGGATTCGACTGATACGGGTAGCGCGGGCCGGCCCCGCCCCCGATCTGGGCCCACGCCGGCGAGGCCACGGCGAGCGCCCCCGCCACCAGCATGACGACGATCATGCGTCTCATGTCTTGAATGGTACACCCTTGCACCCGTGGTATGGTGGCGGCCGAGAACCGATGCGAGCCCGGCTCCTCCGCCTCTCCCTCCTCGCCTTCGCCGCCGCGCTCACCGCGCCCGGCGCCGGCGCGCGCGCGCAGACGGCCGATCTCCCGATCTTCGACACGCATATCCACTACAGCGCGCCCGACTGGGCGGAGTATCCGGAGGAGCGCATCCTCGGCATCCTACAGACGGCGGGGATCCGGCGGGCGCTCGTCTCGAGCACGCCCGACGACGGGACGATCAAGCTCTACCAGAAGGATCCCCGGCGCATCGTGCCCATCCTGCGCCCCTATCGCACGCGCGAGGACATCGGGCACTGGTGGCAAGACCCCTCGGTGATCCCTTACCTCGAATCTCGTCTGGCGCTCAAGGTGCACAAGGGGATCGGCGAGTTCCACCTCTTCGGCGGCCAGTCGGGCACGCCGGTGATCAAGCGCCTCACCGAGATCGCCGTGCGCGAGAACCTCTATCTCCACGCCCACTCCGACGAGGTCGCCATCGTGGAGCTGTTCACGCTGGAGCCGCGCCTCCGGGTGATCTGGGCGCATGCCGGGATGTCGTCGGGCCCGCAAGCGGTGGGCGCGCTCCTCGACCGCTATCCGAATCTCTGGGTCGATCTCGCGATCCGCAATGGCGACGTGGCGCCCGGGGGAGTGCTCGACGCCGGCTGGCGCGCCGTGTTCCTGCGCCATCCGGATCGCTTCCTCGCCGGCACCGACACCTGGGTCACCTCGCGCTGGGAGGCCCTGCCGAGCTCGGTCGCCGAGGTGCGGGCGTATCTCGGCCAGCTACCGCGGGAGGTCGCCGAGCAGATCGCGTATAAGAACGCGGAGCGATTGTTCCCGTAAGCCCGCGGGCGCGAGCGTGATCGCGGTCCGCCACGTCAGCAAGCGCTTCGGCGCGCTCGTCGCCCTCGACGACGTCTCCCTCGACGTCGCCCGCGGGTCGACGCACGTCCTGCTCGGCTCCAGCGGCTCCGGCAAGTCAACCCTGCTGCGTGTCGTGCTCGGACTGGTCGCCGCCGACGCCGGGGAGGCGCTGGTCGACGGGACCCTCGTCACCCCCGCCGCGCGGCGCCATCTCGTCGGCCGCGTCGGTTACGTCGTGCAGGAGGGCGGGCTCTATCCCCACCTCACCGTGGCCGGCAACGTGAGCCTGCCCGCCGAGACGGCGGGCTGGGCGCGCGAGCGGACGGCCGCGCGCGTCCGCAAGCTGGCCGAGCTGGCCGCGCTCGATCCGGCGATCCTGGGCCGCTACCCCGCGGAGCTGAGCGGCGGCCAGCGCCAGCGGGTGAGCCTCATGCGCGCGCTCGTGCTCGATCCGCCGCTCCTGCTCCTCGACGAGCCGCTGGGCGCGCTCGATCCCATCGTGCGCGCCGACCTGCAGGCCGAGCTGCGCCGGCTCTTCGCCACGCTCGGCAAGACGGTCCTGCTCGTCACCCACGACGTCCGCGAGGCGGTGCTGCTCGGCGCGACCATCACGCTCCTGCGCGGCGGGCGGGTCGTGCAACAGGGGCCGTTCGCCGACCTCGCCCGGAACCCGGTGGAGCCGTTCGTCACCGAGTTCCTGAGGGCGCAGGCGCCGCCGCGCGAGCTGCGGGAGTACCTCTGAGCATGCGCCCGGCCGTTGTCGCGGCGGTCGCCCTCGTCACGGCGGCGTGGACCGCCGAGGCCGAGGTGGTGCGCGTGGGCTCGAAGTCGTTCACGGAGAGCTACGTGGTCGCCGAGATCGCCGCCCAGGTGCTCGAGGCGGCGGGCGCGGCGCCCGTGGAGCGCCGGGTCGGGCTCGGCGGCACCGGTATCGCGTACCGCGCGGTCGCTCACGGCAGCGTCGACTTCTATCCGGAGTACACCGGCACGATCAGTCGGGCGATCCTCAAGGACCCGGCCGCCGAGTCGGTGGAGGCGATTCGGGCCGCGCTCCGGCCGCGCGGGCTGACGATCAGCGGCCCGCTCGGCTTCGAGAACACGTACGCGCTGGCGGTCCGCGCCGACCTCGCGCAACGGCTGGGCCTCGAGCGGATCAGCGACCTCGCCCGCCATCCGGAGCTGACCGGCGCCTTCACCTCGGGGTTCCTCGAGCGCGACGACGGCTGGCCGGGCCTGCGCCGCCACTACGGTCTCGGGCTGGCCAGCGTGCGGGCCATCGAGCACGCGCTGGCCTATCAGGCGCTCGCCAGCTCCACGGTCGACGTCATCGACGTCTTCTCCACGGACGGTCGACTCACGCGGGGCGGTATCGTCGTGCTGCGCGACGACCGGCGCTTCTTCCCCGCCTACGCCGCCGTGCTGCTGGCGCGAAGCGACTTCGTGGAGCGCCATCCGACGGCCTGGGCGGCCCTGGAGCGCGCGCTGGTGGGGCGGATCGATACCCCCGCCATGACGCGTCTGAACGCACTGGCCGACCTCGACGGCCGCAGCGCCCGCCAGGTGGCCGCGCGCTTCCTCGGTCGCGAGGTCACCGATGCCGAGGAGCGCGCGCGGCTGGTCCGCGAGGTCGGCACGCTGACGCTCGAGCACCTGGGGCTGGTGGCCGCCGCCGTCGCGCTGGCCGTGCTGGTCGGTCTGCCGCTGGGCATCCTGGCCGCGCGCTCGGCGCTGCTGGGCCAGGCCGAGCTGATGGCGGTCGGCGTGCTACAGACGATCCCTGCGCTGGCATTGCTCTGCTTCATGATCCCGCTGCTCGGCATTGGGACCCTGCCGGCGCTGGTCGCGCTCTTCCTCTATGCGCTACTGCCGATCGTGCGGGGCACCTACACCGGTCTGGCCACGATCGATCGCCAGCTGGGTGAGATTGCCGATGTCCTCGGCGTGGCCGGCTGGCGGCGCCTGGCGCGGATCGAGCTGCCACTGGCCTCGGTGAACGTCCTGGCCGGCATCAAGACGGCCGTGATCTGGACGGTCGGCACGGCCACGCTCGCCGCCTTCATCGGGGGGGGCGGCTACGGCACGCTGATCGTGCGTGGCCTCGCCCTCGACGACGCCGGGACGATCCTCGCCGGCGCCGTCCCGGCCGCGCTGATGGCCTTGCTGTTCCACGCCCTGTTCGAGCTCGTCGACCGTCTGCTCGTCCCGCGCGGTCTCCGGCTCGTCATGTCCCGACCCGGTTGACGGAGACGGCGGGCGCGCTAGACCGTCGCCGGCAGTGAGGCCTCGCCGGTCGGCTCCAGGAGCCGGTTGAGACGGCGGCAGCAGTCGATGACGGCATCGGCATGCCCCGGGAACCACGCGCGCATCCACTCGGGGCGCTCGAAGAAGGCAAGCGGCGGCAGGCCGGCGCGACGGATGGAGCCACGGCGCACCAGGCCGCTGGCGTTGATGAAGCTGACCTCGTCGAGCAGGTGGCCGGCGGCGGCGAAGCCCGGTGTGACGGGGCAGAGGGCGCGCAGCGGCGGCAATGACTCCGCGACGCACCGCAGGCAGAACGCGTGCGTGCGTGCACGGACCGCGGGGGTGAGCGCCTCCAGCACCTGCCGCAGGGTGATGCCGGAGAAGATCGTGTCGTCGACGATCGCCAGCGACGCGGCCGTCTCGACGCCGGCCAGCTGCTCGGCGAGTGGGGCGCCGGTGGGGCTGACGACCGCGTAGCCGCCGCGCCCGTCCTCTTCGCGGGTGAGGTCGATCCGCCGGATCACCGGGAACCACCCGGCCCGCGCGTGGACCTGGCGGGCGACGCGCTCGCCCGCCCGGCCGATGCCGACGGCGAGCGCGAAGGGCGCGTGCGCCCCCCGGCCGACCAGCGCTTCGACCTGCTCGTCGAGCGTGAGCACCCGCACCCGGCCGGCGTCGCGACGCACGAGCGTCAGCAGCTCGCACGCCAGGGCGAAGGCCGCGGAGTCGGCGCCGTGGCGCGCCCGAACGTCCTCGGTGAGGTCGTCGTGGACGTAGAAGCGCGTCGGCGTCGGCGTGTCGCTCACGCGGCGCGAGTGGCCGGCGCGATGGCGGCGCGCGAGCGGGGCGCCGCGACCGCCAGGGCGAAGCGTTTGCCGCCGTCGGTGTGCCAGCCGTCCAGGCGGAGGCCGGCCGCCACCAGCATCGCGCGCACGGAGGCCCGCGTGAACTTGTAGGAGCTCTCGGTCCAGATGGTCTCGCCCGGCGCCAGCTCGAGCGTGACGCCGAGGTCGCGGACGTGGACGGTCTGCGCACGTTCCGAGACCAGGTGCATCTCGATGCGCTGCGCGGCCGCGTTGTACCAGGCGTGATGACGGAACAGCTCGGGACGGAAGTCGCCGCCCAGGCTCCGGTTGATCACGCTCAGGATGTTGCGGTTGAAGGCGGCGGTCACGCCGGCCGCATCGTTGTAGGCGGCTTCCAGCACGGCGGTGTCCTTGACGAGATCGACGCCGAGCAGCAGCCGGTCGCCCCGACGCAGGAGGCGACGGACCTGGGTGAGCAGGGCGCGGCGCTCGGGAGGATCGAGGTTCCCGATGGTGCTCCCGAGGAAGAGCACGAGCCGGCGACCGCTCGGGACCGGGACGTGGACGAGGTGACGCTCGAAGTCGCCGATGACCGCGTGCACCTCGAGCGCGGGGTCGCTCGCCAGCAGACGCTGGGCGGAGGCCGCCACTGTGGTTTCGTCCACGTCGACCGGCGTGTAGCGGAGCGGCCGGCCGCCGCGGGCGTCGAGGAGGCGGCGTGTCTTCACCGAGAAGCCCGAACCGAGCTCGACGACCTCGCGCGGCGCCAGGGTGCGCATGAGTGCCGGTGCCAGGGTGTCGAGCAGGGCGTCCTCCACGCGCGTGAGGTAGTACTCGGGCAGACGCGTGATCTCGTCGAAGAGGCGAGAGCCGGCGGCGTCGTAGAAGTACTTCGGCGGCAGCGAGCGGGGACGGGCGCTGAGCCCGCGCAGCACGTCGGCGGCCATGGCTTTCAGGCGCGTGTGGGCATCGGCGTGGACGTCGACGCGATAGCGCACGGTCGGCTCCTTGCTCCCGCTGGGTCGGGGTCCCGGCGGCGCCGGTCAGGCGTCGTCGGCCAGACGGATCCCGGAGAACTGCCAGCGGGCGTCCGGGGGGAAGAAGTTGCGGTAGCTGACCCGAAGGTGCGACTGCGGCGTCACGCACGAGCCGCCACGCAGCACCATCTGACTCACCATGAACTTGCCGTTGTACTCGCCGATCGCCCCTGCCGCCGCCCGGTAACCTGGGTACGGCGCGTAGGCGCTCTGCGTCCACTCCCAGACGTCGCCGAACACCTGGGTTGACGGGCCTTCGGTCGTGGCCGGCAGGGGATGGAAGACGCCGCTCTCTTGCAGGTTACCGGTGATTGGCACGCCGGCAGCGGCATGTTCCCACTCCTGCTCGGTCGGCAAGCGCGCGCCGCGCCAGCGCGCGTATGCGTCGGCTTCGTAGTAGCTCACGTGGGCGACTGGCGCGTGCGGGTCGAGCGGCAGCGGCCCGCTCAAGGTCTGCGTCCACCAGCCGTCGTCGCGGCGCTCCCAGTAGAGCGGAGATTGCCAGCCTCGCTCCTGGACGGTGCGCCAGCCTTCAGACAGCCAGGCCGACGCGTCGTCGTACCCACCGGCCTCCATGAACTCGCGATACTCGCCATTGGTCACCGGCCGGTCGGCGACGCGGAAGGCTCGCAGGTAGACGGCGTGGCGCGGCCCTTCGTTGTCGAACGCGAAGCCGGCGCCGGCGTGGCCGATCAGCTGCAGACCGCCCGCGTGGAGACGCCAGCCGAGCGGCCGCGTGGCCGTGCCGCGGGGCGGCGTGACCGCGTGATAGGCGGGGCGGAGCGGATTGACGGCAAGGTTGTACTTGATGTCGGTCAGGATGAGCTCCTGGTGCTGCTGCTCGTGGTTGAGCCCGAGCTCCAGCAGGGGTGCCGCCGCGGCCAGCCGCGCCTCGTCGCCGCCCTCGAGCAGGGCGGCCATGCCCTCGTCGACCCACGCTCGGTACGCCAAGACCTCAGCCACCGAGGGGCGCGATAGGTGACCCCGGTCGGGGCGGGAGAACTGGGGGCCGACCCCGTTGTAGTAGGAATTGAAGAGCACGCGGTATGCCGGGTTCAGCGGGGTGTAACCAGGGAGGTTCGGCTCCAGCAGGAAGGTCTCGAAAAACCAGGAGACGTGGGCCAGGTGCCACTTGGTCGGGCTCACGTCGGGCATCGCCTGCAGGACGTGGTCCTCGGGAGAGAGCGGGCGACACAGCGCCTCGGTCGTCCGCCGCACGTCGTGATACCGCGCGAGGAGCGCGGAGCGGTCGAGCGTCGGAGCCGTCGCGGGCCGGGCCGGGGCGATGCTCATCGGCGGTCGAATGATAGGCACGACCTCCGCGCGCCTGCAAGCCGGCGCCCAA
>JBKPDT010000165.1:0-13795 GCA_046728035.1 Candidatus Methylomirabilota bacterium | reverse complement strand
GACGACTGCAACGTCAAACCCGATGGTGTGGTCCGGGTGATACACACTGGTCGTCCAGCGGAGCGCTCCGCGGCACGGTCACGGTCGGCTGACTCGAGATGTTGTTCCGCGCTCCGTCAAATGGCGGGCTCGGCTCGGGGGCTCATGGGCTGATGGCGGGCGACGCGTTGAACCCGCACGAGGCCCTTCACCGTTCCGCCAGGTCGATCAGGTTGGTTTTGGGCTCACCGACCCGGTGTTTGGCGACGCGTTCGGAGGGTGTGTGGGGCAGCTCGGAGCGGAACTCCCAGTAGCGGGGGACCTTGAAGCGCGCCAGCCGCTGGGCGAGGTAGTCGCGCAGTTCCGTGGCGGACGGCGTCGCTCCCGCGACGGGCACCACGACGGCGCGCAGCTCCTCTCCGAGGTCGTCGTCTGGCACGGCCAGGATGGCGCATTCCAGCACCGCGGGGTGGCTGACCAATGCCCCTTCCACCTCGGCGGCCGCGATGTTCTCGCCGCCGCGGCGGATCATGTCCTTGATGCGTCCCCGCAGCGCGAACCGGCCTTTGGGGTCGCGCACCGCGATGTCGCCGGTGTGGGCCCATCCGCTTGCGAAGAACGCCGCCGTCGCCTCGGGATTCTCGTAGTAGCCGTCCATGAGTCCGAGGCCGCGCACGACCAGCTCGCCCTGCACTCCCGGGGGTGTCTCGATCCCGGCGTGGTCCACCACCTTGGCCTCGCAGTGTCTCATGACGCTGCCCAGGCTGCCGGTTCCGATCAGCTCATCGTGGTCGTCTTCCAGCACGGCCAGGTTGAGCCCGGTTTCTGTCATCCCGAAGAGCTCGTACCACGGCACCTCCCAGCGTTTTTCGATGGCGGCGTGGAGGCGGGGAGGGATGGCGGAGCATGCGACGTGGCTGAGGCGATGGGTGCGGTCGTGCTCGGCAGGCGGCTGTTTCAGCAGCAGCACCGGCATCGCCGCCAGGCAGTAGAAGGTGGTCACGCGCCAGTCGGCGACGGACCGCATGAACGTCGACGGGTGAAAGCCGTCCAGGATCACCAGCTCGGCACCGGCCCGCAACGCCGCCACGACGTTCCAGAGCGGATCGATGTAGGAGAACGGCTGGGCGCTCAGCAGCACGCTCGATTGTTCGAGGCGGAGCACCTCGACGGCGGACTGGCCGAGCTGCTGCCAGTAGCGGTGGCTGAGCATGCAGCCCTTAGGAAGACCCGTCGTCCCCGACGTGTACTGCACGCCGGCCAGCGTGCCGGCTGGCACGTCGACAGGTGGCTTGCCGCGACCGAACGCGGCCTCCGGCCAACCCCGCTGTGAGGCATCCTCGACGGTGACGCTCCGGTCGATCTCGGCGATCGCGGCGTCCACCGTCGCGGCGGTGGAGTCATCGGCGATCACGAGGTGGGCACCGCTGTGGTGGATCAGATACCGGGCGTCGAGTGGTCCCGACCTGCGGTTCACCGGCACGGCGGCCATGCCGGCCGAGGTGACCCCGAGCCACGCCAAGGGGTAGCGCAGCGAGTTGCGCATCATCAGCGCCACCCGGTCTCCTGGTCGCAGGCCTCGTGCGGCCAGTCGGGCTCGGACCGCAGCCACCCGAGTCGCCAGCTCCGCGAACGACACGGTCTCGCCGTCGCCAAAGCGCAGCAGCACGCGGTCGCGGTGCTCGCTGGCGCGTCGTTCCACCAACTCCCCAAGCGTCCAGTCGAGGTCGGCGGCTCGTCGCAATGCGTGTGTCACAAGCGCCGGTCGCGGAAGGCGGCAGCGCCAGCGGTGGCGATGCCGGCATCGAAGACCTCCATGGCGGCGGCAGTCTCGCGGGCCATCGCCGCCTCGACCGCAGCCGGGTCGGGGCGCATCAGCCGCAGATGCCACCGGGTCGCCCGCCCATCGGCAGCCCACGCCTGCACCACGTCGACCGCTCGCTCCAACGGGTCGTCGGCGATTTCGGTCAACAGTCCCGAGCGCAGCCCGTCCACCGCGTCGATGCGCCCTCCCGCGAGGATCAGCGGCAGGGCGTGCGCTCCCAGGATGCGGGGCAATAGGTAGGTCGAGCCGTTCGAGATGGTGAGGCCGATGCCGTTCTCCGGAAAGAAGAAAGCCGCCTCGCCGTTACCGACGCGGGCGTCGCATGCCAGCGTCAGCTCCGCGGCGCCTCCGACGGCCAGGCCGTTGAGCGCCGCGACCACCGGCACGCCGGTCTCGAGGACCGCCCGCGTCATATCCTGGAAGCCCGCGATCAGCGTTTCGAACGCCGCCCGTCCCAGGTCGGCGGTGGCGTCGAGGTCGTCACCCGCCGAGAACGCCCGCCCGGTGCCGGTGAGCACCAACCCGGCCGAATCCGCCGCGAGCGCGCGGATCCCCTCGGCGATGGCGGGGAGCATCGCAGGCGTGAGGGCGTTGAGCTTGGCGGGGCGGTCGAACCGCAGTACCGCCACCTCGCCATGCCGGGCGGACACAAGATGCTCCCCGGCGGGCTGCCAGTCCAGGTCGATCACCGGGCGATGCTAGGTCAGCGTGTCTGGTCCCGGGCCGTGGGCTCGGCTCGTTCACACCTGGTTGAAGCTCACGTCGCTCTCAGCCCTGCGAGCTCGCCGAACGACCACCGCAGGCACGACATCAAGACACCGGGCTCCGGGACCGCCGCCGGGTCGTGTGAACCGCAAGAGGCTCCGGGGACGGCCAGCCGACGGAGATGGCGGTCTCAGTGAAGGGTGGCATCGAGGCGCGCCTCGCCAGACGGGGTCGCGAGGATCACGCTGGCGACGGCGGGCGGACCGGGACGGATGGTGATGGCACCGGCGTCGCCACCCAGCCACCTGTCGAGTCGATCGGCGTCACCTTCGAGCTCGAGGCGGACGATCTCGGTGCTGTTCGAAGTGTCGGCGCTCAGGGCCTGACTCGGGTGTGGTGTTCCCTCGCCCCACTGGATGAAGAAGGGACGGCACGGTTCGGCCGCTGCTTGGTCGACGCCTGCGAGGGCCCACCGCAGGATCTGCCCGCTCGGCGCGGCGCGTGACCCCGCGTGGACGGTGACACCTTGTCGTGTCGCGACCGTGTCGATCGACGAAGTGCGCACTGCCCAGCCGATCGGTTGGGCGACGAGGGGATCCGCGCTGGCCACCCATCGGCCGAACGGACTTCGGCCGGCGATCGTCTCGTCGACGACCGTGACGAGCTCGAGGTAGGCGGCTCCAACGGGCACGATCCTGTTGGCTGTGCCCCAGTCGGGGTGGCGATCGCCCTCGACCGACTCCAACCCGTATCGGCGGCGAAGGACATCGGCGGCAACGGCCAGGTCTCGGGTCGCGAGCAGGACGTGGTCGATCTCCAGTCCGCGCGGTGACCAGGCCGTCGACGACGACGCCGCCGCGGATCGTGACGTTCGGGGTGGACACGGCGTCCTCGCGGAGCGCCGCTTCCAGCACCGGGCGCCGGCACGCGATCGTTGCGAGCTCCGCGTCCTCGGATCGCACGCTGTCGGCCGGTAGGAGGACCCGCTGGTCGACCTCGCCGGCCCCGGCTCTCGCCAGCCGGTCGAGCAGGGCGGGTGCCTCGACCTGCAGCGTCCGCCGGGCCAGCGCCAGGAAGTTGTGTGGTTGACGGAAGTGGCCGATCCCTGAGCGCTCCCACATGTCGAACGCATCTTCGACAGGTGGGGGCTGATGGGCGTCGCGCTCGACGACCAGCACTTCATGTAGCTGGGGCAGTGTGCCTTCTGGGACACGTCTCTAGTGCGATGTCCTCGGTGGCTGTCGATGCGTCCGCCCCGCGCATCAGGTGAGCTCGGCCTGGAGGATCGGCGCGGTGGGCCGGCGGGCGGCGACGCGGGCGGGGACGGAGGTGATCCCTGCCACGACGAGCACGGCCCCCGCCGCGACGGCGAGAAGCTGCCACCACGGCGGGTTCGCCGCCTCGTCGTTGCTCAGGGCGGACCAGAGCACGAGGCCTCCCGGGATGCCCAGTACGACGCCGGTGAGCGCGGGGAGCACCTGCGCCGCGGCGAGCCCCGCGGTCACCTGCGCCGGCGTCGCGCCGAGGGCACGGGCGACCGCCGAGGAGCGCCGGGCATCGAGCGCGGTCGACCAGGTGACGACGACCGCGTTGACCGCCGCCAGCGCGACCAGCATGACCGTGATCACCAGCAGAACCTCGTCCACCCGGTCGAAGCCCGGGTCCACCCCGGTGCCGCCGTCGAAGTCAGCCGCGATCTGGGCGCGCGCGGCGAGCACCGCGACGACGCCGCTGACCGTGACGACGACGCTGGCCACGCCCAGCACCGCCCGGCGCGGCCGCCCGGCGACCAGCCGCACCCCGATCAGCACCGGGACGGGCAGGCGCGCCGAGAGCGCGATTAACCATCGCGCCCGCCGGGGTGGACGGGCCCGGTCGGCGAGGGCGTGGACCGTGCTGGTCCGCGCGGCGCGGGCGGCGGGGACCACGGCCGCGAGCGCCGCGATCCCCACTGCTGCCGCCGTCACCAGGCCGACGGTGGAGAGGGTCAGCGACGGCGCACCGGCACTGCCGACGAGGCCGGCCCCCGGGTCGGTGAGCAGGGGCGCGGCCAACCGCCCAATTGCCAGTCCCGCGGCGGCGGCGACGGCGGCGAGGGCCATGTACTCGGCGAGAAGCACGACCGTGACCAGTCCGGGAGTACCGCCGACCGCCTTGAGCAGGCCGACCCGGCGGGTCTCGTCGGCCATCCGGCCGCCGACGAGGACCGCGATGCTGGCGACGGCGAGCAGAGCGAGCAGCCAGCCGCCCGCGGTGAGCACCATCTGCTGGCCCCGCATGAACTTGCCGTTCGCCCAGCGGATGTCCTGCCACGACGCCAGGAAGGGCGAGTCGTAGCCCTCCGGGGCGTGCGCGTCGACGAACGCCGGTGCGGCGGCCGGGCCGGCCAGGTTCAGGTTCAGCGCGTAGGACAGGGCACGCTCGCTCGGGGCGATGTCGCGGATGTCGGCCTGGGTGAGCCAGACGAGCCCGGCGTCCGACGGTGGCATGCCCCCCTCGGCGGGCACGCTCTCCTCCTCCGGGATCGGATCGCCAGGCGGCAGGCCCGACAGCGACGAGTCGGGCGGCTCGGCGACGACCTGGGACTCGCATGTCTGACCGAAGCACACGTTCGTGTACGACGACGCCGCGGTGACGGCCACGCCGACGACCCGGAACGACCGGCCGTTGAGGGTGATCCGGTCCCCGGCGCCGACGCCGACCGCGTCCGCGAACGCGGCCTCGACCACGGCGCCGCCGTCCTCCACCCAGTCGCCCTCGGTCAGCTCGGGCTGGTCGACCGGTGCCTCGTCACGGTCGCGTCCCTGCACCCATGCCTCGGCCGTGACGCCGTCCACCGCGAGGTCCGCCACGGCCGCCGGGTACGGCCCGCTGTGGTCGACGACCTCGGGGGCGTCGACCAGCGCATCCAGGCCGGCGGGATCGACGGGCACCACCCGGTCCGGCCCGACCGGGATCGGGGCGAGGCTGGCGACCACGTCGGGCCCCGCCGTCGCCTCCCGGGTGCGCTCGTAGGGGTGATCGGTCACGCCGTGCAAGGCGAACCCGAGGGTCAGCGTGGTCGCGGCGGCCGCGATCGTCAGCATGAGGAGCGCGGCCTCGGCCCGGCGCCGCCGCACGTCGCGCAGCACCAGCCGGCACACCAGCAGGGCACGGCCCACGGCTCAGCCCTCCAGCCCGGCCAGGGCACCGAGCCGGCCGGTGGTGCCGCCGGTCAGCCTGGTCTCGTCGACGAACGCGCCGTCGCGCATGGAGATCAGCCGGTCGGCGGTGGCGGCGATCCGTTCGTCATGGGTGACGACGACCAGCGTCTGTCCCGCCTCGTGCAGGGTGTCGAACAGGCGCAGGACGTCCAGGGTCGAGGCGCTGTCGAGGTTGCCGGTGGGCTCGTCGGCGAGCACGACGAGCGGCTCGTTGCTCAGCGCCCGGGCGATCGCGACCCGCTGACGCTGACCGCCCGACAGTGCCGTCGGCAGCGAACCCGCCCGGTCGGCCAGCCCGACCCGCTCCAGCAGTTCGCCAGCCCGCCGCCGGGCCGCCCGTGGTGAGCGCCCGGCCAGAAGCGCCGACAGCTCGACGTTCTCGACGGCGGTGAGCTCGTCCATCAGGTGGAAGGCTTGGAAGACGAAGCCCACCGCGTCGCGCCGCATCCGGGCCAGCGCCCGTTCCCCGATCCGGTCGACGCGGCGCCCCGCCAGCCACACCTCGCCGCCGGTGGGGCGGTCGAGCCCACCGAGCAGGTGGAGCAGCGTGGACTTCCCGCAGCCGCTGGGCCCCATGACCGCCACCGTCTCCCCGGGCGCGACACCGAGGTCGACGCCGTCGACGGCCCGCACCAGCCCGTCCCCTTTGCCGTAGTGCTTGCGCAACCCGCGGGTCCGCAGCACCGGTGTGTCGGCAGTCGCGCTCATGATCCGCTCCTTCGCCCGGTCCAACTCTGCTCGCATGCCTCCAGCCAGCGCAGGTCCGCCTGCAGCCGCAGCACGATGCCCTCCAGCAGCAGCGCCGCGTCCGAGCCGTCCGGCTCGGCCAACGCGGCGCGCTGGGCGTCGCGCACGCGGCGCAGGAGCTCTCGGCGCTGCGTGTCGACGATCGTGAGCGGGTCGGCCAGCCCGGTCGCCGAGGCCGCGACCAGCTTGAGGTGGAACTCCGTCAGGTTGGGCTTTGGCCAGCCCACCTCCGTGAGCCACTCGCCGACCCGTTGCTGGCCGTCGGGGGTCAGCGAGTACACCTTGCGCTCGGGTCGGTCCGTCGGCGAGGGCGACCGCTCCGAGGCGACCAAGCCGGCCTTCTCCAGGCGGGTCAGGGTGACGTACACCTGCCCGGGGTTCATCGACTCGCCGACCGGCCCGAGCGCGTGGCGCAACCGCGCCCGAAGCTCGTAGCCGTGCGATGGCTCCTTGGCCAGCATCGCCAGCACCACTTCTTGCTGCATCACTCTCTCCTATAACCGTTATCTCTTAGATAGCGGTTATCCCTTGCGCCGTCAAGCCCCGGATCTGGTCCGCCCGGGCGCGCGAGCGGCAGCACAGGGCGACAGAGACGAACCGACGTCGCGGACTGTCCCCGGTCGCCAGCACCGGGTCGACCGTCAACGGTGATGTCGCCGCGAGGGGTGCGCAGGCCGGATTCTCAAACGGGCCATCGCGGCGGACGACATTCAGGAGTAGCCACTGTCGCGGCACCAATTGCCGTCTGGCGCGTCGTGTGGCCGCGTCACCGATAGACGTCGCGCCGGTCGGGCGTATGGAGTCCGGCGGCCAGCCACCACGCGCCGTCCCGGTAGACGAGCACGAACAGGGCAAGCTCGTCGAAGGCGTCCGCGCGCCCGGGTTGCTCCTCGCCTGGCTCAGCAAGCGAGAACCGCCGCACGTAGGCGATGGCCACGCCCTCATCGACGAGCCGTGCATGTTCGATCTCATAGCGCGAGCCGCCACCCTGGCCTGGGGCCCGTCGCCCGCTCGCTGCAGCAAACATGCGGGAGTGGATCGCATGGATCTCGTCGTAGCCGCTGATGACCGCTCCGAAGGGGCTCCCCCACAAGACGTCACCTGCAAAGTGGGCGTTGAACCGGTCGGCGTCCCACTCGTCGATGGCAGCCTGCAAACTGGCGACAAACTCCTCGACGGCCTCCGGTTCATTCTCCAGCGTGAGCGTCGGTCGGTCGGCCATCTCGAGCTCCCTGTGTCGATCTGGGCCGACCCTAGGAGTTGAACCTTCCTTGAGGTCAAGGCCGTCGAGGCTCCGGGGCCTTGTCCCGCTGGCTGCACCCACCCCCGGACCGTCCCAGATCGCCCTGACACCGCACCGGTTGAGCGGCACGCCTGCTGGCCAGGACCGCACCGCACGTGTGCGACCGTGGGGTGGGTGAGGAGGCGACAGCGGCGTCTGAAGGCGTTGGCGACAGGCCACAGACGCCGCGTGGCGGGACAGGCCACACATTTGCCCATGTGAGAGGAGTCGAGGCATGACCAGACCGTTCCGATTCGGGGTCGTTGCCCCACTCCAAACTGACGTGCCGACCTGGCGAGACCGCGTGCGCCGCATCGCCGACAGCGGCTACTCGACACTGCTGATGCCCGACGTCCCGCAATGGCAGCCGGCGCCTGGCCCCACGCTGGCCTTCGCCGCGGCGCTGGCCGACCTGCGGGTGGGCACCTGGGTGTATGCCTCCCCGCTGCGCCCGGCGTGGAGCACCGCGTGGGAAGCGCACTCGCTGTCGGTGCTCACTGACGGTCGCTTCGAGATGGGCGTCGGCACCGGCAGGCCAGGGATCGAGGACGAACTCCACGAACTGGGACTGCCCGTGGTCCCACCGGGCGAGCGGCTGGCCCAGGTGCGTGAGACCGTGACGGCGCTGCGAGATCTCGACGGCCCCGACCTTCACACACCGGTGGTGATGGCCGTACGTGGGCCGAAGGCCCAGGCGCTGGCGGCCGACGTCGCAGATACGGTCACCTTCGCACTGTTGCCGAGTGAGTCTCGAGTCGAAGTCGCGCGGCTGGCACGCGACTTCCGCGACATCCGGGACGTCGAGCTCGCGCTCCACGTGCCGGTTATCGGCGACGCTGTCGCGCCCTTCATGGCGCCCCCCGACACCGACCCTGCTGCGCTACGCGCGGCGGACTCGCTGGCCATACTTCCGGATGACCTGGCGGCCGCCGCCGAGGAAATCCAGCGGCGACGGGAGGAGATCGGCTTCTCCTATTTCGTCTTCGGCGCCGACTTCGCCGACGCGCTCGCTCCGCTCGTTGCTCAGTTGGCCGGACATTAGCTCCGACGTGCGCCCATGATGCGCAGCCCACACGCTGGCCACAGGCGCCTCCTACCGCCGGCTCTCGGCGGCGACGCACCGTGGCGAACGCTCCGTGGCTACCGCTTCTTGGGGGTCTTCGGCGGTAGCGAAGCCGCATAGCGGGCGCCCACCCTGACCCACCGGCCGAGCTGCTGCTTGGTCCGTACCTCGGGCGCCGCGACGCGGAGCCAGCCGGTCATCGGACGCCCCCGCATCACCATCTCCTGAGCGTTCGTCGTGGCGATCAGACGCTCGGACTCCCGGGGATCGATCCGTACAAGCAAGCCACCCTCTCCACTGGCAGCAATCGCCATGTTCCCGCCGATGAGGAAGGCGAGCCCTCCGAACATCTTCTGCTCGGTGACCGTGTGCGTCGCCGTGATCACCTCGCGGATGCGGTCTGCCAGATCCTCGTCGTAAGCCACCGCAGGAATCGTACGGTCGACAGCGCAGGCCGCTGAGTCGTGCCGCCCGACGCGTACGCACCACATCACGTACCGCCGGCTGAGTGCGATGGTGTGGAGCAGGCCAGGCGGTCGGCCCCCATCCCGCTAGTGACTCGGCGGCGGCAGATCGGTGACGGGTTGCTTCCGGGACCAGGCGCGAGCGCTCTGGCCGGTCGGCGGTCTGGAGTAGGACAGAGTCGATGCTGCTGGGGCGGGGCGGCTTCTTCGACCTCATCTGCCCAGCCAGGTGGTCGTCGTTGCGTCGTCGGAAGGGAAGAACGCTTCGACTCGGATCTCCTGTGCAGTCACGTCGACCGGGGTACCGATCGTTGAGACGACCGAGAAGGACAACACCTCGTCGTTGAGTTCGAACTGGAGATCGACGACGGGCGCGATCGGCTCCGCACTCGGCACGGCCGCGGACGCGGGCGCGACGTCGTCTCGGGCCTGCAGCTCGTCTACGAGAGCGGCGGTGGCAGCGTCGAGCACGCCACCCACGGCCTCGCGGCGAGCGCGGTCGAGCAGCGCAGGCACGACGTCGTCCCAGTTGCGGATGCGGGAGCGCACGGGGCCGGGCTCGATGATGGTGCGCAGGATGTTGGGCGACGCGGGGAGATCGTGCGGCGCGAACAGCCGCTTGAACAGGCGGACCGCTCCGTCGTTCGCGCGCTGCAGCTCCCACTGACGGTTCATCACCACGGCAGGGAAGGGTTCGTGGTGCGTGAGCATTGCGTCGAGTGCACGGTCGACGCGGGCGAGGCTCGGGCTGCTCAGTGGCTCGACCGAGTACAGCGGCGCGAACCCGGCCGCCAACAGCAGGTCGTTGCGCTCACGCAGCGGAACGTCAAGCGCCTGCGCCAGACGCAGGACCATCTGGCGGCTGGGCTGGGCCCGGCCGGTTTCGACGAAGCTCACATAGCGCGGCGTCGTCCCGGCCTCGGAGGCGAGCTCGAGTTGACTAGTCCCGCGAGTCGCCCTCCACCGTCGCAGGTGATCGCCGATGCCGGTCGCGGGACTCGCCGTTGCCTCGTACACGAGACGAACCTACGGCCGACCTCGTCGCATGTCCCTTCCCTGGCTGGGAATCGCCACCACACCCGACACCGGGCAGGTTGCTGGGCGTCCGCCGATCCCCGGCGGCGCGACCCAAGGAGACCCTTCATGCAGTTCCCGATCCACTCCGTCCACGACGCGCCGGCGTCCAGCCGGCCGATCCTCGAGGGCATCGCTGCCGATCTCGGCCTCGTCCCCAACCTCGCTGCCGTCGCCGCTGGCTCGCCTGCCCTGCTCGCCGGCTTCGACGGACTGCGTCGGTCGGTCGGCAGTGCGGGCCTCGATCCCGTGCTCCGCGAGGTCACGGGACTGGCCGTCGGCGTAGTCGTCGACAACCACTACGGCATCGCGTTCCACTCGACGATGCTCGCCGGTCTTGGAATGGACGAGTCCGACATCGCCACGATCCGGGCCGGAAGCGCCCCGACCGACCCGCCCGCGGCAGCCGTGCACGCTTTCGCGGTCGAAGCTGCCGAGCGTCGAGGCAAGGTCGACGACATCACAGTCGCTCAGGTCGAGGAGGCGGGCCTCAGCCAGGAAGCCATCCTCGAGATCCTGCTTGAGGTGGCCTTCGCCAGCATGGTTGGCCTGGTCGACAACCTGGCTGGCCATGTGGAGCTCGACTACTTCCTTCGGCCGGCGCTCGCCTGACCCGTCGGTGGTGCCGGTCCGCAGCATCGAGGGCCGGCACCGCTGCGGTCCCCTATCGCCTCGGTTCAGAGACCGCGTGACCCGAGTACGCAGAACTCGTTGCCCTCAGGGTCCGCCAGCACCACCCATGACTGCTCGCCTTGTCCGACATCCGCTCGCGTAGCTCCCAGCGCAAGCAACCGTTCGACTTCCGCGTCTCGATCGTCAGGCCGGAAATCGAGGTGCAGCCGATTCTTGATCATCTTCCGCTCGGGGACAGGCACGAACAGGAGCCCCGGCAGACGAGCTGGAGTGGGCCGAATCTCGAACGCATCGGGGTCGTCGTTGACGACAACCCAGCCGAGCGCCTCTCGCCACCAGTTGCCGAGCGCGCCGGGGTCGCGTGCGTCGACATTCGTCTGCTCCCACTCAAGGCTCACGGTTTGATCGTAGAAGCGGTGCGCTCGCGCTGCCCCGAAACGCCGGTTCGCGGGTCGAGCTGCCGACAGGAGGGGCAGCGCGTCACCTACTCCTGAGGCGGTCCCGGAGGAGATCGAGGTGACCTGCGTGGCGAGCGGTCTCGTCGATCATGTGAACAAGGATCCAGCGAACGTTGACCGGTCCGATCCCGAACGAGGGGACCGCCGCCACATAGCTGAGTGAGTCGCACTGGGCGAGCGCAGCGCGGCTTCGACTGCACGCCGACGAGTAGAGCTGGACGATGCCGTCGATGGTGTCACCGGGGGCCAGTCGCATTGCATGGTCGGGGTCGTCGGCGCCAGGCACGTCCCACGGTGCAGGCATCTCCACGCCGAGCAACCGGCCTTGGAACCAGCGGTCCTCGGCCCATGCCAGATGCTTGACGATGCCCGCGATCGTCAGATCCGTCGCGGGCAGCAGTCGTGTCGAGGCCTCCTCCCACTCAAGGTCGATGAGGGCTGCCGCTGCGATCGCCCGGTACTGATCGAGGCGCTGCACGAGCGCGGTGCGCTCGTCCTCGGGCCGGCGATCAGGATGCTCCGTTTCAGCGCCCGTCACCGGCTCATCCTGGCAGCCTCCCGGCGCCGCCGGCAGCTCCTCGAGGACCCGCCCCCAAACACCGGATTGGAGTCGCTCTAGACCCGTCACCAAGCCGGAGTTCTCCACGACCGTCAGGGTCAGCGTTGACGCTAGATGGCGAAGGACTCCCCGACTTTCGTGCTCAGGTCGCGGTGCCGCTGTCGCCTCAGCTCGGCTCACGTAACCAAACGGCAATTCCGGGCGCGCGTGCTCGGTGTCGATCCGGCGGGTCGCCGTTCGGCATGAGGACGAGCCCATCGGCCTGCTGCCATGCTGCGGGCGAGCGTCGGGCTCGCTGTCGAACGACGTCAAAGGAGAGTCACATGCGTTACATGGTCATGCATTACTCGGACGAGGCGAACGAGGCCGACGTCCCGCCGAGTCCGGAGCTCATCGCCGCCGTCGGCCAGTACATGGAGGAGACTGCCGGCTCCGGGGTCCTGCTCGCCGCCGAGGGCGTTCGGGCGAGCTCGTACGGCGCCCGTCTGACCGTCGACGGCGGGAAGGTCACCGTGAAGGACGGCCCGTTCGCGGAGGCGAAGGAGCTGATCGCCGGGTTCGCCATCCTCGACGTGAAGTCGAAGGAAGAGGCGATCGAGCACGCCAAGCGCTTCGCTGCCCTCACCGGGGTGTCGAAGGTCGACGTCCGCCTCGTCGCCGAGTACTGAGCCGACCGTGGGCGGCGACGAGACGCGCCGGACGATCGGGGCGATCTGGCGGATCGAGTCGCCGAAGGTGATCGCCCGTCTCGCCCGGCTCCTCGGCGACGTCGGTGTCGCCGAAGACGTCGCCCAGGACGCGTTCGTCGCCGCCCTCAAGCGCTGGCCCGATGCCGGCATCCCCGACAACCCGGGCGCCTGGCTGATGACGACGGCCCGGTATCTGGCGATCGACCTCGTGCGTCGCCGCGACAAGAGCGGCGAGAAGTACGCGGCGCTCGGCGTCCCGACCGACCGGGTCGACGTCGACTTCGATGCGGCCGTCGCCGACGACGTGCGGGACGACCTACTCGGCCTCATCTTCATGGCCTGCCACCCGGTGCTGCCGAACGAGGCCCGGGTGGCGCTGACGCTGCGTCTGCTGGGCGGTCTCACCACCGCGGAGATCGCCCGCGCCTACCTCGTGCCCGAGCCGACCGTCGCGCAGCGCATCGTCCGGGCCAAGCGCACGCTCGCCGCGACCCGCGTGCGCTTCGAGCTCCCGGACGCGACCGAGCGGGCGGCGCGGCTGGCTTCGGTCCTCGAGGTCATCTACCTCGTATTCAACGAGGGGTACACGGCGACAGCGGGTGACGACTGGATGCGGACCGAGCTGTGCGCAGAAGCGATGCGCCTCGGCCGCGTCGTCGCCACCGTCGCGCCCGACGAACCCGAGGTGCACGGCCTCGTCGCGCTCATGGAGCTGCAGGCGTGCCGCGCCCGGGCCCGCACCGGCCCTGACGGCGAACCCGTGCTCCTGCTCGACCAGAACCGGGGCCTCTGGGATCAGCTCCTGATCAGACGCGGGCTCGCCGCGCTCGACCGAGCGCAGCAGCTCGGCGGCGCGCGCGGCGAGTACGCGCTGCAGGCGGCGATCGCCGCCTGCCACGCCAGTGCCCGCCACGCCGACGACACCGACTGGCAGCACATCGCCGCCCTGTATGACGCCCTCTCCCGGGTGGCTCCGTCACCGGTCGTCGAGGTGAACCGGGCGGTCGCGCTGGCGATGGCGTTCGGGGCGTCGGCCGGGCTCGCCCTCGCCGACGAGCTGATCGGCGTCGCCGAGCTCGCCCAGTACCACCTGCTCCCGAGCGTGCGCGGCGAC
>JBKPDT010000164.1:0-7748 GCA_046728035.1 Candidatus Methylomirabilota bacterium | reverse complement strand
GCGGCGCGGCCGCGCCGCCGGCGAAGGGCCGCGGGCACCACGCCTTCGGGCAGGAGCAGGATCACGAGCACGAGCGCGAGCGCGACCACCGCGCGCCCCAGGATGGCCTGCGCCCCGCCGGTGAAGGCATACAGCGACGCGCCGATGATGGTCGCGCCCACCGCCGGCCCCATCCAGTGCCGCGCCCCGCCGAGCACGCTCATCAGCACCACGTAGAGCGGCACCGTGATGGAGAACGTCTCGCCCACCGTGATGTAGCTCACGTACATGGCGTGGATGCCACCCGCGACGCCGGCAATGCCCGCCGAGAGCACGAAGGCGGCGAGCTTGTAGCGGAAGGTGGGCACGCCCTCGACCTCGGCGACGTCCTCGTCGTCGTGGATGGCGTAGAGCCCAAGGCCGAAGCGGGAGCGGGTGATGGCGTAGGCGAGCCCCACCGTCCCCACCGCGAGAGCAAGGGCGAGGAGGAAGAGCGTGCCGGTGGGGGATTTCACGAGCCGCGGCAGCGGCACCCCGCTCAGGTAGACGCCGGGGCCACCGTCGATGCGCGTGTTGAGCACGATGGTGGCCAGGACGAAGGTGATGGCCAGGGTGAGCAGGCCGAAAAGCTCCCCGCGCAGGCGCCGCACCCGGAAGACCACCGTGCCAATACCTGCCGCGAGGAGCGCCGCGACGAGTCCCGCCGCGGGGAGCGTCCAGAGGAACGGCACACCGACGGTGGCAGCCAGCGTCGCGGTGGCGTACATCCCCGCGCCGAAGAACGCGCCGTGGCCGAAGCTGAAGTAGCCCGCGTAGCCGCTGAGCAGGCTCCAACTCGTGGCCAGCGCGATCCACGAGAAGATCAGGTAGAGGAAGGACTCGTAAAAGGCGGGCAGGCCAACTCCCGCGAGCGCGCCCAGCCCGAGGGCGGCCGCCACGAGCCCGACGGCAACCCCATGCCCGCGTGCCCTCACGTCCGCCCCGGTCGCGCGACGAGCAGGAGGATCAGCGCGGAGAAGGAGACGAGCGGCGCCCACGCCGGCGCGACCATCGCCATGGTCAGCGACTCGCTCACGCCGATGAAGAGGCCGGCGAGGAGCGCGCCGATGGGATTGGCGAGGCCCCCGATGATGGCGACGGCGAACACCACTCCCACCCAGGCCCAGATCTGCGCGGGCGCCAGGGTCGAGATGAGGGCGATGAAGGCGCCGGCGATGCCCGCGTAGGCCGCGCTCACGCCCGAGAGGAGGAGCGCCTGGGCCCGATGGTTCACGCCGAAGGCGGCGGCCATGCCCGGGTCCTCGGCGCTCGCCCGGAGCGCCTTGCCCATGTAGGTGAAGCGGAGCCACGCCCAGGTGCCCAGCGCGAGCACGGCGGCGGTGAGGCACGCGCCGAGCTCGAGGAGCGGGATGAAGAGCGGCCCCGCGCGGAGGGAGGCGGTCGCGTACGGCGTCTCGTAGCGCCGGAAATCGGCCGTCCAGAACCACTGGATCAGTGACTCGAGGATGACGGTGAGGCCGAACGTCACGAGCAAGGAGGTGAACTCGGTCACGCGGAAATAGGCGAAGACCACGTGCAGCGCGACGCCGACGAGGAAGAAGGCGGGCACGATGGCCGCCGCGGCCGCCCAGGGCGGCAGGTGGAACGCGGTGCCGAGCTGATAGGTCAGGTACGCCCCTAGCAATGCGAGGGCGAAGTGGGCGAGGTTGACCAGGCGCAGCAGGCCCCAGGAAAGGCTGAGCCCCAGCGCGAGCAGGCCGTAGAGCCCGCCGGCGAGAAGCCCCGAGACCAGCGCCTGCCCGAGAAGGGTCAGGCTCGGCAAGCGATCACGGGGGCAGGAGGCGGGCGCCGGGTGCGGCGAACTCCTTTGGCCACACCACCACCCACTTGCCGTCCTGCACCTGCTTCACCTTGGACAGGTCGTCGCCGTAGTTGTTGGGCCCGTCGAAGCGCAGCCGCCCGACGATGGTGCTGACCTGATTCTTCCGGATCCACTCCCCCAGCACCTTGTCGTCCAGGCTCTTGGTGGCGGTCACCGCCGCCTCGATGACCTGCCAGGCCGCGAAGGAGTCGGCGACCTGCGAGTCCACGTTGGTGTAGGGGACATTGGCCTTGGCCGCACGCTCGCGGAAGAGGGGGATCAGGCGCGCCGCGCCGAAATTGTTCAGCATCGGCGGGTGCTCCTCGTAGAAGGTATGGGCGAGCGCGAGCTTGCCGTCCGGGGCGACCGCGAGCGGCCCCGGCGCCGGGAAGAGATGGAAGTGGCGCGGAGGCGTGTAGTCCAGCTTCTTGAGCGCCTCCAGGATCTGGTTGCCGTCCAGCCCCAGCGCCCCGATCCACAGGAAGTCGGCGTTGGTGTCCTTGATCCGGGCGGCGATGGCGCCGAAGTCGCGCGTGCCGAACTCGTACTCGAGGTAGAGGGGCACCTTGAGCCCGCGCTTCTCCGCGACGTCCTTGGCCCCCGCGGACTGGAACTGGGCGGAGGGGAACTTGCTGGTGACAATGGCCACCGTCCGGGGCGGCTTGGACGTCGACGCGAGCGCGTCGTACACCACCGCGGGCACGGTGCGGGCGGGGTCGGGTCCGAAGGCGGCGGTGGGGAAGTGGTACATGTACTTGGCCAGATGCGGCATGCCGAACGTGTGGTGCACGTAAATTTTCTGGTAGCGCTCGGCCACGCTCATCGCGGAGAGGATCCCGCCGGTGGCGTAGGGCCCGATGATGAGGTCCACCTTGTCCACCGTGATCAGCTTCTCGTAGAGGCTGCGGGTGAGATCCGGCTTGGACTGGTCGTCGAGGAGCACCCACTCGACGGGCCGGCCGAGGAGCCCATTGCCCTTGTTCAGCTCGTCGACGTAGATCTCTCCCGCGATCTTGTGCAGGAGCGCGGTGGGCGCCAGCGGCCCGGTGAGCGCGAGCGTGCCGCCGATGCGAATGGGCGGACCGGACGGCGCCGCCACCGCGGTCGCGACGAGAGCAAGCAGCACAAGCCCGGCGAGGGCGCTGCGGCCGCCGATCCCATGAAGGTGATTCATGCGTTCCTCCCCGCGGACCCGATGTCGAACGAGCGACGGTGGCGGAACAGTAGGGGCTTCGCCGCCGATTGTCAATGCGGGCGGGGCGCCGAGATTGACAGCGCCTCGATCAGTGGACAATCAGCGCGGCGCCCCCGCACGCACCCCGCGACGGTCGCGTCGAGCACCCGCTCGATCCTCTTGAGGTCAGCAATCCTGGCGCGCACGTCGTTCAAGTGCGTCTCGGCCACGACGCGCACTTCCCTACACGGCCCTCTCCGCTCGTCCGCTAGTCGGAGCAGGGTGCGTATCTCCCCGATGGAGAAGCCGAGCGCGCGGGCCCGCCGGACGAACATGAGGCGCTTGAGATGGGCGCCCCCGTAGAGCCGATAGCCGCCGGGGCTCCGGGCGGGGAGTGGTAACAGGCCGACCCGCTCATAGTAGCGGATGGTCTCGATGTTCGTACCGGTGCGACTCGACAGTGCGCCGATGGCGATCCGTCCTGTGGCCTCCATGCGCCCCCCCTTGAAATAGCTCTTGAGTCTGTAGTTACTACAGACTCTACGCTCGGCTCGGTGAGAGAGGAGGCCGATATTGGCAAACCTGGAGATTCTGACGGCCGACGAATTGAAGGCCCTCAATCCGCTCGAGCGGCAGGCCGCTCGCCGGGCGGCTCGCGAGCAGCCCCTCGTGCAGCTCATCCTTTGGTCCTTCCTCCAGCGAGGCGGCCCGATCCCCGTCGAGGAGATCGTCGTGGGCTCTCCCGGCCGTCGGGCCGAGGCCGTCCACGATGCCCTCGCTGCGCTCGACCACGATGACCTGATCCGGGTCCGCGCGGGCCAGATCGACATCGCCTACCCATTCTCGAGCGCTCCGACCCCCTTTCACCTGCGTCTGAGGGGCCCGCGCGAGCGCTACGCCTGTTGCGCGACCGATGCGCTCGGCATCGCGCCGATGGTCGGCGAGCCCGTCGAGATCACGTCGTCCTGCCATCATTGCCGCGAACCTCTGCTATTCACCGTAACGCCGCAGGGACCGGGGCGGGACGCCGAGGGTGTCATGGTGTGGTTCGGCACGCGTGGTGACGAGCAATGCAAGGCCTTCGACTCGCTCTGAACGAGGATCAATTTCTTCCGGTCGGAAGAGCATCTGAGATCGTGGCGAGACGCGAATCCAGGAGATGAGGGCGCTGGAGCAACCGTGACCGAGGCGTTCAAGATCGGCCACTGGCTCTTCGGTGGCTTGCTCAGGGGCGACTAGCGTGGCGAATCGGCAGATCGTCGTCTACTGGTCCCCGACGTGACGGTCTTGTCACGCGGCGAAAGAGTTTCTTTCGTCTCGGGGCGTCGAGTTCGCGGCGAAGAACGTCGCGGAGGACGCCACCGCCCGCGAGGAGCTGATCGCCAAGACGGGACGCACGGCCGTCCCCGTCGTCACCGTGGACAACGAAGTGATCGTCGGGTTCGATCGCGGCCGGTTGCAGCGACTCCTGGGGATTCGGTGATGGCCGGTGTCCGCTGCCCCGACTGCGGCGCGCTGGTGGACCTTCCTCCGGGAGCCCAGTCGGGCGGCGTGGTCGAATGTCCCAACTGCGCGGGCCATGCCCTCCGCCTTCGCAACGATGGGGGTTGCTGGTCGGCGACTCTCGCTTACCGCGTCAGTTGTGCCCACTGTGAGACAGTCCTGACGCTCGCTGAAGGGGCGAGGCCAGGAGACACGATTCGGTGCTGCGGCCGATCGTATCGGCTCACGTTCGAGTATGGCGCGTTCGCCGCCGAGCCTGCCTAGGAGGGCGTGTCGGGACTGGGCCCCGCGAGGTTCGCTCGGCCCTTGGGCTTGACAGGTCGCCGCCCCCGCGCTCAAAGTCGGCCCATGCTGAACGCGACCCGCGACAAGATCCTCCCCACCACCATCACCGGCTCCTACCCGCGCCCCCACTGGTTCACCGAGGAGCTGCGCGGCCGGAGCTTCAAGGACGCGCTGGGCGACTCGCGCTTCCGGGAGCAGTACCTCGACGCGGTCGCCTGCCTCGTCCGCGAGCAGGAGTCGGCCGGCCTGGACATCGTGACCGACGGCGACGCCCGCTTCGATCTCACGGTGGGGGGCAAGTCCTGGTTCTACTACGTGATCGAGCGGCTGCGGGGCATCACCGGTCACGTGGACCGGTCGTCGAGCCGCGGCTGGACCGCGCTGAGACCCGGCCACATCCTCTACGAGGTGATGGAGGCGTACCAGCCCGCGGTGGTGGGCGCGAAGGTCGACGGCGGCGCGCTGGAGTACGACGCGCTGTTCAAGGTGGCGCAGCGGATGACCCCGCGGCCCCTGAAGTTCGGTGCCATCACCGCGCAGTCGCTCGCCAAGATGCTGGTCAACCGCCACTATCCCGCCGATCGTGACCTCATCCTCGCGCTCGCCGAGATCTTCAACGCCGAGCTGCGCAAGGTCGCCGCCGCCGGCTGCCGCGTGATCCAGGTCGAGGAGCCGCAGCACCACATCATGGGGGCCACCGGGGCCACCGACCAGGACCTCGAGTTCTACACCGAGGCGGTGAACCGCGAGATCGCCGGCGTGGAGACGGAGATCTGGCTGCACACGTGCTGGGGTAATCCCAACCAGCAGCCCCTGCACTGGGAGCGGCCGACTTATGAGCGCTCCCTCCCCTATCTCCTCGCCACCGAGGCCGACGTGATCACGCTCGAGTGCGCCTCGACGAACGGCCGCGACCTGCCCCTCCTCGGCAAGCACCGCACCGACAAGAAGATAGCCATCGGCGTGGTGAACCACTCGACGGCGGCGGTGGAGCCGCCGGAGTTCGTGGCCGCCCTCATCCGGAAGGCGCTCGAGTACGTGCCCCCGGAGCGCCTGGTCCTCTCCACCGATTGCGGGTTCGGCCGCGAGGGCCTCGCCCGCCGCATCGCTTTTTACAAGACGGTCAGCATCAACCTCGGCGCCAACATCGTCCGCCGGGAGCTCAAGCTCCCCGAGGTCGAGATCCCCGCCGCGGATCCCCGCTGGACTTTCGCCGGCTGAGGAGGACGCCCATGGCCCTGATCAAGGTGCGAGACCTCGCGTACGGTCGCCTCCGCGCGCCCGATCTGGACGTGATGGAGGAGTTCCTCACCCACTTCGGGATGACGCGGGCCGCGCGCACGCCCAGCGCGCTCTACATGCGCGGGACGGACCCGCGCCATCACCTGCACGTGACGGAGAAGGGCGACTCCGGCTTCATCGGGTTCGCCTATCTCGCGGCGAGCGAGGACGACCTGCGCACCGTGGCCAAGGCGCCCGGCGCCTCCGGCGTGGAGTCGATCGACGAGCCGGGCGGCGGCAAGCGGGTGCGGCTACGCGAGCCCAACGGCTACCAGATCGAGGTCGTGCACGGCCTCGAGGCGGTGCCGGCGATCCCGGTGGCCCGCGACCCCATGAACACCGGCGGAGAGCCCCTACGCCGGGCGGGCACGGTCATGCGGCTGGCGAAGTCCCCCGCCCCCATCAAGCGCATCGGCCACGGCGTGCTCGGCACGCCCAAGGTGCGCGACACCGTGGCGTGGTTCCGCGAGACCCTGGGCTTCATCGGCTCGGACGACGTGTACGCGGGGAGCAAGGACAACATCATCGGCTCCTTCAACCGCTGTGACTGCGGCGACGAGTTCGTGGACCACCACACCCTCTTCGCCGTGCACAACGAGCGGGCCGGCCTGAACCACATGTCCTTCGAGGTCCCGGACGTGGACGCGGTCTTCAAGGACCACGAGTACCTCACGCGCCTGGGCAAGTACGAGCACATGTGGGGCGTGGGCCGCCATCTCCTCGGCAGCCAGGTCTACGACTACTGGTGCGATCCCTGGGGTCGCGTCCACGAGCGCTGGGCCGACACCGACCGGCTCAACGCGACGAGCGGCTCCGGCCTCCTCTCCGTCGAGGAGGGCTTCGTGAGCCAGTGGGGCGCGGATCCGCCGGAGAAGTTCATCCGGCACGTGACTCCGTAGCCGCCCCGCGACGGGACTGAGCCGTGAGCACTCACGTCAAGGCCGACGCGCTCCGACGTCAGCTCGTCTCCGTCCTCGGCGCCTGGGGCATGTCCGTCTCGCATGCCGAGACCACCGCGGACGTGATGGTCGAGACCGATCTCCGCGGCGTGGATTCGCACGGCATCTCCATGCTGCCCACCTACGATCGCGAGTTCCGCGCGGGACGGCTCAACATGAGGCCGAAGTTCGTGACCGTCCGGGAAGGGGCGGCCACCGCCCTGATCGACGCCGATGCCTCGCTCGGGCATCCCGTATCGGTGCACGCGATGAACCTCGCCGTCGACAAGTGCCTCGCCTCGGGCGTCGCGGTGGTCACTGTACGCAACTCGCATCATTTCGGGGCCGCCGGCTGCTATTCCAAGATCGCGGCGGAGCGGGGCGTGATCGGCCTCGTGACCTCCGCGACTCGCGGAGTGGCCATGGTGCCCACCTTCGCGGCCGAGCCCGTGATGGGCACCAATCCCCTCGCCTTCGCGGCGCCGGCTCGGCGCAACGAGCCCTTCCAGCTCGACATGGCCACCACTACCGTCGCCGCCGGCAAGGTCAAGGTCCACAAGTTGAATCACGAGCCGGTGCCCGCCGGCTGGGTAGTGGATGGTGACGGCCGCCCCGTCACCGACGCGGAGCAGGCCTTCGCCCAGGTCTTCGACCGCGCGGAGGGCGGCATCTCGCCGCTGGGCGGCACGCGGGAGCTGGGCAGCCACAAGGGCTACGGTCTCGCCGT
>JBKPDT010000163.1:0-3627 GCA_046728035.1 Candidatus Methylomirabilota bacterium | reverse complement strand
ACGCGCTCGCCGCCGCGGCGACGGTCGCGCCGGACGGCCGCGGCCGCTTCGCGGCGCCTCCCGCGCTGCAGAGCTGGCCGGGCATCGTCCACGGCGGCGGCCTCGTCGCCGTCCTCGACGCGGCCACTCGCGCGCTCGGCGTGCCCGATACGCCTCGCATGATGGAGGGGCGGCTCACCGCCTCGGTGCCGATCGTCACCCCGCTCGTCCTCGAGGGCGGCGCGCGCGAGGACGGCGCCAGCGTCACCGTCCTTCACGGCGGCCAGACCCTCTCCTCGGCCTCGGTGAGCGTCGGGGCCGGCGCGATCGGCGCGCGGTCGGCGCTGCCGTCGTGGCGCGGCGGCGCCAATGGCTGGACCTTGCCCATGTCCGACGAGTGCCTCGCCTGCGGGTCGCGGAATCCGCTGGGGCTCCGGACCGCGCTCCGCTTCGACGACGAGGGCGTATGGGCCCGGCTGGAGCCGCCCGCGCCATGGCTGGTCGAGCCGGCCCGGGCCCATGCCGCGCTTGCGCCGGTGCTCCTCGATGAGGTGGCGTGGTGGCTGGGGGCGTTGACCATGCGCGAGGGCGGACTCACCAATCGCATCCAGGTCATGCTGCACGCGGCCACCCTGCCCGCGGCGAGGCCCCTGATCGCCGTCGGCCGATTCGAGGACGTGGAGCCGGTGGACCGCAAGCGCGCGTTCTGGCGTACCGCCGGCTTTCTCTTCGACGCGGACGGCGCGCTGCTCGCGAGCGCCGCCATCGTCTTTCGCGGCGGGACCGACTACTCGGCGCGCCAAGTGCCGTTCTTCAAGGCGCGGACCAAGCCCGACACCTTCGCCCGGATGTTCCCCAACTACCGTTGAGGCGGCGCCGACACCGACTACCGACACCTACTGGACGGCGGTTTCCTTGTCCTTGAGCCGCTTCACCAGCTCTGGATACGAGGACGTGCGGATGACCCGGTCGAACTGGGTTCGATAATTGCCGATCAGGCTCACGCCTTCCACCACCACGTCGTAGACCCGCCAGCGGCCGTCCCTGGAAATGAGCCGGTAGTCCATGGGGACTTCCTGGCCCTTCGATGTGATGAAGCGGGTCTGGACCACCGCGAGGGTCCCGTCCACCTTCTCGCTCAAGAACTTCACCGGCTCGCCGCTGTAGCGCTCCACCTTGGTGATGTACGCGCGCTCGATGAGATCGGTGAACAGGCGGACGAACTCCACTCGCTCGGCCTCGCTTCGAGCCTGCCAGTGCGTGGCGAGCGAGCGGGCGGCCATCTCCCGCCAGTCGAAGACCGGCTCGGCGGCGCTGCGGATGGCGGTGCGACGGGCGTCGGTCGGCTTGCCCTCGGACTCCTCGATGACCTTGAGCACCTTGGTGAGATCGGTCTTGAACTGATCGGACACCGGCCCGGCGTGCGCGATGGGCCCGAGCGGCAGGACCGCCAGCGCCACGGCCAGCGAGGTCCTGACCAGCTTCGAGCCGTTCATCCTGTTCGCCCTCGGCGGCCTCACTCGCTGGAGAAGAGCCGGGTGAAGAAGTTCTTCACGCTGTGGCCGAAGTCGTTCGCCCCCTGCTTGACGTTCTGCCAGGCGCTCTTGGCAGGCGGCTCGGCGGACTTGCCGGCTTCCTTGAACTTCTCGCCCGTGTACTTCGCCCCCTCCTCGACGGTCTTGCCGACACCCTTGGCGGTCTCCTCCACGCCCTTGCCGACCTCGCCCTGGCCGATCTTCTTGGCGCCGGTCTCGACCTGCTGGGTGGCTCCCTTGACCTTGCTGTCGTCGGCGGCCAGCGCGGGGGCCGCGGCGAGCGTCAGCGCAGCGATCATTGCCGGAATCGCTTGCTTGATCATCTTCTTGGTCCTCCTTGCTGTCAGACTACTGCCGCTCCTTGAGCGGAGCAAGCGATGTGCCGATCTCCAACATGTTGATTTTCAATAGGTAGGCGCGTCGAGCCGCGGCGGACCCGGGTAACGATTACACGCCGGGGTCAGGCGGATGACGCTCGGGGCCGACGGTCAGGCGGGGCGTGAGGCGCGGGCTTCGTCCGCCTTGGCCCGGAGGGCCTCCCAGACCGCCAGCGGGATGGACGGGTCGCCGAGCTGCGAGGAGCGGACGCGGGGGCCATGGAAATCGGAGCCGCCGGTAGCGACCAGGCCATGGCGCCGGCAGAGCTCCACGTAGCCGCCGGTCTGGGCCGGCGAATGCTCCGGGTAGTAGCACTCGATGCCCATGAGGCCCGCCGCCACCAGCGCCGGCACGAGATCGTCTCGCCCCGCGAGGCCGGGATGGGCGAAGACGGGCACCCCGCCGGCGCGGCGGAGCAGGCGCACCGCGTCCTCCGGCACGAGCTTCTTGCGCGCGACATGGCCCGGCCGGCCCGCGGCGAGGAACCGGTCGAAGGCCTCACGCACGCTCTTCACGTAGCGGCGGTTCACCATCACCTGGGCGACGTGCGGACGGCCCGCCGAGCCCTCCTGCACCAGCGCGAAGACCTCGTCGGGCTCGATGGGCATGCCGAGCGAGGCGAGCCGTTCCGCCATGCGGTACACGCGCTCGCGCCGCTCTGCCCGCTGCGCGCGGCAGAAGTCCTGGAACCACGGGGCCTCGTAGTCCATGCAGTAGCCGAGGATGTGGATCTCTCCGCCCTCGACGTCGCAGTTGATCTCGATGCCGGGCACGATCTCGAGGGGGCGCTGCGCGGCCGCCTCGGCGATGGCCTCCGCGAGCCCCTCGGTGGAGTCGTGATCGGTGACGGCGAGCACGCGGACTCCGCGGCGGGCGGCGGTCTGCACGAGCTCGCGGGGACGGAGCGTGCCGTCCGACGCGGTGGTATGGGAGTGGAGATCGACGGCGCCGGCCACCGCGGCCCCCTCAGCGGCGCCCGGCCAGGCGCGTCAGGTAGGCGAGCAGGGTGCGCACCGCGACTCCGGTGCCGCCCTTGGGCCCCAGCGGCAGCTCACGCTCGGAAAACGCGGTGCCCGCGATGTCCAGATGCGCCCACGGCACCCCGCCCGCAAAGTCCCGCATGAAAAGCGCGGCCACGATCGCGCCCCCTCCGCGCTGGCTCGAGATATTGTTCAGATCCGCGACCTCGCTCTTGAGCCCGTCCTTGTACTCGTCATGCAGCGGGAGCCGCCACATCCGCTCCCCCGAGGCCCGCGCCGCGGCGAGGAGCCGCTCGGCGAGGCCGTCCTGCGTCGCGAAGAGGCCGGACACGCCAAGCCCGAGCGCGATGACCACCGCCCCCGTGAGCGTCGCCAGATCGACCATCTCGTGGGGCTTTATCTCGCGCGCCGCGTAGGCGAGGGCATCGGCGAGCGTGAGCCGGCCCTCCGCGTCGGTGTTCCCGATCTCGATGGTGAGGCCGTTCAGGGCCCGCACGATGTCGCCGGGCCGCTGTGCGGTGCCCGAGGGCATGTTCTCGGTGGCCGCGATGAGGCCGTGCACCTCCACGGGCAGGCGCAGTCGGGGCAGCGCCTGGAAGATCCCGAGCACGGCTGCGGCGCCGGACATGTCGTCCTTCATGCGCAGCATGCCGTCGGCGGACTTGAGGTCGAGGCCGCCTGAGTCGAAGGTGATGCCCTTGCCGATGACGACCACCCGTCGGCGCGTGCGCCGCCCCGGCGCGTACGTCAGGTGG
>JBKPDT010000162.1:0-4478 GCA_046728035.1 Candidatus Methylomirabilota bacterium | reverse complement strand
GGCCCCCACCGTGGAGAGGATCCCGCGGTGCGCGGCGCCCAGCGCGCTGCGGAAGGCCGGGGTGTCGGTAAGACGGCGGCCGGCCTGGGCCTCGAGGTCCTGGTAGGTCTCGTTGAGGTTCACGAAGACCTCGACGGTCAGGGCCTCGCGCACCGTCCGGGCATTGTCGCGCGCCCGCTTGAGCGAGAAGTACACCGACTGCGGGTGCCCGGGGGCGAAGGCGAGCGCCTGGAGCGTCGCCGCCGCCAGCCCGCTCACGTGGCGGGTCGCCCGCTCGGGGAGGGGGGGGCCGGGGAAGATCTCGGCGAGGTCGCGCCACTCCGCGCGGGCCAGCTCCTCGTCGAGGCCATAGACCTCGGTGGACATCTCCTCGGTGACGAGCACGAGGCGCGCGGTGTTCTCGGCGCGCTCGAGGTAGCGCCCCATCCAGTAGAGGCCGTCGGCGACGCGGGAGAGGATCATGGCTCGCGCGCGGCCAGCACCCAGGTGTCCTTGCTGCCGCCGCCCTGGGACGAGTTCACGACGTAGGAGCCCGGTCGTAGCGCCACTCGCGTGAGGCCACCGGGCAGGACGCGGATCCGGTCGCCGTAGAGGATGAACGGCCGGAGGTCGATGCGTCGCGGCTCGAAGCGTCCCTCGACGTGGGTGGGGTGCGACGAGAGGTCGACCAGGGGCTGGGCGATGTAGTTGCCGGGGTTCTTCCGCACTCCGGCAAGATAGGTCTCGATGTCCTTCTTGGCCGTGAAGGGTCCCATGAGCATGCCGTAGCCGCCGGCGTCCCCGGTGGTCTTGATGACGAGCGTGCTCGCGTGCTCGGTCATGTAGCGGAGGTCGTCCTTGCGGAGCCCGAGATAGGTCGGCACCTGGGGAAGGAGGGGGTCCTCGTCCAGGTAGTACTTGATGAGCGCCGGCATGAACGCGTAGACGCTCTTGTCGTCGGCCACCCCCGACCCCGGGGCATTGGCGAGCACGACGTTGCCCTCGCGATAGACGTTGAGCAGCCCGGGCACCCCGAGCATGCCGTCGCGGCGGAAGGTGAGGGGATCGAGGAACTCGTCGTCCACCCTTCGATAGATGACGTCGACCTGGCGCTTGCCGTGGGTGCGCCGCATGAAGACGCGGTTGCCCTCGACGAGGAGGTCGCGGCCCTCCACGAGGGGGACGCCCATCTCGCGGGCGAGGAAGGAGTGCTCGAAGTAGGCGGAGTTGTGGATGCCGGGCGAGAGCACCACCGTGACCGGGCTCTGGCTCGCTCGGGGGGCGGCGTGGAGCAGGCTCTCGAGGAGCAGGCTCGGGTAGTCGTTGATCGGCCGCACCGGGTAGGAGGCGAAGAATTCCGGGAAGACGCGGTTGAGGAGGGTCCGGTTCTCGAGCACGTAGGACACGCCGCTCGGTACTCGGCAGTTGTCCTCGAGGACGAGGTAGCGGCCCTCGCCGTCGCGGATGATGTCGGTCCCCACCACGTGCGTGAAGACCTTGCGCGGCGGGACTACCCCGCGCAGCTCGCGCTTGTATTCGCGCCGGGAGAAAATGAGCTCGGACGGGATGATCTTGTCGCGGAGGCACTTCTGCTCCTGGTAGATGTCGAGGAGGAAGAGGTTCAGCGCGGTGATGCGCTGGACGAGGCCGTCGTGGAGCAGCTTCCACTCCGCCGCCGGGATGATGCGCGGCACGAAGTCGAAGGGGAAGATGCGCTCGAGCCCCTCCTTCTCCCCGTAGACGGTGAACGTGATGCCCTGGTTCATGAGGGCGAGCCGCTGGAGGCGCTCACGTCGCGCGACGTCCTCGAGCGTGAACGACTCGAGGATGGAGATGAGCGAGGCGTAGTGCGGCCGCGGCGCGCTCGCGCGCCCGAACACCTCATCGAAGCCCGCGTTCGAGGCTATCCACTTCATCGCGAGTCCTGAGATGGTATGCTGGCGGCCGGATGAGCGTCAACGAGTCGCTGCGCCAGCTCACTCCCGACGGAATCCGTTTCTGCCCGCTCTGTGGCGGGGCTCTCGAGCGACGGCCCCTTCCGCCGGAGGGCAAGCCCGAGCAGGTTTGCACGGCGTGCGGCTTCGTTTTCTACCTCAACCACAAGGTGGTGGCCGCCACCATCCCCGAGGACAACGGACAGGTGCTCCTCACCCGTCGCGCCATCAATCCCGCGTCCGGGAAGTGGACCTTCCCGGGCGGGTTCGTGGACTGGGGCGAGCCGGTGACCGCGGCGGCGGTGCGCGAGACCTGGGAGGAGACCGGTCTCCGCGTAGCCCTCCGTGGCCTCGTGGGCGTGTATTCGTATCCGAGCTCGCCCATCGTGATCGTGGTCTACCGCGCGACGGTCACGGGGGGAACGCTCGCCACCTGCCACGAGAATGACTGCGTGGAGTGGGTGGAGCCGGCGAAGATCCCCTGGGACGATCTCGCCTTTCCCTCGACCCAGGAAGCGCTCCGCGATTTCCTGGAGCTCGACGGGGGCGCCTAAGAGTCCTCGCGGGACACGAGGGCGGCGGTGGCGCGCCCGGTGATGACCTTCTCGCCTTTCTGGTTCTCGGCCCAGAGCTCGAGATCCACCTGGCCGGCACCACCGCCGGGCTCCTTCGCGGGGCGCTTGGCGACGACCTTGCCGCGGCAGGTGATGACGTCGCCGAGCCGCACGAGCCCGGCGAAGCGCACGCCGATCTTCTGGGTGGTGCCCACCCCGAGCCAGTCCGTCACCGACTGGGCCACGAAGCCCATGGAGAGCATGCCGTGCCCGAAGACATCGCCCATGCCGGCGGCCCTGGCGAACGCGGCGTCCTGGTGGATGGGGTTGAAATCGCCGGAGGCCCCCGCGTAGCGGGTGAGCTGGATCTGCGCGATGGGTCCCTTCACCAGCGGGGGCAACTCGCTCCCGACCTCCACGTCCTCGAGATAGACCTTGGCGTATTTCATGACGTCCTCACAGGCGGATCACGGTGATGCCGCGCACCTTGGCCACCACGTCGTTGTCGGCGTCGGTGATGGTGGTCTCGCGGACCACGAAGGCCATGGGGCCGGAGCGGCCGGCTTTCTCGTAAATGTCGGCGATCCTTCCGCGGCACAGGAGCGTGTCGCCGGGGCGAATGGGCTTGAAGTGCTCGAACTCCTGCTCGCCGTGCAGGATCCGGGAGATGTCGGTGCCGAGCTCCTTCAGCATGGCCGCGGTGTCCGCTCGCTCGTCGCGGAAGGTGATGGGGAAGGTGGGGGGGGCGATGATGTCGCCCCAGGGCGAGGCGCGGCCCACCTCGTCGTCGAGGTAGAACGGGGAGAGGTCGCCGATCGCGCGGGCGAACTCCTTGATCTTGCCCCGCTCCACGTGGACCACGTAGGGCGCGTGCTCCTTGCCCTTGATGCTCGTGTTGATCTGGGTGGCCATGTCAGGGCTTGCCTTTCTTCGTCGCGCGCTCGAGGAAGCGCTCGAGATTGCCGACGATGAACCGCTCGTGGCGTCCCTCCGCGATCTTCTCCACCTCGTCCCAGGCCTCCACCGCGAAGAGGAGGCGCTTGCCGTCGGTCTCCAGCAGGGTGGCCTTGGCGCGCACCGTCATGCCGACGGGGGTGGCGGCGAGATGCTTCATCTCGATCATGGTCCCGACGCTGCCGCCACCGGACGGGAGATGGCCCTTGAGAGCGGCGCTCGAGGCGTTCTCGAGAAAGGCGACGATGAACGGCGTGGCGAAGACCTCGACGCCCCGGTTGCCGAGGGCGTCCGCGCTATGGGCGGGCGTGACCGTCATGGTCAGCTCGGCGGACAGCCCGGGGGCGAGCGACGCGGCCATCGGGCTCTTTCTACCGCGAGTCGTCGGCACGGGTCAACGGGGCCGGCCGGCCGAGCGGCTCCGGCACGCTCAGCGTCGGCCGCCGAGGGGCATGAGCCCGTTCAGCGCAAGGCGCCCCCCGTCCACGTACACCGTGCTGGCCGTCATGTAGGAGGACGCATCGGAGGCGAGGAACACCGCGACCTCCGCGATCTCCGCGGGCTCGGCCACCCGCCGCATCGGCGTGCGCGAGTAGACGGCGTCGCGCCAGGCCTTGCGACGGAGGAGATGACGGGTGAGCCCGGTCACCACGGTGCCCGGCCCGATGGCATTGACGCGGATTCCGTGGGGCGCCAGGGCGATCCCCATGGCCTTGGTGAGCTGGCGCACCCCGCCCTTGGAGGCGCCGTAGGCGGCGGACTCCGGGCGCACCACCTCGGCGTTCACCGACGACAAGGTGATGATGACGCCGCGCCGGCGCCGCACCATACGGCGCGCCGCCGCCTGGGCGACGAGAAAGGTCCCCTTGAGGTTCACGTCGAGCACGCGGTCCCAGGTCTCCTCGGTCAGCTCGAGGAAGGGCACGATGGGCTCGATGGCGGCGTTGGTCACCGCGATGTCCAGCCGCTTCCACTTGCGGTCAACGGCGGCAACGCCGGCCTCTACCGACTGGCGGTCCGCCACGTCCATGTGCAGGGCGAGGGCGCGGCCCGCGCC
>JBKPDT010000161.1:0-5277 GCA_046728035.1 Candidatus Methylomirabilota bacterium | reverse complement strand
AGGAAAATCGGGACCAAGCGGGGCCACCAGCATGAAGCCGGCCGCCGCCGAGACGAGCACGAGAAGGACGATGCCGAACTTCGACAGCTCGGCGTAGGCGCCCACGCGCTCGCGCATGCGTGCCGTCGCGGCGGCGTCCCCAGCCGCCGCCACCGGCCGGTGCGCGAACCGCGCCATCAGCGCGCGCCCTGACTGGGGGCAGTCGATTGGCGAGGCGCAGCCGGAGGCGAGCCGAGCGGATCCGTAGTTTGGCGAGGCGCAGCCGGAGGCGAGCCGAGCGGATCCGTGATCCGCAATCGGCCGCGCCCGACCCCGGCGCGCACCGCCATCCAGACGAGCAGGCCCCACAGGGCATAGCCGCCTGCGGCATGGGTGGCACGCACGGGAACCGGAAGCCGCAGCAGGACGGCGGCGATGCCGAGCGCGACCTGGATCAGCGCGAGCACCCCGATGGCGGCGCCGACGCCGCCGAGCGCGGTGCGCCGGCTCGCGAGGGCCAGGTGGAGGAAGAGGCCGAGCAGCGCCACCCCCAGCCAGCGGTGGATCCAGTGGATCAGGGGCGACCCGCCGGCCGGCAGGAGGTCACCGCTGCAGAGCGGGAAATCCGGGCACGCGAGCCCCGCGCCGGTATGCCGCACGTAGCCGCCGAGGGCGAGCTGCACGAGCAGAGTCGCCAGACCCGCTCGCGTAAGCCTCGCCAACCGCATTGCTTGGCGAGGCGCAGCCGAAGGCGAGCCGAGCGGATCAGTAATCTGGCGAGGCGCAGCCGAAGGCGAGCCGAGCGGATAAGTGGATGCGCAGATCGTGAGCAAGCCGGCGAGGATCATCAACGCGGTGAGCAGGTGCACCGTGCTCACCGACGCGGAGAGGCCGAGCTTCACGGTGATCCCGCCGAGCAGGATCTGAACGCCCAGGAGCGCGAGGAGAGCGATCGCGATGCGGCGGAGCGCGCGCGACTCCGCGCGTCGGAGGATGAGCACGGCGGTCGCGACGAGGAGCACGGAAAAGAGCGGCACCGCCAGCCGGTGACGGAACTCGATCCAGATCTCGGTTCCGCCGGGCGGGATGAAGCGGCCGTGGCAGAGCGGCCAGTCGGGGCAGCCGAGCCCCGAGCCGGTGGCGCTGACCACGTTGCCGAGCATCATCACCAGCGCGAGGGCGGCGATGGCGAGCCAGGCGAGCCGGCGGGAGGTGCTATCCGCCATGCGTGGCCTTGACCGGCCCCACCGCGACGTCGTCGCCGCCGGCGGCCTGCCAGCGGAAGAAGACCACGGTGAGCGCGACCAGGAAGATGAGGCCGCCGGGCACCCACATGAGGAGCCCGCCCAGGTGCTGGTCGGCCCGGGGAGTGAGCGCCTCCACGACCCGCGGCGCGCGCGCGTAGTAGGGATAGAGGACGCCGTCCGCCATGCTGATGAAGATGGACACCACCACCATCGGCAGGCCGACCACGAAGAGGTAGAGCATCTGCACAGGGTAGGGCGCGCGCGGCAGCTCCGGCAGCGGCGAGAGGAGCGGCCACCACAGGATCACCGAGGCCGCCATGATCATCAGGTGCTCGACGATGTGGACGGGGTGCTGCTCCATGGCGAGGTTGTAGAGCGGCGGCAGGTGCCACGCGACGAGGACGACGTTGAAGGCGGCGAACGCCCCCGAGGGACGGGTGAGGCGCCGGCCGAGGCGGAGGAGCGCGGACCCGCGCAGGAGGGGGCGGATCATCCAGGCGGGCACGCCGTGCAGGAGCAGAGGGGGCATCGCGAAGGCCAGAAGCATGTGCTGGACCATGTGTGCGCTGAAGAGGTAGTAGTCAGAGAGATCGTGGATCGGGCCGGTGAGCGCCACGAGGAGCACGCCGAGCGCGCCCGCGAAGGACAGCACCTGGTGCGGCGCCACCCGTGCCTCGGGATCGAGCCGTCGGCGCACGACGAGGGCTCCCGTGTACGCCGCGCCGGCCAGCACGAGCCCCACGACGACGCTGGGATCGGCGTTCCAGGCGGTCCAGTCGAATCCCCCGGGCCCCAGAGGAGGCGGACCCCCGGGCCCGGGCACTCCATGCGCCATCTTACGGGCGCGGCAGCAGGATGAAGGCGCTGAACAGCGCCATCAGGGCGAGGATGATGCCGATGGCGATGAAGAGGGGCCCGATGAAGAAGCTCCGCATGATGTTGTGGTCGTAGCGGAGGTGCATGAAGAAGCCCACGACCAGGGCGAACTTGATCGCGGACAACACGAGGAGGCTCACCACGAGGAGCCCGTTCGGGATTCCCGGGATGTAGAGGGTCGCCACCTCGATGGCGGTGATGATCGCGAGCACGATGGCCACGACCAGATAGGTCCGGACGGTGGCGTGCCCGCCGCCGTGGGCTTCCTGGTGGCCGCCGTGGCTGGCGTGGGCGGCGGCATGCGTGTCGGCCATGTCGGCGCTCCTACGGGATCAGGTAGATGATGGTGAAGATCACGATCCAGACGATGTCGACGAAGTGCCAGTACAGGCCCGCGATCTCGACCTTGGTGTAGTCGCGCGCGTCGAGCTTGCCCCGCTTGAGCAGCCACCACAGGCCCATCAGCCAGATCACGCCGCCGGTGACGTGGGCCCCGTGGAACCCCGTCAGCGTATAGAAGGTGGACCCGAATAGATTGGTGGACAGCGTGAGGCCGTCATGCAGAACGAAGGTGGTGAACTCGTAGACCTGGTTCCCCACGAAGTGGGCGCCGAGGATGGCGGTGGCGAGTAGCCAGCGGCCCGCCCACTTGAGATCGTTCTTCTGCAGCGCGGCGAGCGCCAGCACCATGGTGAGCGAGGAGGCGAGCAGCACCGCCGCGCTTTCCGAGGTGAGGGGGATGTTGAAGACGTCGTGCGGCCCGGGGCCGCCGACGCTCTTGCCCTTGTAGGAGAGATAGGTCCCGATGAGGGAGCCGAAGAACATGCAGTCCGAGCCCAGGAAGATCCACATGCCGACCTTCCGGTTGTCGAGTCCGGTCGTCCCGATGTTCGGATCGTGATGGACGTGCGCGTCGGCGGCCACTAGTGCGCCCCCGGGGCGGGCCGATGGTACTCGAGCGCGAACTTGAACATGCAGTAGAGCGTGAGGAGGCCGCCGATCACCACCTGGTAGTAGCTGATCAGCAGGCCCGAGAGCATGACGGTCAGCGCGATGGCGAGGAGGATGGGCCAGTAGGACGGCGCCGGCATATGGATGGCCGCGATGTCCTTGGCAGTGGCGGCCGCCGGCTTGGGCGTGGGCGCCCCGCCGTGCCCGTCCCCGTGCTTCTGCAGCCACAGCTCGTCCCGTCCATGCACGGTGGGGATCGTCGCGAAGTTGTAGATGGGGGGAGGCGAGGGAATGGCCCACTCGAGCGTGCGCGCGTCCCACGGGTCCGGCCCCGCCACCTGGCCCGACCGCCGGGTCTTGAAGACGTTGATGATGAACACCAGGATCGAGAGCGCGATGATGAACGCCCCCACCGTCGAGACCATGTTCCAGAACCCCCAGTTGAGGTCGGCCGCGTAGGTGTAGATCCGCCGCGGCATCCCGATGAGGCCGAGGTAGTGCTGGGGGAAGAAGGTCATGTTGAAGCCGATCATCATGAGCCAGAAGTGGATCTTGCCCAGCCGCTCGTCGAGGAGGCGGCCCGTCATCTTCGGCCACCAGTAGTAGAAGCCGGAGAAGAGCCCGAAGATCGAGCCGCCGAACAGCACGTAGTGGAAGTGGGCCACCACGAAGTAGGAGTCGGTCTGCTGCAGGTCCACCGGCGGCGAGGCGTGCATGACTCCGCTGAGGCCGCCCATGGTGAACATGGCGATGAAGCCCAGCGAGAACAGGAGCGCGCTCGTGAAGCGGATGGAGCCGCCCCACAGGGTGCTGATCCAGTTGAGGATCTTCACGCCGGTGGGCACCGCGATGAGCATGGTCGCGATGGAGAAGGCGGCGTCGGCCACCGGTCCCATGCCCACCGAGAACATGTGGTGGCTCCACACCCCGAAGCCGAAGAAGCCGATCATGATGCCGGAATAGATCACCACCGGCGCCCCGAAGAGGGGCTTGCGCGCGAAGGTGGGCAGCACCTCCGACACGATCCCCATGGCGGGCAGAATGAGGATGTACACCTCGGGGTGGCCGAAGATCCAGAAGAGGTGCTGCCAGAGGAGCGGATCGCCCCCCGCGGCGGGCGCGTAGAACAGGGTGCCGAAGAACCGGTCGAACATGAGGAGGATCAGCGCCACGGTGATGGCGGGAAAGGCGAGCACCACGAGAAACTGGACGACCAGCGACATCCAGATGAAGACCGGCATGCGCATCAGGGTCATGCCGGGCGCGCGCATGTTGACGATGGTCACGATGAAGTTGAACCCGGCAAGCATGGAGGCGATGCCGAGGATCTGCAGGCCCAGCATCCAGAAGTCGATATTGTGCGCGGGGGAGAACTGACGGGTGGTCAGGGTGGCGTAGCCGAACCAGCCGCCGTCCGGGGCCAGGCCGAACAGGAAGCTCGAGTTCAGGAAGATGCCGCCGGCGATGAAGATCCAGTAGGACAGCGCGTTGAGCCGGGGAAAGGCGACGTCGCGGGCGCCGATCTGCAGCGGGATCATGAAATTGAAGAAGGCGGCGCTGAGCGGCATGATGGCGAGGAACACCATGGTGGTGCCGTGCATGGTGAACAGCTCGTTGAACACCTGCGCGCTCACGAGATCGTTGTCGGGCCGCGCGAGCTGCAGCCGCATGATGAGTGCCTCGATCCCGCCCATCAGGAAGAAGATGAAGGCGCTGACGCCGTAGAGGACACCGATCCGCTTGTGATCCACGGTGGTGATCCACGACCAGACGCCCTTCGCCGCAATTTCCGTGGTCGCGCCGGGCATGAACGCCGCGTGTGTCGCCATGGGGCTCCTCTACTTGAGGCTCAGCAGATAGGCGGCGAGCGCCTTGGTCTGCTCGTCGTGCAGGCCGAGGGTCGGCATGAGCGCGCCGGGCTTGAGGTGCCCCGGGTTCCCGATCCACTTCATGACGTTCTCCGGCGTGTTCGGCAGGATTCCCGCCGCGAGCGTGGTCCGGCTCCCGAAGTGCGTGAGGTTGGGGCCGAGCACGCCCGCCGACACGCCGCTGATGGTATGGCAGCCCACGCACGGGGACTGGCTGAAGATCTCCTTGCCCTTCACCGCCAGCTCGTCCTTGGGCTCCGCGGGCTCGGCCTGCTGGGCGGCCACCCACTTCTCCCATCCCGCCTTGTCGTGCACGAACACCCGGAAGCGCATGTTGGCGTGGGACATCCCGCAGT
>JBKPDT010000160.1:0-48093 GCA_046728035.1 Candidatus Methylomirabilota bacterium | reverse complement strand
CTCGCCGCCGGTCTGTGCCGGCTCCTCGCCCGGGCGGGCCTGCGCGTGCGGCCGTTCAAGTCGCAAAACATGTCGAACAACGCCCATGTGACGGCGGACGGCGGGGAGATGGGCTGGGCGCAGGTCATGCAGGCGGAGGCGGCGCGCGTCGCGCCGCGAATCGAGATGAATCCGGTGCTCCTCAAGCCGGAGTCCGGCAACCGGAGCCAGGTGATCCGGCTCGGCCGAACCGTCGCCACCGTGGACGCGCGGGCCTACCATCGGCTCGGGCCCGCCCTCTGGCCCTCCATTGCGGCCAGTTATGCCCGGCTCGCGCGCGAGGCCGACGTCATGGTGATCGAGGGGGCGGGGAATCCCGCCGAGCCCAATCTCAGGCGATGGGACCTGGCCAACATGCGCGTGGCGCGGCTCGCCCAGGCGCGCGTCCTCATCGTCGGCGACATCGATCGTGGCGGGGTGTTCGCGAGCCTCGTGGGGACCGTGGCGCTCTTGCCTCCGCATGATCGCCGTCTCGTTTCAGGCTTCATTCTCAACAAGTTCCGCGGTGATCCCTCATTGCTGGGTTCAGCGTGTGCCGACCTTCGCCGCCGCACGCGGCGGGCGGTGCTGGGCGTCGTGCCTCTCCTCCCGGGCCTCGACTTGCCGGAGGAAGACACCGTCGCGCTCGAGGGCCCGCGCGTCGGGCCGCCACGCCCGGCGTCCCTGAGAGTCTCGGTCGTCCGGCTCCCGTGCATCGCCAACTTCACGGATCTGGCGCCCCTCGAGTCGGAGCCCGGCGTGGCAGTGCGCTACGCGGATACCCCCGCGGCGTTGGCCGGTGCCGATCTCGTCGTCCTGCCCGGATCCAAGGACAGCCTGGCGGATCTGCGCCACCTCGTCGCCGCGGGATTCGCCTCCGCGATCCTCGCCCACGCCGCGCGCGGCGGCGCCGTGCTGGGCATCTGCGGGGGCTATCAGATGCTGGGCGAGCGCATCGAGGACCCCGAACACCTCGAAAGCGGCGGCGCATCGCCGGGGCTCGGGCTCCTCCCAGTGCGCACACGCCTTTGCGCACCCAAGATCACCCGACGCGTGCGCGCGCGATGGCTGCCCGACGGGCCCGAATTCGACGGCTACGAGCTCCACGCGGGCCGGACCGATGTCGCAATGCCCGCCCGTGGCCTCGTGCAGGCCGAGGGGCGCACGGTAGGGTCGGCGGTGCCGGGCGGGCGCGTCTGGGGACTGTACGTCCACGGCCTCTTCGAGTCGGGCGCCTCGCGACGCCACGTGCTGACCTGGGCGGGCGCCTCCCCGGCCGCGAGCGGCGCGGCGGACCACCGGGCGCTCCGCGAGGCGGCCTACGACCGGGTCGCCGATGCGCTCGAAGAAGCCGTCGGATCGAAGGTCTTCCGCCGGCTCCTCAGACGCTGATTCAACCGAAATACCTTCGTGCAGATTTGCGCGGGGAGGTATCATTTTCCATCGCCGCCATGCGCGGCGTTTCTCGTCTGGGCGAGGCGTTCGTCCGGGCCACGGGAGATCCCACGCTGAAGATCACGGATGTGCTCACGGACGCGTTTCGCCGGGCGCTCGCCCGCAAGGACATGCCGGAGCCCAAGTCCATCGTCTGGCAGGTGCCACGCGGCGCGGGACAGGCGACGTACAGCTACGCGACGCCCTCGGCCATGGGCTATGCCAAGGAGCACGGCCTCGACGTCCAGAGCGTGGCGGCCCTCATTGCCGCCGAGATGGAGTCGCTGCCCGAAGTGGCGACCGCGGAAGCGGCCGGGCCGGGGTTCATCAACGTGGTCCTCGCGCGCGACTCCGTCTCCGCGCAGCTCCGCGGCGTGCTCGCCGCGGGCGCGCGATACGGGGCAAGCCAGGCGGCGGCGGGCCGTCGCTACCGGCTCGAGTTCGTCTCCGCCAACCCGACGGGCCCGCTCGTGATCGTCAGCGCGCGCGCGGCCGCGGTGGGCGACGCCCTCGCGCGGATCCTCCGATACCAGGGCGCGACCGTCGAGTCCGAGTACTACGTCAACGACGCGGGCAATCAGTTCCAGGCCCTCGCCGCGTCGGTGGAGGCGCGCCTTCGGCAGGCCCTCGGCGAGGCCGCCGAGCTGCCGGACGGCGGCTATCCCGGCGAGTACCTCGTGGAGCTGGCGGACGCCTGGCTCGCGCGCGATCCGGCGGGTGTTCGCGCCATCCTCGCGCGGCCCGAGGCCGAGCGCCGCGATCTGCTCGGCCGCGAGGCGGTCGCGGCCATGGTGGCGGGCCACCGCGCCGTGCTGGAGGAGTACGGCACCCAGGTGGATCGCTGGGTGCACGAGGGGCGCGACGTGCGCGCGGCGGGCCTGCCCGAGCGGGCCATCGCGCTGCTGACCGCGGGGGGACACACCTACGAGCAGGACGGCGCGCTCTGGCTCCGCTCGACCGCGCTCGGCGACGACAAGGACCGCGTGCTGCGGAAATCGGACGGCGAGCTCACCTACTTCGCGGTGGACATCGGCTTCCACCACTTCACCAAGTTCGCCGATGTCGATCACGTGATCGACTTCTTCGGGCCCGACCACCACGGCTATATCGGGCGCCTCCGCGCCGCCACGCGGGCGCTGGGGCACCCCGATGAGGCCCTCGACATCCTCATCGTCCAGCTCGTGACCCTCCTGCGCGACGGCCAGCCGGTGCGGATGTCCAAGCGGCGGGGCGAGTTCGTCCTCATGGAGGAGCTGCTCGAGGAGGTGGGACGCGACGCCGCCCGCTTCACCTTCCTCACCCGGCGGCACGACAGCCCGCTGGAGTTCGACCTCGCGATGGCGACCCGCCAGAGCGCCGACAACCCGGTCTTTTACGTGCAGTACGCCCACGCCCGCGTGATGAGCCTATTCCGGACGGCGGCGCAGCAGGGGATCGAGGTGCCGGACTGGGGGACGGTGGACTTCTCATCCCTCGATCGGCCGGAAGAGCAGACGCTCATCAAGCGCGTGATCCAGTTCAGCGAGGTGGTCACGGCGGCCGCGCGCGCGCGAGAGCCGCATCGCCTCGCCTACTACCTCACCGAGCTCGCGGGAGAGTTCCACCCGTACTACAAGGCGCACCGGATCATCACCGACGACCAGCCGGGGACCCTGGCCCGGCTGGGGCTCGCCGCGGCGGTGGGGCAGGTGATCCGGAACGGCCTGGGGCTCCTCGGCGTGTCCGCTCCCGACAGCATGGAGAGACAAGCATGAAACGCGAACGAAGCGGTGGTGGGCTCTTTCAGCGGCTCGGCCTGGTCCTGGCCGCCCTGGTGATCCTGACCCTGACCTTCACCCTGGGCGTGCTCGTGGGCCGGCAATGGGGCACGCGCCAGCCCCCGGGGGTGGCGGCGGAGGCGGCGAAGAAGCCGGCGGCGCTCAGCCGCCGCGGGCTCGGCGAGAGCAATGCGGAGCGGCCCCGCGAGATCCAGGAAAAGCTGACCTTCTATCAGACGCTGACCGCGCCGCTGGCGCCGACGGGTCAGTCCGGCCGCGGGCGCGCGGAGGACAAGTCCCGGCCCCAGCCGGCTTCGACCGGGAGCCCCGTCGCAGGGCCGGCGCCGACCGCTCCCCTCGCGCCGGTCACCCCCGCGGCAGGGATGCCACCGTCCACCGGGGCGAGCGCCGCGAGCCTCGGGGCCGCGCCCGGTTGGAGCGTCCAGGTGGGGGCGTTCCGCAGCCGGCAGCAAGCCGATGACGTGCAGAAGCGGCTCGCCGAGGCCGGCTTTCCCGCCGTCCTCTCGACCATCGCGCTCGACGACGGCCAGTCGCGGTATCGCGTGCGCGTGGGCGGGGCGCGCTCGCGCGGAGAGGCCGAGCAGCTGGCACAGCAGGTCCGCGCGCGCCTCCCCGTGGCGACCCTCGTCACCGCCAACTGATCGTCCGGGGCGCCATGGCGGAGAGCCATCCCGGTCGGGTCCTGATCTCCCGCGAGGACATCGCCGCGCGCGTGGGAGAGCTGGGGCGCGCCATCGGGCGTGAGTACGCGGGGCGTACCCCGCTGCTGGTGGGCGTGCTCAAGGGGGCGGCGATCTTCCTGGCCGACCTCGTCCGCGCCATCCCGGTGCCCATCGCCATCGACTTCATGGGGGTGGGCTCCTATGGCGGCCAGGTGAAATCCTCGGGCATCGTCCGCCTCACCTCGGACCTGTCCCTCTCCATCGAGGGGCGCGACGTGCTGATCGTGGAGGACGTGGTGGACTCCGGGCGCACCCTCGACTACCTCCGGCGGAACTTCGCCACCCGCCGCCCGCGGAGCGTGGGGGTCTGCGCCCTGCTGGACAAGGTCGAGCGCCGCGTCGTGGACGTGTCCGTGGACTATGTGGGATTCGTCATTCCGGACCACTTCGTGGTGGGCTACGGCTTCGACGTGGACGGCGCCTACCGGGGTCTCCCCGACATCCACGTGCTCGAGGGATAGGCGGCCGCAAGGGGCAGACCGCGGGGTCGTCGGCGGTCCCCGGATGTTGCCTATCGCGCCGTGTGTTATACTTTTTTCGCCATGAACCCCTTCTACAAGAACCTCGCCCTCTGGATGGTGATCGGGCTCATCGTCATCCTCCTGTTCAACCTCTTCCAGGCGAAGGAGTCGCCGCGAGACGAGATCGTCTTCTCGGACTTCCTCAAGAAAGTCGAGACGGGCGAGGTGCGCGAGGTCACGCTGCGGGGCACCTCGGTGAGTGGCAAGCTCGCCAACGGCGAGTCCTTCCGGACCATGACCGCGGACTACCCGGACCTCGTCAAGGTCCTCAAGGACCGCGGCGTCCGCATCATCGTCAAGCCGGTGGACGGTAATCCGTCCTACTTCGCGATCTTCCTGCAGTGGGTCCCCATGCTCCTCTTCATCGGCGTCTGGATCTTCTTCATGCGGCAGATGCAGGGGGGCGGCGCCAAGGCTCTATCCTTCGGCAAGGCGCGCGCGCGGCTCATCTCCGAGAAGCAGAACAAGGTGACCTTCCAGGACGTCGCGGGGGTGGACGAGGCCAAGGAGGAGCTGCGCGAGATCATCGAGTTCCTGAAGGATCCGCCGCGCTTCCAGAAGCTCGGGGGCAAGATCCCCAAGGGCGTGCTCCTCGTCGGCCCTCCCGGCACCGGCAAGACCCTCCTCGCCAAGGCCATCGCCGGTGAGGCCAATGTGCCGTTCTTCTCCATCTCCGGCTCGGACTTCGTGGAGATGTTCGTGGGCGTGGGCGCCTCGCGGGTGCGCGACCTCTTCGAGCAGGGCAAGAAGCACGCGCCCTGCATCATCTTCATGGACGAGATCGACGCGGTCGGCCGGCATCGCGGGGCCGGTCTGGGCGGCGGCCACGACGAGCGCGAGCAGACCCTCAACCAGCTGCTCGTCGAGATGGACGGCTTCGAGACCAACGAGGGCGTGATCCTCATCGCGGCCACGAACCGGCCCGACGTGCTGGATCCCGCGCTGCTCCGTCCCGGCCGCTTCGACCGGCAGGTGGTGGTGGCGCGGCCCGACGTCAAGGGGCGCGAGGAGATCCTCAAGGTCCACTCCCGGCGCATTCCGCTCGCGCCCAAGGTGGAGCTCACCGTGCTCGCGCGCGGGACCTCCGGCTTCTCCGGCGCCGATCTGGCCAACCTCGTGAACGAGGCGGCGCTCCTCGCGGCCCGGCAGGACAAGAAGGTCGTCGAGATGATCGACTTCGAAAACGCCAAGGACAAGGTGCTCATGGGCGTGGAGCGGCGGTCGATGATCATCCCCGAATCCGAGAAGCGCACGACCGCGTATCACGAGGGCGGGCACGCCCTGGTGGCATATCTCCTCCCCGGCGCCGACCCGCTCCACAAGGTCACCATCATCCCGCGCGGGCGCGCGCTCGGCCTCACGATGCAGCTGCCCACCGACGACCGCTACAGCTACTCGCGCGAGTACCTGATCAACCAGATCACCATCCTCCTGGGCGGCCGCGCCGCCGAGGAGCTCGTCTTCCAGCAGCAGACGACCGGCGCCGGCAACGATCTCGAGAAGGCCACCGAGATGGCCCGCAAGATGGTCTGCGAGTGGGGCATGTCGGACAAGATGGGTCCCCTCACCTTCGGCAAGGGCGAGGAGCACATCTTCCTCGGCCGCGAGGTGTCCCGCCCCAAGGACTACAGCGAGGACACCGCGGTCCTGATCGACTCCGAGATCAAGCGCATCGTGACGGACTGCGCGACGCGGGCCCGGCACCTGCTGGAGACCAACCTGGAGAAGCTGCACGCCCTCGCGCGCGCGCTGCTCGAGCGGGAGACCCTTGACGGCGAGGAGATCAACCGCATCCTGATCACGCGACCCTTCCAGGAGGCGCCCGCCCCGGCCTAGCGCTGGAGCGGCGCGACCTCGGCCAGAGCGATGAATCGAGCGTGCCTGGCGGGGCTGGAGTTGGGGGATGGGCGCGACGTCGCGGTCATCGGCGCCCTCAATCTGAGCCCCGAGTCGTTCTACGCGGGCTCGGTGGCGGTGTCCCGGGAAGCCCTGCTCGCCGCGGCCGACGAGATGGTGGCGGGGGGCGCGGCCATCCTCGACGTGGGGGCCATGTCCACCGCCCCATATCTCGAGGGCGCCATCGAGCCCGAGCGCGAGGCGGACCGCCTGGGCGAGGCGATCCAGCTCCTGGTCGGCAAGCTCGGCGTGCCCGTCTCCGCCGACACGAGCCGCGCGCTGCCCGCGCGGACGGCGCTCCAGGCGGGGGCTCGCATCATCAACGACGTGCGCGGTCTCACCGCCGACCCGGGGCTGGCCCGCGCCGTCGCCGAGTCGGGGGCAGGCCTCATCGTGATGGCTTCTGAGCGCGGTGGCCACGAGGAGAGCTCGCCTATCGCCACCGTACAGGAGCTCCTCGCCGAGAGCCTGACCCTCGCCGCCCAGGCGAGGATCGACGCGGAACGGATCGTGGTGGATCCGGGGATCGGGTTCTTCCGGCGACGGGGCATGCCCTGGCACGACTGGGACTGCCGGGTGCTCGCCGGGCTCGCCGAGCTCCAGGCGCTGGGCCGGCCCATCTGTGTCGGCGCTTCCCGCAAGTCCTTCATCGGCGCGCTCGATCCATACGCCGAAGATCCCGCCGATCGCCTGCCGGGCTCCCTCGCCGCGGCCACCGCGGCGGTGCTGGGGGGCGCGCACCTGATCCGCACCCATGACGTGGCGGCCACCATGCAGGCCGTCCGGGTGGCCCAGGCCATCCAACGCGCGCGCGCGGACAGGTGAGCGCCGTGTGGGGGGTGATCCACGCCTTCCGGCTTCGCGACGCGCTGGACATCCTGCTCGTCGCCGCGGTGGTCTATCGCGTGCTCGTGATGTTCCGGGGCACGCGGGCCGTCCAGATGCTGGCGGGCCTGGGCGGCCTCATGATCGCCTCCTTCCTCGCCCGCCGCCTCGACCTCTTCAGCACGAGCTGGATCCTCGAGAATTTCTGGTCGGTGTGGGTGCTCGCCCTCGTGGTTCTCTTCCAGCCCGAGTTCCGGCGGGCGCTCGCCCAGATCGGGCAGAACCCGCTGCTCCAGTCGCTGCTGGGATCGCGCCAAGAGCAGCAGGGCCACGTGATCGACGATGTCGTGAAGGCCGCGGAATCCCTGGCCGCCAAGCGCATGGGCGCCCTCATCGTGCTCGAACGGAGCACCGGCCTCCGCAACTATGCCGAGCTGGGCGTGCCGCTCGACGCCCTCGTGTCGGCCGATCTCCTCGTGAGCCTCTTCCTGCCCTACTCCCCGCTCCACGACGGCGCGGTGTTCATCCGCGACACTCGCGTCGCCGCGGCGGGCTGCTTCCTGCCCCTCAGCCGCAACACCCAGCTCGGGCGCGCCATGGGCACGCGGCACCGGGCCGCGGTGGGGCTGTCCGAAGAGACGGACGCGGTCGTCCTCGTCGTGTCGGAGGAAAGCGGCCGCATCTCGCTGGCCATCGCCGGCCACATGGAAAGCCCCCTCGACCGGGAGGCGCTCCGGCAGCGGCTGGGCGAGATGTTCGCGCTGGGCGGGCCTCCGGCGTCGCGTCGGACGGGCTGGTGGCTGCCCGCCTGGGAGTGGCTGCGGAAGTGAGGCGGCTCGTCCGGCACTGGGAGCTCAAGCTGGCGGCGCTCGCGCTGGCCTCGGCACTGTGGGTCTTCGTCATGACGTCCGAGAAGGCCGAGGTCGTCCTCGCCGCGCCCGTCGAGCTCGACGCGATCCCCGTGGGGCTCGAGGTGACGGGCGAGCGGCCCGACAGCGTCGACGTCCAGCTCCATGGGCTCCGCGCCGTACTCGCGCGGGTAGGCCCCGAGCAGGTGCGGGCGCGGGTGAGCCTGGCCGGCGCCCGAGCCGGCGAGGTCCTGATCCGTCTCGAGCCCGACCAGATCACCGCGCCCACCGGGGTGACCGTGCTCCGCGTGAGCCCCTCGCGCCTGCGCGTGACCCTCGAAGCCAAGCGCGCGGAGGCGCGGCAATGACCCGGCTCTTCGGCACCGACGGCATCCGGGGGCTCGCCAATGTCGAGCCCCTGACCACCGAGCTCGTCTTCCGTCTCGGCCGCCAGCTGGTGGCGACGCTGCTCGAGCATCATGGCGTGGCCAAGGTGCGGCTGGTCGTGGGTCGCGACACGCGCCAGTCGGGACCGATGCTCGAAGGAGCGCTCGTGTCGGGCGCGCTGTCGGCGGGCGCGGACGTCTTCGTGGTCGGCGTGCTTCCGACGCCGGGCATCGCGCACCTTGCCCGGCACCTCGAAGCGCACGGCGGCGTGGTGATCTCGGCCTCGCACAATCCCTTCGAGGACAACGGCATCAAGATCTTCTCCTCCGAGGGGGCGAAGTTCCCCGACGCCTGGGAGGACGAGATCGAGGCGCGGCTCGCCGCGCCGGATCGAGCGCCCAAGCCCACCGGGGCGGACGTCGGGCGGCTGATTTCCCATCGCCATCAGGCGGAGTCCGACTACGCGGGCCACGCGGCGGGCACATTCTCCCTCGACCTCCAGGGGTTTCACGTGGTCCTGGACTGCGCGAACGGGGCGACCTACCGGGTGGGGCCGCGCGTCTTCGAGACTCTCGGCGCCAAGGTCACCGTGCTCGGCGCCGAGCCCGACGGGCAGAACATCAATCTAGGGGTCGGCGCGCTCCACCCCGAGGGGCTCCAGGCGCGCGTGCGCGCGACGCGCGCGGATCTCGGGGTGGCCTTCGACGGCGACGGTGACCGGCTGATCTGCGTGGACGAGACGGGCGAGGTTCGCGATGGCGACTACGCGCTGGCCATCTGCGGCCGCCATCTCGCCGCCCAGGGGCGCCTCCGCGGCAGCGTGGTCGTGAGCACCGTGATGGCCAACCTCGGTCTCGAGCACTCGCTCCGCGCGGCCGGCATCCAGACCGTCAAGACCCAGGTCGGCGACCGCTACGTGCTCGAGGAGATGGTGCGGATCGGCGCGGTACTGGGCGGCGAGCAGTCGGGTCACCTCCTCTTCCTCGACCACACCACCACCGGCGACGGCATCGTGTCGGCCCTTCAGATCCTCTCGGTGATGCGCGAGACCGGCCAGCCGCTGTCGGCGCTCGCCGCGTGCCTCACCAAGTTTCCGCAGGTCCTGGTGAATGTCCGGGTGCGCAGTAAGCCGCCGCTGGAGTCGATCGCGGGGCTCCAGCCGCGCCTGGAGACGCTGGAAGGCCAGATGAACGGAGCCGGACGCATCCTGCTTCGGTATTCCGGCACCGAGCTGCTGGCCCGGGTGATGGTCGAGGGACAGGAGCAGAGGCAGATCGAAGGCATCGCGCAGGAGCTCGCCGGCATCATCCGCCGGGCCATCGGCTCGTGAGCGGTCCTCCAGGGGCGGCGGAGAGCATTCGCGGCATCGGAGTGGACCTGGCCGGGATCCCCCGGCTCCGCCGCATTGTCGAGCGCTGGCAAGAGCGCTTCCTCCGCCGCGTCTTCACCGACGGCGAGATCGCCTATTGCCGGCGCCACCACGACCCCATCCCGCATCTGGCCGCGCGCTTCGCCGCCAAGGAGGCCGCCCTCAAGGCACTCGGCACGGGGTTGTCCATGGGCGTGAGCTGGCGGGAGCTCGAGGTGCGACGCGAGCGCGGGGCGGCTCCGACCATGGCGCTGTCGGGCCGCTCGGCGGCCATCGCGCGCGCCAAGGGGGCCAGCCGCGTGCTCGTCTCGCTCACGCACGACGGGGATTACGCGTTCGCCCAGGTCATGCTCGTGGGCGAGGTGGCGGGTCCGCGCGCGGAGCGCGGCTAGGCGCGCTCGCGCGCCGGCGGCCGAGCGCGTGCTCCCGGTATTCACCGCGCAGGAGATGCGGGAGCTGGACGCGCGCGCGATCGGTACGCTCGGCATCCCGGGACCGCGGCTCATGGAGGCAGCGGGCGGCGGCGCGGCGCGGCTCATCGCCCGGCGCTGGCGCCCCCTGCGGGGCCGCTCGGTGGTGGTGCTCTGCGGCAAGGGGAACAATGGCGGCGATGGGTTCGTGGTGGCGCGCCGGCTCCGCGCCGCGGGAGCGCGCGTGCGCGTCTTTCTCCTCGCGCGTCGCGCCGAGGTCCGCGGTGACGCGGCGGCGGCGCTGCGCCGCTGGACAGGGCACGTGGAGGAGGTCACCAGCGAGGCTGGGCTGCCCGCCGTCGACCGCGCGCTGGCCGCCGCCGACCTCGTCGTGGACGCCCTCCTCGGCACCGGGCTCGAGGGCCCGGCGCGCGGTCTGCTGGGCGAGGTGATCGCGCGGCTCGACGGAACAGCGACGGGGGCGCGCGCCACGCGGCCTGTGATCTCGCTCGACCTGCCCTCGGGCCTGTCGTCGGATCGCGGGGCTCTCCTCGGCCCCACGGTGCGTGCCACCCTCACCACCACTTTCGCGGGCTACAAGCGCTCGCTCCTGCTCCACCCCGCCGCCGCGCGGGCAGGCGAGATCGCGATCGTCCCCATCGGCATCCCGCCCCCCGAGGTGGGGCGGAACGTCCGGACCTTCTTGCTGGAAGAGACCGACGTGCGGGCGGGGTTCACGCCGCGGCCCACCGACGCGCACAAGGGCGTCTACGGCCATCTCCTCGTCGTGGCGGGCTCGCTGGGCAAGACGGGCGCGGCGGCGCTCGCCGCGCGCGCGGCGCTCCGGAGCGGGACGGGACTGGTCACCGTCGCGACCCCCGGCTCCCAGCAGCCCGTGGTCGCCGCGCTGGGGGCCGAGTACATGACGGAGGCGCTGCCGGAGATCCCGCCGGGATCGCTCGCGCGCGCCGCGGTGGGGCGCCTCCACGCGCTCGCCGGCGCCGCGGACGCCATCGCGCTGGGACCGGGGCTGTCGCTCGCCGAGGAGACGCAGGCGCTGGCCCGCGAGCTCGTGGCGGCGACGCCCCGCCCGATGGTGGTCGATGCCGACGCATTGTCCGCCCTGGCCGGGCATCTCGACATCCTCAAGGCCGCGGCCGGGCCCCGGCTCCTCACGCCGCATCCGGGCGAGATGGCACGCATGCTCGGTGTCAGCGTCGAAGAGGTGCAAGCGGACCGGATCGAGCGCGCGCGGGACTTCGCGGTCACCCACCGCGTGTGGCTCGCGCTCAAGGGCGCGGGCACCGTGGTGTCCGCGCCCGACGGAAGAGTCTGGATCAATCCCACGGGAAACCCCGGAATGGCCAAGGGCGGCTCGGGAGACGTGCTCACGGGAATGGCGGGCGCCTTGCTCGCGCGCGGCCTGGACCCGCTCGTGGCGCTTCAGGCCGCGGTGTATCTGCACGGGCTGGCCGGAGACCTTGCCCGCGACGCGCAAGGCGAGGAGGGCATGATCGCCGGGGACATCGTGGAGGCCATCCCCCGCGCGCTGTCGCCGAAGCGCGAATGACCCGGCGGGAGCGCGTCACCAGGAGCGCGGAAGAGACTCAGGCCCTCGGCGAGGAGATCGGCGCGGGGCTCGGCCCGGGCGCGGTCGTGGCCTGCCTGGGCGAGCTGGGGACGGGCAAGACCAGCTTCCTCCAGGGCGTGGCGCGCGGACTCGGGGTGGCGTCGGACGTCACGAGCCCGACTTTCACGCTCGTCAACGTCTATCGCGGGCGGCTTCCCGTGCACCACCTTGACGCGTATCGCACGGACAGCCTCACCGAGGTGCTCGACCTCGGCCTCGAGGAGATGCTGGATGGCGAGGGCGTGACCCTGATCGAGTGGGCGGACAAGATCCTCCCGCTCCTGCCCGCGCGGGCGATCATCGTGCGCATCTCGGGGCTGGGCGACGAGCCCCGGCGTATCGAATTGGAGGAGCCAGGAGCCAGCACGTGACGGGGGTGCCGGCGGGGGAGGCGGCCGCCGCGCGCCCGGCGCGGATCCTCCTGCTGGCGTTCGCCGCGTTCGTCGTCTACGGTTCCTTCTTCCCGTTCTCGTTCCGCGTCGATCCGGCGGAGGTGCAGCGAGACCTGGCCCGGTTCTGGGGCACCCTCACCCTCTTCGACCCGAACGGGCGGCGGCTCTTCTCTCGGGCCGACCTGGTCAGCAACGTGCTGCTCGGCCTTCCGGTGGGCGTGCTCCTCGTCCGTGGCCGCCTGGTGGGTCGGAGCCTCGCCGCCCGGGTCGCGGGTACCCTGGTGATGGCGACCATCTTTGCCGGAATGGTCGAGGTGGGACAGATCCTGGCTCCGACCCGCACCGCCTCGGCGCTGGACGTGCTGGCGCAGGCGGCGGGGGCGGTCATCGGCGCGCTGGCCGCGCACGGGCTCGGCATGGGCGCCGCGCGCGGAGTCGAGCGCTGGCTGGGCACCCCTCTGCGGGCGCGGCCGTCTCTGGTCGTGGTGGCCGCCGTCGCGGTGCTGCTCGCCGCCGACGCGCTCTACCCGTATGCGCTCACCCTGGACGTCTCAACCGCCTGGGGCAATCTCAAGCGCGCCCAGTGGGTGCCCCTCGGAAGCTTCAGGCGACGCTTCTGGGGCGATCTGGTCGTCGACCGCCTGCTCCCCTATGCGGCGATGACGATCGCGGGGCGACTGGCCCTCGGAGGCCCGCTAGAGCGGCCGGGAGGGGGGATCGCAGGGGGCACGCTGGTCTGGCTCCTCGCGACGCTCTGGGCGTCCGCTCTCGAGGTGGGCAAGCTCCTGATCGTGGGCCGGGCGCCGAATGTGGACAACGTCATCCTGGCGGCGGCGGGCGGGCTCCTCGGGCTCGTGGCCTTCGCGCCGCTCGCCGGCTCGCCGGGCGCGCGCGAGCGTGGGGCCGTTCGGCTCGCATGGTTGACGGGCGCGGCGCTCGCCTATCGGGAGCTCTCGCCCTTCGACTGGCTGGGGTCGGCCGATCGGATCGCAGCCAAGGCCGCGCGCATCGAGTGGATCCCGCTGGCCTCGTACTTCTACGCCGATCCCCACAGCGCGCTGTTCGATCTGGGGACCAAGGTCGCGTGGAGCGGCTTCTTCGGCGCCTCGCTGCGCGCGGCCGAGGTGCGGGCGCCGTGGAGGGGCGCGCTCGCGCTCGGGGCGGCCCTGGAGACGCTCCAGCTCCTCCAGGCCTCCCATGTTCCGGCCGTCACCGACGCGCTCGCCATCGGCGCGGGCGCCGCGCTCGGGACACGCGCGCTGGACGCGTACCGGCGGTGGCGGGGCCACGGGGCTGTATCGATCGCGAGACATTGACCCGTCTCCGCGCCCCGGGCAGAGTCGCCGCATGGCGCCGGGGACACGCATCGAGGAATGGCCGCTCGAGGAGCGTCCACGCGAGCGGCTCTACCACCAGGGCGCGGCGGCCCTGGCCGACGCCGAGCTCCTCGCCATCCAGCTCGGGGCGGGCGTGCGGGGGCGCAACGCGGTGGAGGTGGCGCGCGATCTCCTCGTGAGCTACGGCTCGCTCTCGGCGCTGGCCGGCCGCGGCGTCACCGAGCTCGCGGGCCGTCCCGGCGTGGGCCGGGTCAAGGCCGTACGACTGGCCGCCGCCTTCGAGCTCACCCGCCGCCTGCGCTCGCGAAACGGCCACGGACGCGCGGTGCTGTCGAGCCCGGCCGAAGTCTTCGCCCGCTACGGCCCGCTCATGGAGGACCTCGACAAGGAAGTCTTCCGCATCGCGCTCCTCGACGCGCAGAACGGCCTGCTGCGCGACGTGGTGGTGTCGGAGGGGACACTGTCGGCGAGCCTGGTGCACCCACGGGAGGTCTTCAAGCCCGCCATCCTGGAGTCGGCGGCTTCCCTGATCCTGCTCCACAACCATCCCAGCGGCGACCCTACACCCAGCCGGGAGGACCTGCGGCTGACGCGGCAACTGGTAGAATGCTCGAAGCTGCTGGAGCTGCACATCCACGACCACGTGGTGATCGGGCGCGGGCGATTCGCGAGCCTGGCCGAGCGGGGGGAGCTATGAACGTGCACGGAGTCGGGCATGTGGTGCTCAAGGTGCGGGATCTCGACCGGTCCGCCGCCTTCTACTCGGGAGTACTGGGGCTCAAGGAGGTCGGCCGGCTCGGCGATCGGATGGTCTTCTTCTCGGCGACCGGCCGCAACCACCACGACCTCGCCTGTCTCGCCGTGGGGCCCGACGCGCCGGCCCCCGCGCCGAATGCCGTGGGGCTCTACCATGTGGCGCTCAAGGTGGGGGACAGCCTGGACGAGCTGCGTGAAACCAAGGCCGTGCTCGACCGACACGGGGTGCCCATCCGCCAGCTGCGCGACCACGAGGTCAGCCAGTCGATCTACCTCGAGGATCCCGACGGCAACATGGTTGAGCTCTTCGTGGATGGCGACCCGGCGATCTGGGCGGCGAACCCCGGGGCGGTAGCGCAGACGAAGCCGCTAGCCCTTGGCTAGACGCTCCACTTCCTTCTTGGTCATCAACGGAATGCGCGCGAGGAGACCCTTCACCTTGCGTTCGGAGGCGTGATCCGCGAGGATCAGCTTCTTCGATTTCGTCCCGTTGACGATGTAGGCGACCCAGTCGTCGAGGCTCGGAGTGCCGCGCCACGCGACGGTCAGCCCGCTCAGCCGCATGCGCTTCTTGCCCTCGACCTTCGCGAGCGGTTTCCGACTGGCCTCCATGCTTTCCGTCCCCTCGTCTACGAGTTCACCGCAGCGTCCGTCGCGCGCGACCCCTGAGTCTGACGGCGAGGCCGCGCGCGCAGGGGACCAACTTAGGAAGGGCGCCTCATCGTGTCAAGGCTTCGTTTCGCCGCTGAAAATGGGCCTCCATGCGCACTCGCCGTCCGGGACCTGCGTCAATGCTGGCTCCACTCGCTTGCCCCGGGCCGGTGGACGGTCGGAGCGTCACATTCTTGCGTAGCGCCCGCGGAACCGCGTCAAATCGTCCTATTTCCGCGACGGTGGATGCATGTGGATAAGTGGATAACCTGGGGACTATTTCCGGGCCGCCGCGAGGCCATCGAGGATCCGGCGAGCCAGGAGCGGGCCTTCCGTGACGAAAGCGGTGAAGTAGCCGCAAGCGTTGGCGCCGGCGGCCAGCGCCTGGCGCGCCGATTCAGGCGAGTGGATGCCGCCGGTGGCGATGATCTCGAGCGCGTCGCCGAACCGCGCGCGGAGCGCGCGCACGTTGTCGAGCATGGCAGGCAGGATCGCGGGCCCGGAAAGTCCGCCCGCGCGCTGCGAGAGACGGGGCTCTTCGATCCGGCGCGTATTGCCGTAGTTGACGATGCCGATGCCCGCCGCCAGAGCCGCCGGCACGATGGAACGCAGGTTCTCCTCGTGGAAGTCGGGGGAGATCTTCACGATCACCGGCTTGGCGGTGGCCCCACGCACGGCGGTGAAGAGGCGCCGGAGGTCGGACGGCTTCTGCGACCACTCGTAGACGAGGCGGGTGTTGGGCGAGGAGATGTTGATCTCCACGAGATCGCCGAACGCCTCGAGCCCGGCCACCACCTCCACGTACTCGTCGATGGACTCGCCGGCGGCGGCCACGATGAGGGGGACGCGATGGGGCAGGCGGGCGAGCGCCCGCCGGTACGCCTTCAGCCCGGGATTGTGGAAGCCGTTGCAGTTGACGAGACCGGGACCGGCAGGCGAATCCAGGCGCACGAGGTTCGGCGGCGGATGCCCGGGGCGCGGGCGCGCCGTGATGCTCTTGGCCGTCACCGCGCCGAAGCCGAGCCCCATCGCGCGGCGGAGGATGGCGGTGTCGTAGTACATCGACGAGAGGATGAGCGGGTTGGGCAGCCGCACGCCGCCGAGTGTGATGGCCAAGCGGGGATCGTCGTTGCGGAAGAGGGAGAGCCGCTCGAGGGGCAGAATCCGCAGCGCCCACTGGCCGAGCGGGATGGCGACGCGCTCGGGGAGGCGCGCGAGCACGCGGCGATAGAGCGCATGATAGACGCGATCGGCGGCGCGGACGGCGGACGACACGGTCAGCTTGCTTGCAGCGGCTCGTCCCCCGCTTTCGCTTGAGTGAGCCACGTAGGACCAAAAGGCTCCGACCAGGCGGCGGCTTGAAACCCTCCGGCCAAGGGCTTAATATCCCGGACACGGACGATTAGCTCAGTTGGCAGAGCACCGGCCTCACATGCCGGGGGTCACTGGTTCAAGTCCAGTATCGTCCACCATCGAACTCAGGAAACCCGGGGGGTTAGACGGCCCTCCGGGTTTCGTTCATCGTGGCTGTCGTGAGCCAGAGTAAGCCACGGTGAGGGAAATAGCCACAGTCCAGCCACAGGCCGAGAGAGAAAACATCATGAAGAAAAGCGGGTCTCAGAAAGGAAAGTCTCCATCTCGGATGATAGACGAGAGGATCAAGGAGCTGGGCGACTGGCGGGGCAAGATGCTCTCCCGGCTCCGGGCATTGATCAAGCAAGCCGACCCCGAGGTGGTCGAGGAGTGGAAGTGAAGAGGGGTTCCGGTGTGGTCTCACGACGGATTGATCTGCACCGGCGAGACGTACAAGAACGTCGTGAAGATGACCTTTTCCAAGGGTGCCGCACTTGAGGACCCATCAGGCCTCTTCAACTCCAGCCTCGATGGCAACACCAGGCGTGCCATCGACTTCCACGAGGGCGAGAAGATTGACGAGGCGGCAATGAAGGCTCTTATTCGCGCCGCCGTGACGTTGAACGCGTCCCGCGCCCATGGCTGACCGAGCTGAAGGGGGTAAGGCGCATAAGAGTGACATCCGAGGAGGGGGTGCACGCATGAGGAACTGGACTTGGCCATGAAGATCTGGCAGCGGGCCGGCGGAATCCCGGAGAGCCCTCAATGCGGAGCTCGCCCCGACCACACCCACCACACCGCCACCGCGATGATGAGGACCGCGATCAAGAACATCGGGTCAACGTACCAGGGCCACTCGGGCGGATCCGGGGCATCAAGGGGGTTCATTGATCAGGTCTCAGTGGTCTCCGGGGACGGGGGCGGGCCGGAGGCGTCCGGGTACTCCTTGTCAGCGCGGCTCAGGTTCATCGGGAGCGTCTGCACGCGGTTCGCCTGGATGCGGAAGGCGGCCAGCGCGCCCATGTAGGCGGACAGGCGCACCCCGCCCCCACTCATGATGAGGTTGATCCTGCTCCCGTTGTCCGCGCTGGTCATGGCGGGGTCTGCCGGGCCCCGTCGAGTTCGGGGCCGCCGACCCGCCGATCATCGCCGGAAATGGGCTAATGACGCAAGATTTGCATGGAATAGGCAGGTCCGGCCCCGCCAGCGCCCGCGCGCTATAACATCATCTCGTGATAATGTTTTCTTTGTGCCCACCTCTTGTGGACAGGTGCTCATGCGCGTGAAGTCCGGCGCATTTTCCTCCAGCCGTTTGGTCGCGGTCCTCCTGGTCGCCCTCGCGCTGGTAAGCGCCGCGTGCACCCAGAGCCCGGAGGCCAAGAAGCAGAAAGCGGTGGAGCGCGCCGAGAGCTACATCACGGACGGCAAGCCGAACGAGGCGATCATCGAGCTGCGGAACGCGCTGCAGATCGACAAGGACTACGGGCCGGCGCTCCACGCGCTGGGGCGCGCCTACGCCGCGAAGGCCTGGTACGGAGACGCCATCCGCGAGCTCAGCCGCGCGCAGAAGGGCGCGCCGGACTCCCTCCCGATTGCGAGCGACCTCGGACGAGCCTTCGTCGAGGGAGGACTGTTCGCGGACGCCGAGAAGCAAGCCGCGCTCATCCTGTCGCGCGAGCCGCAGAACGCGGTCGGCCTGCATATCCGGGCCGCCGCCCTGTTGGGCGAGGGCAAGGCCGAGGAGGCGCTCGCGATCCTGGACCGCGTCAACCAGGCTGGGCAGAGCATTCCGGGGGAGACCGCGCCGCTCCGCGCTCAGGCGCTGACGCGGCTCGGGAAGACGGCGGCGGCGGAAGAGGCGTACCGGGCGGCCGTCAAGGAGAACCCCAGGGACGTCCGGAGCCTGATCGGCCTCGGCAAGTTCCATCTCCAGCGGCGCGAGTTCGCGGAGGCGGAGAAGGTCTTCAGCCAGGCCAAGGGCGTTCAGCCCGCCAACAGCGAGATTCCGCTCGGACTCGCCGCGGCCGCCGCGGGGCAAGGTCAGATGGCCGCAGCCATCAAGATCCTCGAGTCGGTCGAGGTGCGCGCGCGCACCCCGCGGCTGATCCTCGCGCTGTCCAGCTACTACCTGCAGGCAGGCCAGCCGGCCAATGCCAGCGCTCTGCTGGTCGCGATCGTCGAGCGCGCGCCCAACTACCGCCCCGCCCGGTTCCTCCTCGCCCGCGCCTACCTCGCTGGCAATCGCCCCCAGCTCGCGATCACGCATCTCGAGGAGCTGCGCAGGCAGGAGCCTCGCGACGGCGCCGCGCAGTTCTATCTGGCCCAGGCCTACTCCCGGGCGGGGCGCGTCCGGGAGTCGCTCGCCCTCCTCGACGGCATGGCCAAGCCGCTCGAGAAAGTCCCCCTGTTCCACCTGGAGAGGGGCCGGGCGCTTTTCGTGACGGGCCGGCTCGACGATGCCTTCAAGTCCGCCGGAGCCGCCGCGGCGCTCGACCCGCGGTCGCCCCAGGCCTACCTGCTGATGGGGCAGATTCGCGCCAAGCAAGGGAATGCGAAGGCCGCGCACGAGCACTACGCGAAGGCGGCGGAAGTCGACGCGACCTTTGCCGCCGCCCACGTCGCGATGGGCCGGCTTCGGGCCGCCGAGGACGACCTCGCGGGCGCGATCAAGGAATTCGACGAGGCGGTGAAGGCGGATCCGAAATCGGTGGCGGCGGCGCGCGCCAAGATCGCCGCGCTCGTGAAGCAGAAGAAGATCAAGGAGGCCATCCAGTTCGCGGAGGCCACCGCCAAGGCGGAGCCCACGGTCTCCGGCTTTCAGTCGATGCTCGCGACGCTCTTCATCCTGGATCGACAGTTCGAGAAGGCGAAGGACGTCTACCACCAGGCGCTCAAGCTGACCCCGAAGGCGCCGGAGCCGCGCCTGGGGCTCGCCCGCGTCGCGCTGATCCAGGGCAAAGACGAGGAGGCGGTCGGTCACCTCCAGGCGGTGCTGAAGGATCGCCCCGATCATCCCACGGCGGTGCTGCTCCAGACCGGCCTCGCCGAGCGTTCGGGACGGTACGAGCAAGCCATCGCGACCGTCGAAGGCTCGCTGAAGGTCGCGCCGGGGCAACCCGCGCTGGCCCTGGAGCTCGCCGAGCTTTACCTCCGCACCGGCCGATACGACGATGCCCTCGCGCGCGCGACGCAGATCCTGACCCAGAGTCCGGAGCTCACGGGGGCCGCGCTCATCCGCGCACGCGCGTACCTCGGCAAGCGCGACGGGCACTCCGCTGTCAAGGAGCTGACCGCGTTCGTCCGTGCCGCCCCCAAGGACGCCACCGCCCACTACCTGCTCGGCCAGAGCTATGCCACCCTGGGGCGGGTGCCCGAGGCGCAGGCGGCCTACCGCGAGGCGCTCAAGCTGAATCCCGGGCTCGCCGCGGCCAAGCGGGACCTCGCCGCCCTGTCCGGGCAGAAGCCGGATCCAGCCGAGCTGGGGAAGCGCATCGCGTCGCTCCGCGCGGCAGTGGAGAAGGCTCCGAAGAGCGCCGCCCTTCGGGAGGCGCTCGCGATCGCGCTCCTGAACTCCGGCGACGTGGCGGGGGCGGAGTCGCATCTGAAGGCCATCCTCGACCAGGCTCCGACTCACCTCGAGGCGAATCTCCAGATGGCCCGCATCCGGCTGCGCCAGGGGAAGGCCGACGACGCGGCGGTCTATCTGCGGGCGGCCCTGCGCGGGAATCCGAAGAGCATGGAGGCCAACGCCGGGCTCGGGCGCTATCTGATCAGCCAGGGGCAGCGCGAGGAAGGGCTCCGGCACCTCGAGGCCGCGCTCCGCGTCAACCCGGCGCTGCCCGACGTCAAGTTCGAGGTGGGGAGCCTCTACGCCCAGCTGGGCAGGCTTGCCGACGCGGCGCGGATCGCGGAAGAGCTGGAGAAGGCGTTCCCGAAGAGCCCCCAGCCCGTCATGCTCAAGGGGGCGGTGCTTCTCGCGCGGAAGGACTACCGGGGCGCCGGAGACGCGTTCTCGGCGGCCGTCCGCATCAGTCCGGATCTGCCCGGTGCTCATCGCGGCATCGCCCAGGCGCTGGAGGCTCAGGGGCAGACAGATCGCGCGATCGAGTCGTACCGCAAGGTGCTGGCGCTGAACGCGAACGACGTAGTCACCCTGAACAACCTGGCCTGGATCCTGCTGGAGGCAAAGAATCGGCCGGACGAGGCCTTGACGTTGGTCGCGAAGGCGGACCAGTTGGCGCCGCGGTCGTACGAGGTGGCCGACACCCTGGGCTGGGTTCACTACCGGCGAGGCTCCTACGTCGAGGCGGAGAAGGCGCTCAATCGCGCGCTCGAGCGAGCCCCCAACAACGCGCAGGTCCAGTATCACCTCGGCATGACGTATTCGAAGCTTGGCAAGAAGAACGACGCAGTGTCCTCGCTCCGGCGGGCGGCGCAACTCGATCCCAAGCTCGCTCAGTCGGAGAAGATCGCCGACCGCATCAAGGAGCTGGGCGGTTAGGCCCGCGCCGGCCTTCGGGACTCCAGATGGTCGACATCGCCCGTAAAAACCTCTTCCACGATCGAACGCGGTTCATCATTACCTTGGTGGGGGTCACGTTCTCGGTCGTTCTGATCTTTTCGCAGTTCGGCATCTACCTGGGCTTCATGGAGAACGCCTCCATCATCATCGACAATACCCTGGCCGACATCTGGGTGACCTCGAAGAACTCATCCAACTTCGACTTCGCGGTGCCTTTCACCGAACGCAAGCTGAACAAGGTCCGACAAACGCCCGGAGTCGTGTGGGCCGACACCCTCCTGCTCGTCTGGGGGCACATGCGACGGAAGGATGGCGGCCAGGAGAATATCGCGCTGGTCGGGTTCAACCCGGAGACCGGTGTCGGCGGTCCCTGGCGTCTCCTCGTCGGCGACTTCCAGTCGATGAAGGCCAGCAAGACCATCATCGTGGATGAGTCGGCCTATCCAAAGCTCGGCGTCCTTCGCGTGGGTGACCAGGTGGAGATCAACGAGCAACGGGTGCGGGTGGCCGGAATCAGCCAGGGGGTGCGCGGCCTGACGACGGCCCCGTACGTGTTCACGTCGTACCGCACCGCCCAGATCCTGGACCCCTTCGCGCGAGACCGGACGGCCTTCATCGTGGTGCGCGTCACGCCTGGCTCCGATCCGCAAGAGGTGGCGGCGCGGCTCCGGGAAATCCGCGACGTGGACGTGTACACCCGGGACCAGTACTCGTGGAAGACGAGACTCTACTGGACCTGGGAGACGGGGATCGGGGTCGGCTTCGGGCTCACCGCTCTCATGGCCGTCATCGTGGGGGTGGTCATCGTGAGTCAAACGATCTACAGTGCCACCATCGAGCACCTGCGGGAGTTCGGGACACTCAAGGCGATCGGCGCTACCAACCGCGACGTCTATCTGATCATCCTCAAGCAGGCCCTCATCAACGCGCTGATCGGGTACGCGATCGGGCTCGCTCTCACTCTCCTTTCGGTGCGTCTCCTCGGCGCGACGGGGACGATCCTCGTGATCCCGTTCGGGTTGATGGTCGCCGTGTTCGGCCTCACCGTCGCCATGTGCGCCACCGCCTCGGTGGTGTCGGTCCGCAAGGCGCTGAGTGTGGACCCTCTGGTGGTCTTCCGCTCGTGAGCACCGCGCTCGAGGCGGGGCAGCTAACCAAGGTCTACCAGGAAGGGGCGTTCCAGGTGGCCGCCGTGCAGGACGTGACGCTCACCGCGCGCGCCGGCGAGGTGGTCGCCATCCTCGGGCCCTCGGGGAGCGGCAAGACCACCCTCCTGTCCATGCTGGGATGCATACTCCGCCCAACCTCCGGCAGCATCACCATGCATGGGGAACGCGTGTCCGACCTCGATGAAACGCAGCTGCCCTGGGTGCGCCGCCGGTACGTGGGCTTCATCTTCCAGAGCTTCAATCTCTTCGCCGCGCTCTCCGCCGCCGAGAATGTCGAGGTGGTCCTCCAGTTGAAGGGCATCGAGCGCCGGACGCGGCATAGCGAGGCGCGGCGTCTGCTCGACCTCGTGGGGCTGAGCCAGCGCGCCGACTTTCTGCCCCGCGACATGTCGGGGGGCGAACGCCAGCGGGTGTCGATCGCGCGCGCCCTCGCCGGCGATCCGCCCCTCATCCTCGCCGACGAGCCCACCGCCAACCTGGACGCGAAGAATGGAGAACAGGTGATGAAGCTCCTCCATGCCGTGACGCGCTCGGATGGCCGCACCGTGATTATCGTGACTCACGATCATCGCGTCATGCCTTATATCGACCGGAGCGTCCGCATCGAGGACGGGCGGTTGGTGGCGTGATGCCCATCGTCAAGCGCGTCGTCCTCGTGGCGGTGCTCCTGGCGGTGGCGCTGGGCGCGGTGGCCTTCGGCTACAGCGAATGGCGGCGCGGCCGGGGCGACATCTCGGCGGTGATCCGGGTGGGCAATATCCGCCAGACGGTGGCGGCCATCGGGCGGATCGAGCCCTTCACCGAGGTGACCCTCGCCAACAAGATTCCCGGCCGGATCCGCGAGGTCCTCGTCAAGGAGGGCGACCTCGTCGAGCGCGGCCAGGTCGTCATCCGCTTCGACGACGCCGAGCCCGCCGCCGGCGTACGGATGTCCGAGGCCCGCGTCCGCACCGCGCTGGCGGACGTGCGCCGGGCCGCTCGCGCGCTCGAGAGTGTCCGCGCCCGGTGGGCGGAGACCAGGAGCGGCGCGCGCCCGGAGGAGATCGAGCGCGCACGCGCCGAGCTGGCGGAGGCGCGGCAAAAGCAGCACTTCTCGGAAGTGGAACGGAACCGCATGAAGCGCCTGCTCGACGGCGGGTACATCGCCCGGGCCCAGTACGACGCCGAGGAGAGCAATTCCGAAGTGTGGCGCGCCCGGGTCAGGGCCTCTCAGGAAGCCTTGAATCTGCTCCTCGCCGGCGCCAAGGCGGAGACGGTGGCGGCGGCCTGGGCTCAGGTGCAAGAGGCCGAGGCCGAGCTGCGCGGCGCGGAAAGCCATGTCCAGCAGGCTCGGGCCCAGCTCGATATGGCGCGGGCGGCGCTGGGCTCCACCGTGGTCGAGGCGACACTCGACGGCAAGGTCACCCGGAAGCTGGTGGAGCCGGGCGAGGCGGTGGACGTCAGCATGCCCCTCATGGTCCTGGGCGATCTCCAGAAAATCATCGTGAAGGCCGAGGTGGACGAGACGGACGTCGGCAAGCTCGCGGTCGGCCAGAAGGCCGAGGTCACCGCCGACGCCTATCCAGGGCGGGTCTTCCCCGGCAAGATCTACGAGATCGGTCAAGCGGTGGGGAAGCGCAAGGTCCATCCCGAAGACCCTGCCAAGATCCAGGACATGAAGGTCCTGGAGACCAAGATCGAGGTGACCGAGGGCGCGGACGAGCTGAAGCTAGGCATGACGGTGGACGTGCGCATCCTCGTCGCGCACAAGGAAAAGGTCCTCGTCATGCCCAGGCGGTTGGTGCCCATGGGGGCCCGCGAGGCGACGGTCCGCGTCGAAGGCAGGAACGGCGGTCCCCGGGTCATCCGGCTCGCCTCCCGGGACGACGAGAACGTGGAGATCCTGAGCGGACTCAAGGAAGGCGATCGTATCGTCGTGTCGACGCGGGGTCGCTGAAATGGGAACGATACGAGACCGCGCTCCCGAGGCCGCGGGCAGTCGAATCGTCCCGCAGATCCGCGGCGGATCCACGCCATCCGCGGAACCTGGAAGCGGCCTTCCGCGACGGTATTTCGACTTCAGGCGACTGGCGGCGACCAATGGCCTCTGGGACAGTGTGCAGCAGCTCCGCTACGCCGTGTACTGCCTCGAGTGCAAGTATCTCGACGCGGCTCGCTATCCCAACGAGCGCGAGACGGACCAGTACGACGCCTACTCGATCCATTTCGCCGCGACCAATGAGCGGCAGGAGATGGTGGCGACGCTGCGCCTGGTGCGAGACTCCCGTCTGGGCTTTCCTCTAGAGGAGCACGCGGGAACCCTCTCCGCGGACTATCATCGGCTACCGCGCGACAAGACCGCCGAGATCTCGCGCTTGATCCTCGCCAGGAGCTACCGGCGCCGCGCCAATGACGGCCTCTACGGCCAGGAGCTCGGAGACCCGGAAAAGGACGCCCAGGCGCGCGCCGAGGCGACCTACCGCCGGAGTCAGTACCCGCTGATCCTCTTCGGCCTCTTCAAGGAGATGTACGTGGAGAGCGTGAACATGGGGCTCGAGTACTGGGTCGCGGCCATGGAGAGTAGCCTTCAGCGCATGCTGTCGAAGTTCGGTCTGGGGCTCCGGCAAGTCGGCGAACCAATGAGCTATTACGGCGAGGTCATCCCGTACTACGCCAGCATCCGCCAGCTCGAGGAATTCGTGATGGGGAGCCGGCCGGACGTCTTCCAGTTCTTCGTTCCATCTCGCGGTTGACGCCGAAGCGACCGTCTCGACGACCGCTCACACCCCGCTGCGCCGAGCGCGAAGGCCGATCAGCGCGACCAGCCCGGCACCCATCACGAGGAGCAGGCCCGCCGGCGGTGACGGGACGGATGACGGGACAACCGCCCGGAAGCCCAGTCCGAGCAGCTCGTGGGCGGCGGTCGTGGGGTGCGTGAAGTCGAAGAAAAGGTATCCGGGACAGCCGGCGAGAAAGGCCTCGAGGTTGTCCACACAGCCCTCCGTCGTGTTCGTGAATCCGAAGGCCCCAGGATCGTTGAGGACGGTATCGAACATGCCGAAGGTGTCGAAGACGGTGATGTCCACGGGAAGGCCCGCCGCCTCCAGTCCGGTCTCCAGCTGCGCCAGCGCCTCGGCCAGAGCCGCGTTGAACTCCTGACTGAGCAGACGCAGTGGTCCCTGCAGCTCGGTGCCGATGAACTCCGGCGTCTGTCCCAGATCCACCATGTTCGGCACGAGGAAGTGCTGGCCCCCTTCGAGTGCGAGCGCTTCGACCGCTCCCGCGAGGTTGGTCACCGCCGCGGCGGCGGCGGCGGCGATGTCGCCACCCGTCAATCGGGCGAGGACGATGTCGTTCGGCCCTCCCCAAACGAAAAAGAGAGCGCTGGCCAGATCGACGGACGGCCCACTGCTCAGGAACTCGTTGACCTGAACCGAGATTCCCGTGTGCTGGAACGCGGCGATCGACTGGATCCCCGGCGGGATGTCGGTCTCCCAGCTCACGTTCTTGGTGCCGGTGGTAGCGCCGCCTACGGCGTAGTTCGTCCCACCAGGCGTGCTGGCCGGGAGCAACGGCAAGCCGAGCGCCGAGGCCAGGTACTCCACTGCCACCGGGCCATTGGTGAACCGCTGCGCGTACGGCGGTGACGGGGGTTCGAACCCTTCACTGAGAGCATAAGCTCGGCCGGAGTCTGACAAGCTATCGCCGAAGACGACCAGCGACGTGAAGGGGTGTGCCCCCGTGACGCCCGGTACGAGGCACACCATGACCAGGAACACACTCGCGACGATTCGGGCCATTTGATCGCCTCCATGCGTTCGAGAAGTGGACCATTCTCGCTCCGCGACGGCCACGCGCGCAAGAGCGATCCTCACAATTCGGCCGCGGGGTTGCACGATCTCCCTAGATGTTGCCCGGACAGGCGTGACGCCCAATTTACCTGCATGTCGAACTCTTGACTCCATTACTGTTTCAGCATTGACGCGTGGTTACACAGAAAATTGGCTTTGGGTTGTGCTCACTGGGCCTGCTATATTGGCAGAGGCCACTGATGAAGGTCCGAGTGATCAGCGGCAGCCTACGACGCGGAGCCGCTGCCGTCCTGGCGTGGCTCGAGCGTCGCGCCGACCGGTGGAGGGCCGATCCGGGGTACGGATGACGCTCGATCGCGTGTCGGTCGCGCCGTTCGAATTCCACGGTCAGTATCAACCTCAACGGTGGAGGTCATCGGTATGGCGACAACGTACGAGCGGCTTCAGAGCGCCACGAAGGTCGAGCGGGATCGATTCATGGCGATCCCCCTTGTCAACCTACTGGTGACGGATCCTGGTGACAGCGCACCGCCCAGTGCCGGCGACGCCGCGGAGATCGGACGCATCTACACGAGGTTTCTCGTCGACTCTTACTACCATGTGCGCGAAGGCTCGAAGGTGTACGCGCTCGCCGCGACGCGGGTGAGTACTCGTGACGAGGAAATCCGTCAGTGGCTTCTCGAACACGCCGTCGAGGAGTACGGTCACCACCGCTGGATCGCGGATGACTTGAAGGCGATGAAGTACGATATTTCGCGCCTCGAAACCTCCAAACCGTCGGTCCCCTGCGACTGTCTGGTCGCGTACATGTATTACACTGCTGGCCACGAGAACCCGATGGGGATACTCGGGGACACATACGTCATCGAAGGGTTGAGCCAGCTCTTCGCGACCCAGCTGGCGGGAAACATCAAGGGCATGCTCGGCGTCCCGGACTCGGCGGTGACCTACCTCGCCAGGCACGGCGCCGCCGACCAGGGTCACATGAATGAAGTGCGGGACCTCATCAATTCGTATGTACGCCGCGAGGACGACTACGAGGCGATCGTGCAGGCGTCCAAGGTCGAGTTCGCCTTGTATGCGCAAATCGTGGAACACGCCGCCAGCGGAAGCGCCTAGGACGCCTCGGCCGCGCAGATCCTGCGCCGCCGTACAAGGGGCGGTCCTTCGGATCGTCGCTTCACGGTCTCGCTCGACTCCGCAAGCGGTCCCATCCTAGAATGAAAGCGTGATGCGCTTCGGGGTCGATCGCGGCCGTGCGTGGCTCACTCAGGCGTTCCGCCGGGCGGATCCGCGATGGCCTCTCGAAGCGATCCACACGCGGCTCGTCCAACCGGCGTGGATGCGATTCCTCGTCCGCTGGGCGGGTCGTCACCGGTCAAGATACTCATCGGTCGTCTTCATCGGCGTCACCGGCAGCGCGGGCAAGACCAGCACCAAGAATTTCGTCGCCCAGGTCCTTTCCGCGCGGATGCCCGGGCGCAAGAGCGGCGCCGCCAACGAGCTGCCCGACATCGCGCGCACGATCTGCACGGTGCGAAAGGGAGATCGGTTCGCGGTAGTGGAGGTGGGCGCTCCCGCTCCGGGGACCATGGATCGACCGCTCGCCCTCCTTCGGCCGAAAATCGGCGTCGTCACGAACATCGGGACCGATCACTACAGCGCATATGGCTCGACCGAGGGTATCGCCGCCGAGAAGCGGAAGCTCATCGACGCGTTGCCCTCCGACGGCGTCGCCGTCCTCAATGCCGACGACTCCCGCGTCCTCGCGATGGGGAAGGACTTCCGCGGTCGCGTCCTGACCTTCGGGGTACAAGCGCACGCGGACGTCCGCGCCGAGTCGATCTCCGCGGCCTGGCCCGGGCGGCTCGCCTTCACGCTGGCTCATGAGGAGCAGCGCGTCCCCGTTCAGACCCAGCTTTGTGGGAGCCACTGGGTGCCTTCGGCGCTCGCCGCCGTGGCGGTCGGCCTCGCGCTTGGCGTTCCTCTCGATGCCGCCGCGCGGGCCCTGAGCGAGGTTCCTCCCTATCCGGGTCGCATGAGCCCGGTCACCCTGCCCGATGGCGTGACCTTCATCCGCGACGACTGGAAGGCCTCGGTCCACACCATCCCGCCGGCACTCGATTTCATGCGGGAGGCGGAGGCGCCACGCAAGGTGGTGGTCATCGGCACCATTGCCGACACGATGGGAGACGCTGGGGCCATCTACGTCGCCATGGCGCGACGAGCGCTCCTGTCCGCGGACCTGGTCTGTTTCGTAGGCCCGCGCGCCTCTGCGGCGTTGCGTGCCAAGACGCACGCGGGGGACGAGCGCATTCGAGCTATCGGCACCGTCAAGGCCGCCTCCGACTTCTTCAAAGGGTTTTTGCGCCCCGGCGATCTCGTCCTGCTCAAGGGCTCGAACATCGCCGATCATCTCTATCGGATCATTCTCGATCGGACGCGCGGAGTGGCATGCTGGCAGTCGAACTGCGGAAGGAACCGATTTTGCGATTCGTGTTCCCTCCTCACGATTCCCTCCGATGGGAGCTCTTCGGCAACGCCGGCTCGCGAGCCCGTCGAGCCGGTGGTGGTGGAAGGGAGCCGGGAGTCGGCGCCGGCGCACGTGGTCGTGGGCCTCGGCAATCCGGGTGAGAACTACCAGGGGACTCCACACAATGTCGGTCACGCGATCCTGGACCGCCTCGCCGCCGGCCTCGGCGCGACATGGGACCAGTCGGCCGACGCCCAGGTGGCGCGGACGGTGTGGAAGGGTGAGGTGGTATGCCTCGTCAAGCCCATGACCTTCGTGAATCACTCCGGCCCCGTTCTTTCGCGACTCGCCAGACGCCTGGGCTTCGATCACGCGCAATGCATTGTCGTCTACGACGATCTCGACTTGCCCTTGGGGACGGTGCGCACGCGGATGCGCGGCAGCGACGGCGGACATCGGGGGATGCGATCGATCATCGAGGCATTCCAGACGGATGAGCTCCGCCGGGTCAAGGTCGGCGTGAGGCGAGAGGGAGACGCGCGCGCCGCCCACGACGCCGTCCTGGCGCCCTTCACCGCGGACGAGGGAGCCAGGATGACAGGGGCTTACGAGACGGCCATCGTCCGGCTCGGCGACCTGGTCGCGCGACCGCACGCGGTGACCGGGCGAGCCGAATGACGCCCTCGCGGCTGGCGTGGCTGGCGATGACGGGACTCGTCCTGGCGGCATCCGCGGCGCACGCTCAGCCGCCCGCCGAGCCGCACGAGATCGGGCCCGAGGCGGACCTCTGCGTCGAGATCAACGCCCTTCCCCCCGGCGCCGAGCTGCTGCTCCGACCGGGAGAGTATCGGGGGGGCTGTACCGTCCATTACGGGGGGCGGCCGGGGGCGCCGTCGGTCGTTCGCGCGAAGATCCCCGAGATCCGGCCGCGCATCGTCTATGGCGAGCGGGACAACAATGTCTTCTCGGTGCGCGCCGACCATGTGACCTTCCGCGGGCTCGACCTGGGCCCGACCCAGCGGGCGGTGGACGGGTTCCGGATCCACTCGCGGGCGGGCATCACGATCGAGGACTGTCGGTTCGAGGGGCTGGGCGGCATCGCCGTCGCGGCGACGCACGTGTCGATCCGGGGACTCACCGTCCGACGGAACACCATCGTCGCCTCGGAGGCGACGGGCATGTACTTCGGGTGTCACGAGGGCCGGACGTGTGAGGTCACGGACCTCCTGGTGGAGGGCAATCACATCCGCGGGATCCGCGCGCCCGCCCCCGAGATCGGCTACGGGCTACAGGTCAAGCTCAACTCGGTGGGCGTCATCCGTGACAACGTGATCGTGGACACCAAGGGCCCCGGCATCATGGTTTACGGCGCCCGGATGCCCGACCGCGTCTCGGTGGTCGAGCGCAACGTCGTGGTGGGGTCGCAGCGCTCGTCCGGCATCGTCATTGGCGGTGGGCCGGTGATCGTGCGCAACAACGTGGTCGTCGGCAATCGCGAGGCGGGTATCGCCCTCGAGGACTACGCCAAGCGCGGACTGCTCCGCGGGATCATCGTCGTCCACAACACCGCCTACGGAAACGCCGGCGGAGGCATCGTGGCGCCCGAGCGCGGCCCCCTCGACGGCGTCGTGGTGAACAACGCCGCCCACGCCCCCATCGGCGTCGCGCCGTTCCCCCCGGCCCAGGGGTACCTGCGCCTGGCGGGCAACGTGGACTGCGGCGTCGTGGTCTGCTTCGAGAATCCCTTCGCCTACGACTTCTCGCCGGGGCCGGGGAGCCCCTTGCCGCAGGCCGGGGTCTCCGCGGTCGAGCCGTGGATGCCCATCGAGGACCTGAGTGGGGCGCCGCGTCGCGTCCCGCCGACGGCGGGCGCCGTCGAGCGGCCTACCGGCCCCCTTCCGATCAGCCCGTAGCTCCCGTGCCGCCCGGGTGTCGGGCAGGCGCGAGGGCCGGTCAGCGGAAATCTTTGGCGTTGATCTCGTGCTTGTCGAGCAGCCCGTGGAGGGTCGGCCGGCTGATCCGCAGCTCGCGCGCGGCCTGGCTGACGTTGCCCCGGTTGCGGCTGAGCACCTCGACGAGGGTCTGCCGCTCCACCCGCTGGCGAGTCTCCCGCAGCGACCCCTGCTCGGCGGTCGCGTCCACCGCGGCAAGGTCCAGGTCGGCGGGCTCGATGATCCGGCCCTTGGTCATGATGACGGCCCGGCTCACCCGGTTCTCGAGCTCCCGGACATTACCCGGCCAGGCATAGGCGAGCAGGGACTGGAGCGCGCGGGGCCCGAATCGCACGGATCGCCGCTGCTCCTTGACCGCGCGGCTCAGGAACGCGTTGGCGAGAATCACGACGTCCTCGGCCCGCTCCCGCAGCGGCGGGACCTCCACCCGCACCACCGAGAGCCGATAGTAGAGATCCTCGCGGAAGAGACCCCGCTCGAGATGCGCCTTCAAGTCGCGGTTGGTCGCGGCGATGATTCGCAGGTCCACCGCGATCGGCTGGCGGCCGCCGATCCGCTCCACCGTGCGCTCCTGCAGAAAGCGCAGAATCTTCACCTGCAGGGTCAACGGGAGCTCTCCGATCTCATCGAGGAAGAGGGTGCCCCGCTCGGCCATCTCGAACTTGCCCTTGCGCTGGACATGGGCCCCCGTGAAGGCGCCCCGCTCGTGGCCGAACAGCTCGGATTCGAGGAGCGTCTCCGGGATCGCCCCGCAGTTGATGGCGACGAACGGGCCGTCGCGCCGGGTGCTCCGGTGGTGGATGGCCCGCGCGATCAGCTCCTTGCCCGTGCCGCTCTCCCCCTCGATGAGCACCGTGGCGTCGGTCTTGGCCACGCGCTGGACCAGCGAGAAGATCTCGCGCATGCGCGTGGTCTTGCCGATGATCTCCTCGAAGCGAACGGCCTGCTCGTCCGTGCGGGCGGCCGCCTCGCTCTCCCGCGAGAGGTCGCTGAGGAAGGCGGCGCGACGGACGACGACCTTGTACTCTGGAAGGTTGATGGGCTTCAGGTGGTAGTCGAAGGCGCCGAGCTGCATGGCGCGCAGCGCGTTGGCGCGGTCGTTGTTGCCGGTGACGACGATGACCTTGGTGAGCGGCGCCGCCTGGAGGATCTCGTCCAGGGTCTTCAACCCCTCCTCGGCGCCGTCGGGCTCGGGCGGCAATCCGAGATCGAGGCTGACCACGGCGGGCTGCACTTCCTGAAGGAGGGCCAGGGCCTGAGGACGGTCCTCCGCCAGGGTCACCGTGTACTCGTCCTGAAGGGCGTACTTCAGCTGTGTCCGGATGCCCTCGTCGTCATCCACCACCATCACTTTTGGCTTGCTCATGGATCCGCTCCTCTGCTGGGGGACGGCTAGCGCGGGAGACTCCGCGAGAGCTCGGGCAGAAAGACCCGAAGGAACTCGGCCTGCTCGGCGACCACCGCCGCCGGGCTCAGGTCGGCCGGCAGGGGCATGGCGACGCGCACGAGCGCGCCGTCGGCCCGGCGGTGAGCGAGCCGGTTCCACAGGAGCCTCGCCCGGTAGACATGATCGCTCCCGACCGTCCCGCCCGGGAGATGGTACCAGTAGAGAATCGCGACGCGCCGGTCGCCTCGTCGGACTCGCACCAGGTTCGCGGGCAGGGCGGAGGCGCCCGCGCCGGACGCGGGGATCGAGACCGTCTCTTCGCTCAGGTCCGTCCAGCCGCTGCTGGGGAAGACTAGCCTTCCCGTCGCGGGCCGCTGGCCTTCGGTCTGATTCGGATAGAAGCCGACGGCGACCCATGCCGTGCGCGTTCCGTCCGTGTACCCGCGCGCCAGACTCTCGGCCGCCCGCGGGTCGCGCGGGAGTATCTCGTCGGCGGCCGGCTCCGCGGGCCGCCAGGCGCCGAGCGTGGTGGGGAGGGACTCGAGCGGGGCCAAGAGCGGCACATCACGGGCGCCCCGCGGGAGGGCGAGCGCCGCGCCCGCCGTGACCAGCAGCACCATTGCGACGAGGAAGAACCGGCCCTGGCGGCTCATGACCGCCACCGCGCCACGACCTTACCCAGCGTGGCGTCGAGCGCAAGCAGGAGGAGGAAGGTGAACATGAAGTTCACCGTCCCGTTGAACATGTGGTAGCTCGTCTGCAGGGTCCAGGGGCCGACCTGATAGGCCAGCCACGACACGCTCGTGATACGGATGATGTTGGCGGTGATGGCCAGCGGCAGCGTGGCCGCGACCAGCAACACCTGTACTGCGCGCGGGCGCCCGCTCACGAACGCATAGGCCACCCCCAGCGAGAGGAGGGCGGCGATCGCGGGGATGCTGCTGCAGGCGTCGGCCACCTCGAGGTCGATGTTCGGCAGATGGAGTATGACGCCATCCTGGTGCACGGGGACCCCCAGCACGCCGAGGGCCCACGCCGAGACCTCCGCGTCGAAGAGCCGCGAGCGGTAGGTGATCTGCTTGAGCGTGGAATAGGGCAGGGGGACCATCAGCGCAAGGTACGCGATGGCCAGCCACACCTGCGCCAGGACCCGCCAGCCGGCCAGGAAGAGGGTGAGCCCCAACAGGATCACGGGCAGCGAGATGCGAGCCACGAACGACTCGTCGCCGAGCGTCCCCACCACGAGTGCGCCCAGGCCGAGGACGAGCACGGGCAGGCCCCAGACGGAGGGCCGGATCGGCGTCTCGCGAAGTCGGTTCCGCCGCGTCCAAGCCAGGTAGGCGGCGATCACGGGGATGGCGAAGCCGTGCGAGAGGCTCGGGAACTCGGTCCACTCGGCGGCGAGGCCGGGGAGCAGCGGCGCGTAGAGCACGAGCGCCGCCGCGAACGGTATGCCCAGGAGCAGCCACTCCCGACCGCCGGCCGCTCCCGAGACGGCGGGGGCGGCGGTCAAGTCGGTGGTGTTCGCGTTGCCGCTCATGGGGCTGATCTCTCGGGAGTATGCGGCTCGATGGGCAGCCGCACCGTGAAGGTCGTGCCGCGGCCGACGGTGCTGGTGACCTCGATGCGTCCGCCGTGTGCCTCGACGATGCCCTTGGCCTGGTAGAGACCGATGCCCCATCCGCCCTTCTTCGTGGAGCGGAACGGAACGAAGAGCGCGGTCTTGATGAACTCCGCGGGCATCCCCCCGCCGGTGTCGGTGACCGTGCACACCGCCCACCCTTCGGACTCGTGGGTGCGGATCGTCACGGTCCCCTCGCCCTTCACCGATTCGACGGCATTGGTCACGAGATTCTGGAGCACCCTGAGGAGGGCGTCCGGGTCGGCGGGGACGGGCGGGAGCGGCGCGAGCTCCTTGACGAGCTGCACGCGTCCCCCTCCCACCGGCCTGGTCGCCTCCAGCGCGACGGCGGCGAGGTCCACCGGCTGGGGGCGCAGCTCCGCCGCCTCGGGGGCCGCCGAGAGTCGCCCGAGGAGCCCCTGCATCCGCTCCACCGTGCGGGACAGGGTGCGCAGGGCGTCACGCTGGAATTCGGGGTCGTCGAAGTGCTCGAGGGCGTTCTGACTGAGGAGTGAGAGCGCGGAGATGGAGTTCTTGAGGTCGTGGATCACGAAGGATGTCAGGCGGTGAAAGGCCTCGAACTCGCGCGCCTGCGCCAGGCGCTCCGACATCTGGGCAGTGACGACGGCGCCCGCCGCCTGGTCGGCCGCCGTGGAGAGGAACTCGAGGTCCTCGGCGTGGTACTGGGCGCCCGTCCGCTCGGGCCCGATCAGCATGACGCCGGTGATACGGTCGCGCCACCGCAGCGCCACCGCCGCCGATCCCTCGGCGAACTGGGTGGCGAGGCTCCGGCTGTCGGACCCGGGCTCCTCCGTCTCCGCCCCGCCGACGACGGTGGCGCTCGCCGCGGACTCGAGCCGGCGGATGAGGGGATGACCCGGGGCCAGCACGGCGGGAGCGCGGTCGGCTTCCACGGCGCCCGCCCGATGATACTGCCCGTCGCGCGCGTCGACCAGGTAGAGCACGGCGCGCGCCGCCCCCGCGGCCTCGGTGACCGCCTCGAGCACCGCGCGCACGAGATCTCCCTCCGACGGCAGCGGCCCGAGCCGACGGGTGAAGCTGGTCCACTGCTCGCGATAGTCGTACTTGTTCCGGTAGAAGTGGAAGCCGATGAAGCGCTTGAAGCGCCAGCGCACGTTCTCGGAGAACAGGATGGCGGCGAGCGCGATGGCGGTGACGAAGACCACCAGCGAGCCCCAGAACAGCTCCTCGGGGATCCCGAGGTGGCTCAGCAGCCAGCCCAGCGCGCCCACCACGAGGAGGTAGACGCCGAGCACGCCGACCACGACCGACCGGTACACGACCCGTCGCGAGACCGTGACCTCGGCGAGCAGGAGCCGCTCGCGCAGGAGCGAGCCGCCCACGAGCAGGTTGCCGAGGAAAAGGGCGGCGGCGGTGGTGGTGAGGTAGACCGCCATCACGACCTGGAAGAGGAGGATCTGGCTCAGGAGGAAGAAGCGCATGAGGAAGACGCCGCCCAGCCCCAGCACCAGATACTTGATGCGCCAGCGCGTCTCGCTCTTGGACGTCCGCAGGCAGGCCTCCAGCCCGCCCAGGAGCGCGGCGGTGGCGAGCACCTGGAGCACGATCGCCCATCGACCTACAGACTCCAGCCTCGCCGCGTAGAAGGGGCCGGGGACGTCGGTGATCTGGAACGCGGGGAGGGTGATCACGGCGGCGGCGGCGGCCAGGAGGGCCACGCTCCCAGCGGCGAGAGCGAGGCGGATCGGGCGGGGCGAGGATCGGCCCCCGCCCGACCCGAGGGACACGATGAAATAGCCCCACGGCACCAGGGCGACGAGGCCGGCCACCGCCCAGGCCCGCAGGTAGAGCTGCCGCCCCTCGCTGTCGTCGGTCAGGGTGAGCAGGCCCCAGCTCGCCGCGGTCTCGAGGGCGAGGCCCAGCATGCCCAGCGCGAAGCCCCAGCGCGCGCCGCCGCGCGAGCGGGGCAGGAGCGCGGTGCCGGCGAGGACCAGGCAGCTCGCCACCGCAAGGAGCATCACGACCGCGGGCATGGAGGTCATCGCGCCGACCGCATGGCGTCCATCAGCCGGAAGTACAAAGGATGGACCCGGTCCCACACCGGCGAGAGCACGCGCTCCTGGAGATAGTAGGGGATGCTCGAAAGCACCACATCGAGATTGTAGAACGTCTCGAGCCGACCACCCCACCGCTTCTTGAACGTATAGACTCCGTGGCGCGGATCGTGGGGATCCTCGGTCGGCGTGCAGCCGCCCAGGTCGAACCGCGACAGGCCGAGTCGCTTGGCCTCGCGGATCGCGTGCCAGAACACCGCGGCGGGCGCCTGCTTGGCGGTGAGCTCGCGGTCGCGCGTGGAACCACCCAGGTAGTAGAGCATGGTCGAGTCCGAGCACGTGAAGAGGCACCCGGCGAGGGGTTCGTCCTTGTGCCAGGCGACGTAGAAGCGCGCGATGCCCTGGGCACCGAGCAGGCGGTAGAGATCCTCGAAGAAGCGGTCGGGGAAGTCGGTGTACGCCGAGCGCGCGCGCACGCGCTCCGAGGTGTCGCGCGACAGCCGGCAATAGGCGGCCAGCTCCTCGCGGGACTGGACGGGGCGCACCTCGACGCCCTCGCGGTCGGCCTTGCGAATCTTGCGCTCGGCCCCGTCCATGGCTTTGAGCAGGGCGGCCTCGGATTGCGTGAGGTCGAGCACGAAGGTATGGCGCCGGATCATGCGCGTGTGGCCGAAGGCCCAGCCAGCCGGCAGCGACTCCCACGCCACGCCGGACATGGTGTCCCCCACCTTCACGTAGGGAATCCCGCGCCGGGCGAGGGCACCGAGCGCGGCCGCCGTGAACGCCGCGTCGGCCCCGTCGAGGAAGACATTGGCGCGGGCGGTGAGATTGCCGAGCCCCGGCAGGGCCCCCCGCACGAGAGCGAGGGCGCAGCGCGCGCCGTCATGGAGGTACAGGGGGCGGTAGCCCATGGTGCCCATGGCAGTCCCGAACCCTTCCGACTGAAAGGGGACCGGCCGGAGCGCGGACCACTGTGGCGGGGCGGACGTCGAGACGTTCAATGGGGCGGTCACCGCAGGAGCCTCCGCATCAGGCGATACACCGACTCTGGCATGCGGAGCCCGGCCCGCGCGAAGCGGCGGTCGAGTCGCTGCGCGCCGCGCTTGAGCGTGCGCAGAATGCCCGCGGCCGACCCGCTCGAGGGCACCATCGAGCCGACGAGGCGCTCTCCGGCCGAGAAGGCGAAGCCGCGTCCTGTCACCCGGTATGTCCCGGCCGACAGGGCGGAGAGGATGGCGCCGGCGGTGCGCTCGGCGCCGTCCACCTCGAGACAGATGCCGGGATAGCTCTCCAGCCGGTGCAGGTCGGCCCCCCCGAGCGGCATGAGCCGTGGCTGGGTCCGGCGCAGCTCCGCGTAGACATCCAGGCTCTTGGCCTGGGGAGCGTGCCCTCCATCCGCCTTGCCATTCCATACCTCCCACCCCTGCAGGCCGGCCAACGTCCCCGGGTCCACGAGCGCGGAGGCGTCCCGGTAGTGGGGATGGGCGAGCGCGGCGAAGCCGCCCGCGCCGCGGATCGCCGCGAGGATGGCGGGGGCCTCACGGGCGGTGATCAACCTGCTGACGTTGTAGCCGAGGACATGCACCCAGTCCGGCGTCGCCTCACACTCGAGTCCCGGGACGACGAGGAGGCGGGCGTCCGACAGCGCCGCGCACTCGGCCGCGAGCTTCGCCATGATGGCATCCGACAGGCCGCGGTTGTGCTCGCTCATGAGGACGAAGTCCAGGCCCTCGGCGCGAAAGAAGGCCGCCAGGTCGGCGAGGGAATGGCACCCATCGTACGAGTAAGTCGAGTGCACGTGGGCGACGCCGCGCAGCCTCATGGCTTGGCGAGCCCTCTCGCCCGTCGGAAGAGGTGCCGCCACTCCTGCCGCCCCGGCTCCGGATCGTCCGTCGTCCAGTTGTAGGAGTCCCGCGTGGGATGGAGGATGCTTCCCATCTGCCGGAGCGTCGCCCAGCGGGAAGGAGCGCCGCCGCCGGCGTTCCGGCGGCCGGGCGCGAGCACGCGCACGAAATGCTTGAGCTCCGCGATGGGGTCGCGCGCCACCACCCCGGCGGGATAGTCGGCGGGGGCCTCGATCGGCTCGCCGTTGGCGAGGCGATACAGCCAGTAGGGGAAGTCCGCGCCCGCGGCGAGGGCAAGGGCCAGGGAGCCCCAGAAGCGGCCGTTGATCTCCATCAGCCACGCCGCGCCCGTGGCGGCGTCCCACTTGAACTCCACCATGGCCACGCCGTGCCACGCGAGCGCGCCGAGCAGCTGCTCCGCCCAGGCCCGGAGGCGCGGGTCGCACCGCACACTCGTCGCCGCCGAGGCGCGCCCGCCGCGCGGATCCTCCTCGCGGAGGCGACGGTGCGCGAACCAGGCGCGGGGCGTCCCGTGATCCCAGATCGAAAAGACGCCTGCGCCGTCCCCCTGGACGACCTCCTGGATCAGCGGTCGCGGCACCGCACGGTCGATCTCGGCATAGGCCCGCGCGAGCGCGGGGGCGTCGTCGACGATGGCATAGCCCGTCTTGTGGAGCCGTCCGTCGGCACCGAGGAAATTGGTCTGGCGCGGCTTGACGATGACGGGATAGCGGATCTCGCCGAGTGTCTGCTCGAGCGCGGCGGGGCCAGCCGGACACCACGTGCGGGGCGTCGGGACCCCGAGCCGCCGCGCCAGGGTCAGCGTGGCTTCCTTGTCCAGCGCAGTTTCGATGGCCGCTTGCGGCGCGATGGGAACGCGGATCCAGGCGGGAAGCTCCGCCCGGTGCGCCGCGACGAGCTGTATGGTCCGGTCGGTCGTGGGGAAGAGGATCGGATACTTGCCGGTCACGAGCAGCGCCCGGAGACCGCCGAGGAATCCGGAGGGGTCGCGAGCGGGAGAGGGCAGGAAGACGCGCTCCTGGACGTAGCGGGAGTGGAAGGAGAGGTTGAACTCGCCTTCGAACCCGCACACGCCTACCGGGATGCCCTGCCGGCCCAGCGAGCGCACCACGGCCAGGTTCGCGTTCGAGGGCGCGTCGGTGACGAGCACCGGGGCCGGGTCCCTCATCGCCGCCCCTTCCCGTTGGCCGCGCCCGACAGAAGCTCGCCCACGTAACGATCGGCAACCTTCGACACCACGTACCGGTGCTTCCCCGAGGCTTCGGCGGGAATGTCCCCCACGGCCTCCACGGCGACCCGGACGGAGGCGCCTAGAAGGGCCTGCACGCGCTCGACCAGCCACCGCCGGCCCGCCTCGGACAAGGCGTCGGCAGGCGCAACCTGTATCGTCACCCGCTCGACCTCCTCCTGGACGACGCGGAACTGGGCGAGACCGGGGGTCTCGCGGAGGATATAGATGATGGACAGGGCGTGCAGGAGGCGACCGTCGGTGGCGACGAGAAAGTCCGTCCGCCGTCCCTCGACGCTGGCCAGCCGGGGCAGCCCGCGCCCGCACGGGCAGGGGGCCGGATCGAGGCGGCCGAGGTCGCCGGTGCGGTAGCGGATGATCGGCATCGCCGGCGAGTAGAGATTGGTCACGACGATCTCGCCAAGGCCGTCCGCACCCGCCCCGTCGACCTCGACGAGGATGCCCTCGGCGGGGACGTGGAGCGATCCCTCCGGGCACTCGTTGGCGGTGAGGCCCGCGTCGCGCGAGCCGTACTCGGTCGCGACCCGGGAGCCGAACGCCTCCTCGATGGCCTTCCGCTGAAAATCGAAGAGGGGCTCGGCGGTAGTGAAGATGGCCTTCAGGCCCGCCGGGGGCGTCCAGCCCCTGGCCCGCAGGTACCCGGCGAGGAGAGTGAAGGCGCTCGCGTACCCGTACATCTTCTCCGGGCCGATCCGGGCGATGGCCTCGCCGTAGCGCGCCATCTCGGGCTCGCCCATGTTGAACGCCGAGAGCAGGGTGGAGTTCAGGAAGCGGTCACGCAGGATGCGGACGCGATCCTGGCGTGTGACCTCGATGGGCGAGCCCCACAGCACCACCTCGCGGGCGCCCGGCTCGATTCCGAACCAACGGTGCGCGCGGAGGCGAATGCCGTCCCCGACGCCCATCCGCTCCGCGTCGATCAGGATGGCGACCGGCGCGCCGGTGGAGCCGCCGGTGGCGAGGCGCTGGACCCCGCGGAGCCGCGCGCGGGCGGCCAGGTCGGGGCCGCGGTCGCGGAGTATCTCGCGGGTGAGGAACGGCACGCGGCGGAAGTCGTCGAGGGTCTGTATCGACGCTGGCCGCAGCCCGTGCTCATCGAAGAGCCCCCGGTAGTACGGCACGCGCGCGTACGCCCACTCGAGATGCGCCCTCAGCCGGTCGAGTTGGGCGGCGGCGAGCCGGCCCGGCGTCCACCACTGGCTCGCCTCGAGCCGGCGGAGCCAGGGAAAGGTGCCCTTCCCCTTGAGCCGCTCGTGGAGCGGGTAGACGACCGTCTTCACCAGCAGCGGATGCATGACTTCCGTCCCGTGAGGACGAGCTCCTCCATGAGGAGGGCGTCCATGAAGAACTTCACGGCCCAGTTGGGATAGGTGCCGAAGAGATAGCGCCCCCAGAAGGGGTGTGAGCCCTTGATGGCCCCGCGCGCGTGAGGATTGTGCGTCTCGCAATCCTGCGTGCGCTTGAGGAACGTCAGGGCGCGGACGGCGGCTTCCCGGAATCCCGGGTCGCCCGTGCGATCGTGGAGCCGGAGCCACTGGGCCGCCATCTGGGCGTTTCCGGTCAGGCACGAGTAGCGGGCGGTGGGGCGCCAGCCCGGCGCGAAGGTGCCCGGGATATGGCCGTCGGGCCGCACGTGGGGCACGAGCGCGCGGCAGGCGCGCTCCGCGGCCGCCACGTAGTCGGCCCGGCCGACCCGAAGGCCGGCCTCGAGCAGCCCCTGTGTCGTATAAGCGATGGTGTGCAGGAACGGGTCCTCGCCGGCGCCGAACGCGGCGTTGCGGAACCAACCGTCCCGATCCTGCTGGTCCAGCGCCCAGTCGAGGTGCCGCTCGCCGGCGGCGCGCGTCGCGTCGGCGCCCGCGGCCAGGCCCAGCTCCACGAGAGCCCACGCCGTGCGGGTGTTGTAGACGTGCACCGTGTCGCGGTAGTCGAACCGGCGCCACGAGCCGTCGCGCTCCTGGATGGCCGCGAGCCAGGCCCCCGCTCGCCGGGCGGCGTCGAGAAACCGCGGGTTCCCGAACGTCTCGTGCGCTGCGAGGAGGCCGAAGATTACCTGTCCGGTGTTGAAGACCGCGGGGGGATTGGTCTGGTTCACGAAGTGGCCCGGGAAGCCGCCTTCCGGGAGCTGCACCGCGCACTCCCAGTCGGCCATGGCGAGCGCGTGCGCGGCGTACTCGCGCTTGCCGGAATAGTCCGCGTAGGCGAGGAGGGTCGGGATGATGTAACCGGTCGTCTCCGGATAGGAGGCGATCCACCCGTCCTCGAGCGAGTAGCCGCCAGACACCCCGTCGTCCCGCGTCGCCGCCTGGGCGCGCAGGATCCAGCGGGCGGCCGCGTCCAGATGCTCGCCGGGCGCGCGCACGGGCCCACGCCAGCCCCGGAGGTCACGGGCCATGAGGCGCAGGGCCTCGGTACGGTAGAGCCGCTTCCGCCAGAGCGTGGTGATCATCGGTTGGACACCGCGGTCGAACGCTTGGGATTCGCCGAGCCGACGGACGGCACGGCGGCCACGACGCGCGCGAACTCGCCCATCACGCCGTTCGCGGCGGCGTGCCACGTGTGCCCGGCGGCATGGGCGGTGAGCGCGGCGGAGTCCCAGCTCGACGTGAGCGCGCGGTCGAGGGCCCGCGCAAGAGCGGGCACGTCGCCGAACGGCACGAGCAGGCCGTCACGCCCCTCGCGGACGATCTCGGCATTGCCGCCGACCCGGGTGGTGACCACCGGCGTCCCGCAGGCGAGCGCTTCCAGGAGCACATTGGCCCAGCCCTCGGATTGGGTGGCGAGGCAGAAGACGTCTGCGGCGGAGTACCAGGCGGCGAGCGCTGTGTGGGGGTGAGCCCCCGCGAAGCGCAGCCGGTCGGCCAGGCCGCTCCGTGTGGCGAGCTCCCGCACGCGCTCTGGATAGCCGTCTCGGCGATCGCCCCCCACCATCACGTAGAGCGCGTCGGGATAGCGGGCCGACAGGCTGGCCAGGGCCTCGACGACCAGATGTTGTCCCTTGCCCTCGTAGATGCCGCCGACGGTGAGGATGACCGGCCGGTCCGCGGGGAGCCCGCACGTCGCCCGGGCTGCGGCCCGGGTGACCGGATGGAACTTTGCGAGATCCACGCCGTTCGGGATCACCGTGATCCGCTCCGGCACGATGCCCAGGCCGGCGGCGACGTCCTTCAGCGACTGGCTCACCGCGATGATCCCCGCGGCGCCCTCCAGGGCCCGGCGGATCTGTGGCCGATGGAGCCGGTAGTGCTGGAGACGGACAATGCTGCCGCGGAGCGTGATGACCACCGGCCTGCGCAGGAGCCGGCCCAGGAGCACGGCGGCGACGCCATCGGGGTAGGCGAAATGGGCGTCGATCAGATCGAACGGGAATTGCCGGCGCAGGCGCGCCACGAACGGGGCCAACGAGATCGCGTAGAGAAGGCCGTCGAGGCACTTGAGATAGCGCGGGACGGACAGGAAGGACGGGTGATAGACGGGGAACCCGCCGCCGTCCTCGACTGCCGGGAGCCCGACCACGCTCGCGCCGCGGATGAGCCCATTGGCGGGGAACCACGGCACCGGCGCCACCACGCGCAGCTCGCACCGGCCGGCGAGGGCTCGCATCCGCTCGCGGATGAAGACGCCCAGCGTGGGCTGATTGGCGTTGGGAAACGTCGAGGACAGGACGAGGGCTCGCACGGCGCGCCTAGGCTCCGGCCTCATAGAGGGGCAGGTACCGGCCGACCACCTGGGGCCACCCGCGCTGGGCCACCACGAATTCCCGCGCCTGGCGCCCGAGCCGGGCACGCCGCGCGGGATCGGCACCGAGCCCCGCCGCCGCCTCCACGAGCGAGTCGCGGGACTCCGCGGAGAAGAGCACACCCGTCACGTCGTGGCGGATGAGCTCGGCCTGTCCACCCACATCGCTGGCGAGCACCGGGCAGGCCATCGCCATCGCCTCGAGCGGCTTCAGGGGCGTCACGAGCTCGGTCAGGCGCATCCGGCGCCGCGGGCAGACGAAGACGTCGATGAGGGAGTAGTAGTCGCGGATCCGGTCGTAGGGCACTCGGCCCGCGAAGACCACGGCGTCGCCGATGCGCGCCGACATCGACCGGAGGGCCACCTCTTCGTCGCCGCCCCCCACCAGCAGCACACGGACGCCCGGCATCCGCGCACGCAGCGCGGGCAACGCCTCGAGCAGGAGGCTCAGCCCCTCGTAGTGGTAGAAGGATCCGATGAACCCGAGCACCGGCGCTCCATCGAGGCCGAGCGAGCGGGCGAGGCGCTCGTCCCGCAGCACCGGGCTGAAGATGTCCGTGTCCACGCCATTGGGCACCACCGTCACACGCTCGGCGGGGACACCGCGCCTGACGATGTCGTGGCGCATGGCCTCGGCGATGACGACAACGCGGTCGACCCGCCGGAACAGGAATGTCTCGAGCGTCCGGGTCAGCCGGTACCGGAGGGATCCCTCGCGCGTGGTCTGCTGATCGACCGCGGCATCCTCCCAGAAGGCACGGGCCTCGTAGACGACGGGGAGCCCGAGGCGCCGCCCGACCCACAGCGCGGGCAGCCCATTGAGTACGGGCGAATGGGCGTGGAGGACCCGGGCCCCTTCCGATCGCGCCACGTCCCGGATCCGGCGCGCCAGCGCCGCCATCAGGCCCAGCTCGCGAACGTAGGGGATGCCGACCGCCCGGCCCGGCCGGGTCCGGTAGTGCGCGATCCCCTCCAGCACCTCGCGCTCGGGCCCCGCCACGGGGTGCTTGGGTGACGTGACGACCACCGGGCGCAGGCCCGCCTCGCGCTGGAAGACGACGATGTTCCGGCTGCGCGTGCTGTAGCCGCTCAGCGCCGGTAGCGAATGGTCGAGGACGTGTAGCACGGTCATGGGCCTGTCACACTCCGCGAGGATGGGGCCACGCGCGCGGGCGAGGCGGTGAGCAAGTGGGCCAGGGCGGCCAGGTGAGCGAGCTCGCCGGCGCCCAGCTCCCGCCCGTGCTCGATGTCCTCCAACTTCGATTGTAGGTGATCGGGATGGGCCAGGCCAACCTTCGGGAGGAGCCCTCCGACCCGCGCGCGGAGCGCCGGGCTGGCCTGGAACCACTCGTGCCACTCGTCGTAGTCTCCCCTTACACCGGCGATGCGCGGCTCGAAGAGCGGAAGCCGAAGACCGCGCCGGCGTAGCCTCGGTCCCCACAGGTGCACGAGCGAATCGCGCTTCACCGGGAGCAAGGACGCCGCATACGGCACCTCGGCATACGCCGGATAGCGGCGCCGGAACAAGCGGATCTGGTTCCGGTGGAAGGCGGTCACCCGGGGCTCCACACGGAAGAACGCCTCGAGCAGCGGCACATCCGCCGGGAACGGGTAGTAGACGTGCACGAAGCGACGGGTGAAGACACCCTGCTGACGGGTATAGTTGGCGCTCCGGCTCCTCATCCGGAACCTCCGGAGGAGAAGCGCGGCCGAATCCTGGTCGGGGGCGAGCCGGCCGAGCTCGCTCCATATGTCCTGCCGGATCTCGGTCGTCGCGGCGGTCAGGCGCGCGGCGACCTCGGGGGCCAGGTGTCGCGCGGCCCAGGCTCCGGCGGTGGGGTCGGTGTGGCTGTCGAGGATGATCTCAGTCAGGGCATCGAGGCCGATGCGGCGGACGGAGCCGTCGACGAAGCGGTGAATGGACTTGAGATATCGTCCGACCCGCGAGAACCGGTCCTGGTAAATGAATGAGGTCCCGCCCATCAGAAGGTCGCCCATCAGGCCATCCACCGCCGCGCCGAAACCGTCTCCACGAAGGTGCCGGGCGGCGAGGTACCGGTTCGGGTACAGGGGCGCGCCCCCGAAGAGGGCCATGTCGTCGAAGGCCTCGGCCACGGCGTCGCCGGGAAGCGCAACGCGGCAGAACGACGAGCCCCTGACCTCGGCCAGCCGCGCGGCGACGACGACGTCGGCAAGGTCCGCCGGCCCATAGCTGTAGCACGGTAGCGGCGCCTCGCGAGGCCACGCCGCGAGGACGAGCCGCGAGTCGAGCCCGCCACTCTGGAGATTCGCAATGCGACCATCCAGGCGGGTCAGTCGCCGGCACGCTGTCTCGATCAGGTCGCCGAGATGGTCAAGGTCGGGGTGTCCCGGCTCGACGGCAAGCCGGCTGGGGTCGCGGTCGGTGGCGTGGACATCGAGACGGGCGCCTCCTCCATCCCAGGACAGGACGGATGCCGCGTGAAGGCGCCGCACGCCCGCGATAGGATACCGGTCGCCGACGGTGTGCCCCAGCTGGACCAACTCCGCGACACCCGTCCAGTCCAGCTCCGCGGGAAGAAGGCCGCCGAGCCGGAGCAACCCCGGAATGGTGGTGGCGATGGCGCCGCCGGGGACCTCGGCATAGTAGAGGGCGACCGAGGCGATGAGGTCGTTGGCGATGAGCACCTGGTCGCGCGCTCGATCCACGACAACGAGATTGAAGCTGCCAGCCACCACGTCGCGCAGGGCCGCCTCCAGCCCGCGAAGCTCCACCGCCTCCAGCAGTAGCCGGGGGTGGCGGTCCGCGGGCAAGGCGGAGTCCACCAGCAGATAGCCGGTGAGCGCGAGACCCAGCGATCCACGGGCCGACCGTGCGATGGGCGGCATCGCGCCGGTCCCGGAGGGGGCCAGGAGGGCCACGCTCACCCCGGGCTCGGCGGCGACAAGATGGACGGCGTCTGCGGCGGGGACGCCCAGGTGATGGACGATCGCCTCGCGCGTGAGGTGCCGGGCGGCGCTTCCGAGGGCAGCGACGAGGCCGTGCACGCGTCAGCGCGGCCCGGCCGCGCCCAGGCGGAGCGGCGTCTGGACAAGGTAGGCGAGGCCGCCGAGGTGCAGGAGATCGCCCGATCCGGATTCGCGGCCGTCACCGATGCGCTCCACGGCGGCGCGAAGACGCTCCGCGCTCGCGACACCGAGGCGAGCGAGCAGCACCACCGCGCGCTCGCGCAGCCCCTCACTCTGGGCGAGCCATGTCCGCCACTCGTCGAACCCGACCGCAAGCGCGCGCGCGTGGGGGATCAGCCGGTTCCGTCGCGAACCGAGGGACCTCACCCAGTGATGGAGCAGCGGCGAACGGCGCAGGGGCAGGAGGGAAGCCGCGTACGGCGCGTCGGCATAGGCCGGGAAGTGGCGGCGGAAGAGACGGATATATAGCTTCCGGAAGGCGACCTCGTCGGGGGGCAGGCGCAGGGTGGCCTCGAGGAACGGACCATCGTTCATCAACGGGACCCCGACCCGGACGAAGCGCCGTGAGGCCACGGTCTGGAAGATGGAGTTGTGGAGAGCCTTGTGGACGATCGTGAAGTTCCGGAAGAGGAGCGCCGTCGATCCGTCCGGAGACGCCATCCGCCGGAGCTCGGTGGAGATGTCCTCGAGGATTCGCGGCCGTTCCGCGGCGAGGGCGCGGGCGAAGTCCGGGTCGCCGTTGCGCTCCAGCCAGGCGAGCGCACCCGGATCGAGCATATCGGCGAAGATCCACTCGGCGAGGCGGTCGAGACCGATGCGTCGGGTCGGTTCGTCCACGAGCCGGTTGACGTAGCGCGCGTAGCGGGCGAGCCGGCTCGTGACCGGGCCCTTGCCGTAGAACGACCCCCCGAGCAGCACGTCGCCCATGTACCCATCGAGCACGGTGTCGAACCCGTCCTGGAGGACCCGACGCGCGGCCAGGTACCGGTTGGGAAAGGCCGGAGGCCCCGTGAAGCAGAGCATCCGATCGATGTCGTCGGCGACCTGGTTCCCGTCGAGGGGGACCCGCGTGAAGGGCGCGCCACGCGTGGCGGCGAGCTGTCGGGCGATCGCCACGTCGGCGAACTCCGCGGGGCCGTAGCTGTAGCACGGGAGATCACGGCCGGCCGGCCACGCCGCGAGGATGAGGCGCGAGTCCATCCCACCGCTGAGGAAGAGGGCGGTCCGCCCGCTCACGTCCGCCATGCGGCGACAGGAGGCCCGGACGGTCTCGGCGATCGCGTCGAGGTCGGCGGGCGCCGTCGCGGCTACGTCGGGGAGATGCGCCAGTGAGGTCTGTCGCGCCTCGAGCCGGCCGCTTCCCTCCTCCCACTTGAGGATCGAGGCGCGGGGGAGCCGGCGCAGTCCCTTGAGGTAGTAGCGGTCGCCGATGGTGTTCCCGAGGTAGATCAGCTCGGCGCATGCCGTGAGATCGGGCTCCCTCGAGACGAGGCCGGTGGTGACCGGCAGGCGCGGGAGCGTGGACACCACGGCGCCGCCGCGCGTCTCGGCCACGTAGAGCGGGATGGGGCCGAGCCGGTCGTTGGCGACGACGAAGGTGCGGGCGTCGAGGTCGATCACCACCAGGTTGAACGCGCCTGCCACCACCGCGCCGAGGGCAGACTCCACCCCGCGCTCCTCGATCATCTCCAGCAGGCGCTCGACCTGACGGCCGGGGGGTCCGGCCACGTCGGTGGTGAGGTACCCATCCACCGCGATACCGAGGCGGCCGTCGCGTCGCCAGGCCAAGAGGGGCGCGAGGTGGGATTCGCGAGGCACCATGACCATCACGGACACCGAGCGCTCATCGGTGAAGTGTCCCACCTTGGCGTCGCCGTCGTCGTCGATGGCCGCCGGAAGGACGGATGGGGACACGCGGGAGGCGGCGGAGCCGAAGCCGGCGACGAGTCCGTACATGGGATCAAACTCCCATCGCGGAGCCGCCGGACCGGCGGCGCGCGGAGAAGAGGAAGCCGTGAGCGGTGAGATTGCTCAAGCGGCGGCTCCGATCCAGGGCGCGCACGGCAGGCGCGCTCCCGAGGAGGTGATCCAGGGTCCCGGCGCGGCGGGGCGGGAGGTAGATGCCGGCCCGGTGCAGGGGCTCGAGGCCGTGGCCCTCGAGCCAGCCCACCACGTCGACGGGGTCCCACACCCGTACCCGCTCGGACCACCCACGCGCCCGCGCGACCACACGTCGCGCCCGGGTGACCAGGGCCCTCCGGTTGAGCGCCTCGACCACCAGTACGCCCCCCGGACGCAGGACGCGGGCCATCTCGCCCAGGGCGCGCTCCGGCTCACCCAAGGTCTGAAGCACGCCGATGGAGACCACGAGATCGAAGGCGGCGCCGCGGAAGGGCAGCCCATAGGCATCCCCCGCGAGGTAGCGGCCCTTGGGGCCCGGGTCGGCCGCCCACGCGCGTTCCAGGCTGGGCACGGAGTAGTCGAGCCCCACCACACGATGGCCGAGGCCGGCCAGATAGCGCACATACGTGCCGCCACCGCACCCCAGATCGAGCGCCTGGGCCGCCTCGGGCAGCCGGAGCGACGGGACGAGTGAGGCGAAGATGGCGAACCGCCGGCGCAGCCCGGTCGGCGACCAGCCCGAGATCAGGGCCTCGTCCGCGGACGTCCGCGCGAAGCGCTCGAAGCGCTTCTGCCACTCGTCCTCGAAGCGGCTCACGGCGCGGTCGGCCCCTCGGGGGGCGCCTGGTCCACGAAGGTGCGATGCCAGAGCTCGAGGACCATGAGAGCCCAGAGGAGAGACGCGCGGTCGCGGATGCCGCGCTGATGCTCGTCCCAGATCGTCTGGACGCGCGCCGGTAGCACGTAGCCCCGGCCTAGGGCGCGCGGGGAAAGCAGCAACTCGTGCCCCATCTCGCGCAGCTCTCCCCGGAGCCAGGTGGCGAGTGGAATCTCGAAGCCCTGCTTGGGCCGGTGTATTACGGAGGCGGGCACGCGCCCGTCGAGGTGGCGCT
>JBKPDT010000159.1:0-17715 GCA_046728035.1 Candidatus Methylomirabilota bacterium | reverse complement strand
GGGGCGAAGATCCGCATCGGCCGATCGATCACCCCTTCTCGTACCGCGTCGTGGATGGCGATGGGAATGCTCGCGGAGGACGTGTTGCCCACCGAGCCGATGTTGAAGTAGAGCCGCTCCGGTCCGATGCCCGCCGCCTTCGCGACATTGATCACCATGACCTTGTTGGCCTGATGCGGCACGATGAGGTCCATCGCGTCCAGGAGCGAGCCTGCGCCGCCCTCGGTATTAGGCAATTCCCGCATCTCGTCGATCATCTGTCCGAGGTAGCGCTTCACGAGGCCCCGCACCTCGGGACCGTAGACGGTGATGTTGTTGTCGAACTCGGGATTGGGCCAGATGATGGAGTCCACCTCCGCCATCGGGCCCGAGGCGTAGGTCTGGTAGACCTCGACGTCCGTGGAGGTGCCAGGGGCGGCGGGGGCGATCACCATGGCGGCCGCCCCGTCCCCGAAGATCATCCGCGAGGTCCGCACCGTTCCGATCTTGTCTGAGAACTTCTCGCCGCAGACCAGCAGTATCGGCCGTTCCGTCTCCTGGAGCAGGCGCACCGCCTCGGAAAGCCCGTAGGGCAGTCCCGCGCACGCCGCCACCATGTCCATGGAGGCATGAGTCTGGAACATGCCGAGCTGGCCGGACAGCCAGGTCGCCAGCGACGGCATCATCTTCACGCTCGTGCACGAGCAGAAGAGCACCGCGCCGATCTCCTCCGGCCGGCGCCCCGACTTCTCCAGCGCCCGGCGGGCGGCGAGGAGCGCGATGTGGTCGAGGTCGAGCTCGGTGTACAGGCGCTGCGAGATCCCCGTTTTCCGATCGATCTCCTCCGCGCTCATCGGCGACCAGCAATAGGCGGCGTTGCGGATCAGGTCCTCGTTGGTGCACGCCCGCTCGCCCTTGTAGACGGCGAGGGCCTCGATCCGCGGCAGCACGCTGAAGCGCTTGGCCACCACTACCGGCGGATACGGGGAGGCCGGCCGGCGCGACTCGGTGGGGGCGGGCCGGCGGGGGCGCCCCCGGCGCCCGGACTTCACGCGGCGGATGAAGTTCAGCACGTCGTCATTGCGCGGGTGGAAGACCACCACGTAGTCGTCGTCGTGGAGCTGACCGACTTCGGTGAGGCGGGTCCGGGCACGGTCCCAGCGGTACTGGTTGTGGAGCACCATCGCCTGCCGCATCACCGCCTCGAGCTCGGGCACGGTATGGGCGTATTCGATGATGTCGTTGTAGCCGTAGCCGGGGAAGTCCGGGTTGTAGGCGAGCAAGTGATAGGTGAGGCTCTTCGGGCTGGCGAGGATCTCGGCCACGGTGGGCTTGATCGCGGGGAGCTCCGCACCCGCCCCTTTCTTGTGGCGGAAGACGTCGAGGAGGATCCGGAAGATCTTGTCCTCGGTTCCCTCGTCCCAGGACGGGACGAGGCCGCGATAGCCGGCCTCGATGGCGGTAGTGAGCTCGGCGCCGTCCCAGGGCTTGAAGACGGGCAGGAAGACGTCGTCCCGCTGGCGCGCCACGTCGCGCCACCGCGTCGGCCGCTTCTCGTACATGGTCATCGCGTAACGGTTGACCCAGAAGAGGTTCAGCGCGAGATCGCGGAGGAGCTCGTAGCGACCCCCGTAGCCATGGGCCTCCACTCGGGCGACGATGTCGGTCTCGCTGGGCGCCTTCTCCTCGAAATCGCGCTTGATCACCGCAGCGAACTGCTCGAGCGTCTCGAACACCGAGAAGTCGAGCTCGGGGAAGAAGCTCTCGGGAAAGACGATCCGGCCGTAGCGGTTGACGACGAATGGCTTCATGCCTGGCCTCCCGGCGGTCTGGCGGAACCCTACGCCCGGCATCGGGGCCTGTCAACGGCGCCCGATCAGACGGATTCTGCCGCCGGGCCCAGGCTCGGGCCACCCAGCGGGCGGCTTCGGCGAGGAAAAACCCTTGCCATGTCCGACCGATGAGTGCGACTATCGCCGCGGGGTGCCCCTGGGCACCCCCGTTGCTTGTTCACGTCGAGTCAATCAGCTTCGAATGTCTGCCCCGGAGGGAGAGTCCGCGTGCACGCGAGATCGGATGTGTCGATGGGCAAGGGCTCACAGGCCCGGTCGATGAGGAGGGCGCGCGCCTTCGACCGGCTGCTGGGCCTGCTGTTCGTGGCGGGCGGGCTCGCGCTCGGCGGCTGCGGCTCCGTCTCGGGCGGCCTCCATGCCGATACCCAGGCGCTGCTCGCGGCGAGCGTGACCGCCCCCGTCGTCCCCGAGCGCGCCGGCTCCGAGGCCGCCGTCGCGGCGGCGCCCGAATCGGTCGCCGAAGGGACGGCCGAGCCCGTCGCCACAAGCGAGGACGCGGTCCCCGCGGCCACGGCCGAGATTGCCGTCGAGCCCTTGCCGATGGAGCCGATCACCGACGCGCAGATGACGCCGTATCTCCTCGCCCTCGCCGGCACGATGACGATCGCCCAGGCCACGCGCGACAGCGGCCCGCCGCTCGAGCCCCCCGTCGAGGAGTACGACCCCTGGGAAGCCTTCAACGAGAAGATGTTCAGGTTCAACTACAACCTGGACAAGTACGTCCTCAAGCCCGTCGCCGAAGCCTACAACTCCGTCGTGCCCGACGAGCTCCAGCGCATGATCGACCGCGGCTTCAGCAACATCAACTTCGTGCCGCGGTTCGTGAACAGCCTGCTCCAGGCCAAGTGGTCGGGCGCGGGCCGCGAGCTCGCGCGCTTTCTGATCAACTCGACGGTGGGGATCGGCGGGCTGTGGGACATGGCCAAGCGGGAGTGGGGAATCGAGCCCAGCAAGGAAGACTTCGGGCAAACGCTCGGTGTCTGGGGAATGGGGCCGGGACCGTTCCTGGTGCTCCCCTTCCTGCCACCCATGACTGTCCGCGACGGCATCGGCTTTGGGGTGGACGGGGCCATGGACCCGCTCAGCTACTACATACCCTTCATCTGGGAGCGACTGGTGATGAGGGTGGTCAACCTCGTCAATGAGCGGTCGCTGAACCTCGAGCTCTTCGAGGGCGTCGAGGAGACCACGGTGGATCTTTACACCGCGGTCCGCAACGCCTACCTCCAGCGTCGCGCTCGGCAGATCAGGGAGTAGCGCGGGGCTCCAGGAGTCCCAGCAAGCCGGAGCTGTCGAGCTTGCCCAGCCCCGCCGCGCTCGCGCGTCCGTAAAGCTCCCACGCCGCCCGCCCCACCACGCTCTCACCCTTCGTTTCGGCCATCAGATCGAGCCCGAGCCCCAAGTCCTTGCGGGCGAGATCCACGAAGAAGCCCGGGCGGTAGTCGTGCTTCACGAGCGCGGCCAGCTTCCGCTCGAGGATGAAGCTCGCCCCCGAGCTCTTGCCGACCACCTCGCCCACCGTCTGGCGCGCCACCCCCAAGCGGTCGGCGAGCGCCATCGCTTCGCAGAGGGCGGCCTGGTTGGTCAGCGCGACGTAATTGTTGAGGAGCTTCAGAATGTTCCCCTTGCCCACCTCGCCCAGGAAGAAGAGGTTCTTGCCGATGGCACGGAAGATGGACTCGAAGGGCTTCACGTCGGCCTCGGGCGCACCGATCATGACGGCGAGCGTGCCTGCCTCCGCCCCGCTCACGCTGCCGCTCACCGGCGCGTCCACGAGGCGCACGCCTTGACGCGCGGCCCGGGCGGCCAGGCTCCGCGTGCTCGCCGGTCCCACGGTCGAGAGATCGAAGATGAAGTCGCCGGACTTGGCACCGGCCATGAGGCCGGGGGCACCCGGTGAGCCGAAGAGCGCGGCCTCCACCGCCCGCGCGTCCGGAAGGCTCAGGAGGGTCACCCGAACCGACCCCGCCAGGGCCGGAAGGTCGGCCGCGCGCGTCGCGCCCGAACGCTCGAGCGGGGCGGTAGCCGCCGGGCTCAGATCGAATACGGTGAGCGGATGGCCGGCCTTGAGAATATTGGCTGCCATGGGGCGGCCCATGTTGCCGGTTCCAGCGAAGCCGACGTGCATAGTAGCCTCCATCATCGAATGCTCGATCAGGTTAGTCGGCGAAGACGGCCGAGGGCGCGGACGGCGGCGCGGCGTTTTCGGGGGAGCCGGCGTGGATTGCCCTTCCGGGGCGGCTCGGGATCATCCCCTTCCTCTTCCTTCATATGAGGAGCGCCGACCTCATCCCCCGCCCCCGCCGGCGCCCCGGCACCGGCCAGGGTCTCGATCCGGGCGAGGAACTGGTCCGTGGTGACGGCGATGGCCCCGGCGCGCTCAGCGGCGCGGCGCACCTCGCGGTCATTCGACACCACCGCACCGCCTCTCGCCGCCAGCCGGACGAGCACGCGATCGGCCGTCTCGCGGGCACTCGAGAAGACCACGGTCACCGCCGTCCGCCCGCCCGCGATGCCTCCACCCCCGGCGCCGTCGAAGACCACCGTGAATCTCTCGCCGGACGCTTTCGCTGTCCGGGCGAGGAGCCGGCACAGCGCCGCACGCCCGGCTTCCAGGCTCACCGCTTCCTGCGAGGCGAGACTGGGATCGCGCCGGATGACGTTGTAACCGTCCACCATCCAGTGCATGGCGCGGACATTGTACGCGCCGCGCTGCGTCTCATCCACAGCCGTGCGGCACCAAACCACGCATCTTTTCGTCGCTCGCGAAGTTGTCCACCATCATCCACATCATCCACAGGCCCGCGGGTTGAGAAGATGCTCACAAGCACTAAATAAAGGTTGACTCACTGCGGGGGACCACAATATCTTGGGCTTCGTTGCTTTTAGACCGTAACGTCCACGTAACGTCCGCGACGCTGCTTTTGACCGTTCGAGGAGGGTCGTATGAAGATTCCCCGCCGCTATACCAGAGACGGCCAGAGCCCTTACAGCGGGATCGAGTTTGATCTCCGCACCTCGGAGATCAAGAACCCGGATGGCTCGACGGTCTTTCGTCAGGAGGGCATCGCGGTGCCCGCGGCGTGGTCGGCGGTAGCGACCGACATCCTCGCGCAGAAGTATTTCCGGAAGGCGGGCGTGCCCCAGACCGGTCCCGACGGCGAGCCGATCCGCGATCGGGACGGCAAGCTGGTGCTGGGCGGCGAGCGCGACGCGCGTGAGGTCTTCCACCGACTGGCCGGCGCCTGGACGCACTGGGGCCGGCGGTATCAGTACTTCGACACCGAGACCGATGCCAAGGCTTTCTACGACGAGCTCTGCCACATGCTGGCCGCCCAGGTCGCTGCGCCCAACTCGCCCCAATGGTTCAATACGGGCCTGCACTGGGCGTACGGACTCAGCGGCCCGGCCCAGGGCCATCACTTCGTGGACCCTGAGTCGGGCGCGCTCACCCGGGCGACCTCGGCGTACGAGCGGCCGCAGCCGAGCGCCTGCTTCATCCAGTCCGTCACCGACGACCTCGTCAATGACGGCGGAATCATGGACCTCTGGACGCGCGAGGCGCGCATCTTCAAGTACGGCTCCGGAACCGGATCGAACTTCTCCGGCCTGCGTGGAGAGAACGAGCCCCTCTCCGGCGGCGGCAAGTCCTCCGGCCTCATGTCCTTCCTCAAGATCGGCGACCGAGCGGCGGGCGCCATCAAGTCGGGCGGCACCACGCGCCGCGCCGCCAAGATGGTGTGCCTCGATCTCGACCATCCGGACGTGATGGAGTTCATCCGCTGGAAGGTGATCGAGGAGCAGAAGGTCGCGGCCCTGGTGGCGGGCTCGCGGCTGGGCAAGCGGCGGCTCCAGGCGGTGATGGCGGCCTGCCGGCCCGATGCGCTCCAGCCGGACCGCATCGACGCTGATCCCAAGCGGAACGCTGGACTCCGGGCCGCCCTGCGCGAGGCGCGCGCGGCCCTGGTGCCGGAAGGCTATATCCAGCGCGCCCTCCAGCTCGCCGGCCAGGGCGTGACCGAGCTCGTCTTCCCCGAGTACGACACCGACTGGGATAGCGACGCCTACCTCACCGTCTCCGGCCAGAATTCCAACAACAGCATCCGCGTCCCCAACGGCTTTTTCGACGTGCTGGAGGCGGGAGGCGACTGGGAGCTGCGCCGGCGCACCGACGGCAAGATCTCGAAGCGAATTCCGGCGGCCACCCTCTGGGACGAGATCGCCTACGCGGCCTGGGCCTGCGCCGATCCCGGCGTGCAGTTCGACACCACCATCAACGAGTGGCACACCTGCCCCGAGGACGGGAGGATCAACGCGTCGAATCCGTGTGTGACCGGCGACACCCTGGTCGCGACGGCCGACGGCTGGCAACGGATCGACACCCTGGTGGGCCGGTCGGCCCGGGTCATCGGCGCCGATGGCCAGCCCCACCTCGTGACCCGGATCTTCCCGACGGGGCGCAAGCCCGTCTTCCGCCTGCGGACCCGAGCCGGCTACGAGGTCCAGATCACGGAAGACCACAAGGTCTTGACGGTGGATCGAGGCGATGTCGCCGTCCGGGACCTTCGACAGAGCGACCGCATCTACCTCCAGGGGAGCGGTTTCGGCCGGCGCGTGCTCGACGCAGATCTCGCTCTCGGGATCGGCGTCGCGGTCGGCGACGGACGCCTGACTCGCTCCACCATCGCTGGACGCGAGCAGCTGACGATCACTCTCACCATGCACTCCGCCGAGGCGGGCGTGCTGGGCGCGGTGGCCGCGGCGTTGAATATGGAGAAGGCCGCGTTGAAGGCGGTGGGTTCGGTCGGGCGCAATGACGGCGTTTCCGTGGTGCGGGCCGGGTCGGGGGCTCGGCTCGCCTTCGGCTCCCGGCCCGTGGTGGACGTGTTCCGCCAGCTCGCCGTGCTCGACGAGGGCGCCGAGGGCAAGCGGTTCACCCCCGCCGTGTTCGAGCTGGACCGGTTGGCGCTCTCCGCAGTGCTCCGCGGGCTCTTCACCGCCGACGGCACCGTGGCAAACTACGGCGAGAAGTCGCAGTACGTGGCGCTCGACTCCTCCTCGGAGACCCTCCTGCGCCAGGTCCAGCTCCTGCTCCTCTCCTTCGGCATCAAGTCCAAGCTCTACGGGGATCGCCGCGGCGGGACAACGATGACGCTGCTCCCCGACGGCAAGGGCGGCCGGCGGGAGTATCCGGTGGCGCCCATGTTCTCGCTGCGGATCAGCCGGTCCTCGCGCTTCGTCTTCGAGCGAGAGATCGGCTTCCATGCCGAGAGTCCGAAGGCCGCCGCCCTGGCCCGGCTCAACGCGGAGGTCGGGACCTACCACGACGAGCTCACGGACGCCGTGGCCTCCGTCGAGGCAGTCGGAGAGGCCGACGTCTATGACCTCACCGAGGAAGCCACCGCACACTTCGTGGCGGGCGGCCTCATGGTCCATAACTGCTCCGAGTACATGTTCCTGGACGACACCGCGTGCAACCTCGCCTCCATCAACCTCGCCAAGTTCCTGCGGGCAGCCGACGGTGGCTTCGACATCGAGGGCTTCCGCCACGCCTGCCGGCTCTGGACGCTGGTCCTCGAGATCAGCGTGCTCATGGGCGCCTACCCGAGCGCGGCCATCGCCCAGAGGAGCTGGGACTACCGGACCCTCGGCCTCGGCTACGCCAACATGGGCACGGTGCTGATGCGCCAGGGCATCCCCTACGACTCGCCGGAGGCGGTGACGATCTGCGGAGCGCTGACCGCCATCATGCACGGGGAGGCGTATGCCACCTCCGCGGAGATGGCGCGCGACCTCGGGCCTTTCCCCGGCTTCGCGCGGAACCGGGAGCCCATGTTGCGGGTGATCCGCAACCATCGCCGGGCCGCCTACAACGCCGCGCCCCCGGTGTACGAAGGGCTCACCATCAAGCCCCGTGGGGTGGATCCCTCTCATTGCCCCGGGGATCTGGTGCAGGCGGCGCGCGAGACGTGGGACCGCGCGCTCACGCTCGGCGAGGCATACGGCTACCGCAACGCCCAGGTCACCGTGCTCGCGCCCACCGGCACCATCGGCCTCGTCATGGACTGCGACACCACCGGCATCGAGCCGGACTTCGCGCTCGTCAAGTTCAAGAAGCTGGCGGGCGGGGGCTACTTCAAGATCATCAACCAGAGCATTCCGATCGCCCTCCGCACGCTCGGCTACGGCGTCGACCAGATCGACGACATCATCGCCTACTGCGTGGGGCGCAAGACCCTCCGCGGCGCCCCCTTCATCAATCCCGAGAGCCTCCGCGCCAAGGGGTTCGACGACGCCGGGCTGGCCCGCATCGAGAGCGCCCTCGAGGGGGCTTTCGACCTCACCTTCGCCTTCAATCCCTGGACCCTCGGCCAGGGCTACGTCCCGCGCCACCTCGGCCTCAACGAGGCCCAGCTCGCGGAATGGAACGGGAACCTCCTCCGCGCCCTCGGCTTCACCCAGGCCCAGATCGAGGCGGCCAGCGACTACGTCTGCGGCACCATGACGGTGGAAGGCGCTCCCCACCTGCGCGACGAGCATCTGCCCGTGTTCGACTGCGCCAACCGCTGCGGCAAGAAGGGTCGACGCTTCATCGCGGTGGACGCCCATATCCGGATGATGGCGGCCGCCCAGCCCTTCCTCTCCGGCGCCATCAGCAAGACCATCAACATGCCGTCGGACTCGACGGTCGAGGACGTGAAGCAGGCGTATCACACCTCGTGGCGCAGCATGCTTAAGGCAGTGGCGCTCTACCGCGACGGCTCCAAGCTCTCCCAGCCCCTCAACGCCACCACCGACGAGGAAGACGCCGCCGCGGCGGATGTGGAGGCGGTGGCCGAGAAGATGACCGAGCGCGTGGTGACCAAGTACCTGCGTGAGCGCCATCGCCTCCCCGACCGTCGGGCCGGCTATACCCAGAAGGCGGTGGTGAGCGGCCACAAGGTGTACCTGCGCACGGGCAACTACGAGGACGGTACCCTCGGCGAGATCTTCCTCGACATGCACAAGGAGGGCGCGGCCTTCCGGAGCCTCATGAACTGCTTCGCCATCGCGATCTCGCTGGGACTCCAGCACGGGGTGCCCCTCGAGGAGTTCGTGGACGCCTTCGTGTTCACGCGTTTCGAGCCCAACGGCATGGTCGTGGGCAATGACCGGATCAAGATGGCGACCTCGGTGATCGACTACGTCTTCCGCGAGCTCGCCATCTCGTACCTCGGCCGCACCGACCTCTCGCACGTGCCGGACGAGGACCTTCGCAGCGACACGCTCGGTAACAAGGTCGGCCAGGGGGCGGTCGCCATCGTCCCCTCGCCTGGGCCCGCCGTCGCGGCGACCGCGCCCGATCCGGCGAGCACCGCGCGGGCCGCCGCCCCCCTGTCCGGGGGCAGCGGCACCGTCGCCCAGCTGAAGATTCTCTCGGCGTCGGACCTGGCGCGGCTCAAGGGCTACGAGGGCGACCCGTGCGGCGACTGCGGCCAGTTCACCATGGTGCGCAACGGCACCTGTCTCAAGTGCATCACTTGCGGCACCACGACCGGCTGCTCCTGAGAACCTATCGCCTCGGGATAGGTAGCGACGCGACGGGTTACTGCTGATAGCCGTAGAGCCGCCAGACTCCTTGCTCTCGCTGCGCGACCTCTAGTTCGCGCTGCCAAGACAGGATAGGGGTCCACGTGCCAAGGTACCGTAGCCGCCCCGAGACTTCGCCCGTCGAGTAGACCCACGCTCGTTCGCCCGCCGTCCGCGCTTCGTCGATACGGACCTGCGCCCGGAGCGTGTCGTAGAGGGTAAACATCACGCGAAGCTGCTCACGAATGGCCGGCTTCGTAAGCGGATCGGTTCGATAGTGGTCGGAGACGTGGCTCAGCACACCGGCCTCGTCCATGGCCTGGAAGCGCTCGATCGCGTGCGCGAGCGCCTGCTGGAGCTCGAGCATCACTTTACGCGGAGCGGGGTCGCCAGGCAGAACCTTCCCCGCCGGCTGCGCGCGCGCGACGAGCGGCGCGGTGAGGAGACTACCTGGGACCATCGCCAGGAAGGTGCGTCGGTCCATCACGGGTCCTCCCTCAGCCTCTTTTCGCCAAGACGAGGCGTTTCTCTCGCCCTACCGTTTGACTGGACCGGTAAAAGGAGGGGAGGTCCCGCTCCGCGTACCAGCTTACTGTCCAGGGTACGGGCGCAAGCATCCGTCCTGCCCCCTTAACCGGCGCTACGTCGACGCGTCTTAGTAGACCTGCTGGGGCGCCAACCGTCTCCCCCGCACTGAGTTCATCCGCCAAGCCCACCCGAAGGGCAAAGATTACCGTGTCGATTTGGGAAGGTTACGCGGCAAAGCCGGCGGCCGACGCGCCAATCATCTCGGTTATGATCACCCCTAAGTGATTGCCATGCATCCCATGTGGGCGCTTGCGACATCGTGTCGCGAGGCGCGACAAGGTGTCCAGCCGCAGGCTAGGCCGTGGTCTACGTGGCACGGGTTTGCGGTGGCGGGGGGGCGGGCGCAAGTCTTGCAGTCCATGACACCGCCATGAGTCTGCCGCCAACCAAGGCTCCGTCGGCAGTGGGCGTCGACCCAGCCGCGGACGGGCTCCTCCAGCGGGTCTGGGCGGCCCTCGCCCGACCGCGGCGCGCGACGTATCGTCTGCAGCTCGGCCCTTCCCTCACCTTCGAGGGCGTGGCCCGGCTTGCCCCCTACCTCGACGCGCTCGGGATCAGCGAGGTCTACCTGTCGCCGTGCTTCCGGGCCGGTCCGGGGAGCAGCCACGGCTACGACGTGGTGGATCACGGCACCTTCAACCCCGAGATCGGCTCAACCGCCACCTTCGAGGCGATGGCGCGGACCCTCGCCGAGCGGGGCCTAGGGGTGGTGCTCGACATCGTGCCGAACCATATGAGCATCGCCGGCGATACGAACCCCTGGTGGCTCGACGTGCTCGAGAACGGTCCCGCATCCCGCTACGCCGGGTTCTTCGACATCAACTGGACGCCCGTTCGCCCCACCCTTCGCAACGCGCTGTTGCTGCCGGTGCTGCCCGACCAGTACGGCACTGTCCTGGAGGCGGGGGCGCTCACCCTGGAGTTCGCGGAAGGGGCGTTCTTTGTCCGCTGCGCCGGGGCGCGGCTGCCCCTGGCCCTGGGCTCCTACCGCCGTATCCTGCGCCATCGCCTCGATGGCCTGCGCGAGCGTCTTGGGGAGGACCATCCGAGCCTCCATGATCTGATGAGTATCCTCACGGCCATCGACCACCTGCCCGCCCGGACCGAGACCGACCCCGGCCGGCGCGAAGAGCAGGCGCGAGAGAAGGAGGTCGTTAAGCGGCGGCTCGCCGCCCTCGTGAAGGAGTCTGACGACCTGCACGCCTTCATCGAGGACAACGTGACTGCCTTCAACGGCACCCCAGGCGACCCCGCCAGCTTCGATCTGCTCGATGCCGTGCTCGGAGAGCAGGCCTATCGGCTGGCCGACTGGCGGGTGGCTGGCGACGAGGTCAATTACCGGCGGTTCTTCGATGTGAATCACCTCGCCGCCATCCGGATCGAGGTGCCGCAGGTCTTCGAGGCCACCCATCGCCTGGTGTCCCGCCTCGTCGGAGCAGGCCTGGTCACCGGTCTCCGCGTGGATCATCCCGATGGTCTCTACGCGCCCGGCGAGTTCTTCCGCCGCCTTCAGGAGGACGCCATTCTCCACGTGGCCCGGCGCCTGGTCCCGGACCTTGACGCCGCGCGGGCTGAGGCGCTCCTGGCCCGTCACCGGGCCGCCGCCGTCGCCGACCCGGCCGCTCCTGGCGCGCGCCCCCTGTGGGTGTTGGCTGAGAAGATTCTCCTCGGGGAGGAAACCCTGCCCGAGTGGTGGCTCGTGGCGGGCACCACGGGCTACGATTTCCTGGTCTCGGTGAACAGCCTGTTCGTCGATCGGAGCGCGTCCCGCCAGATGACGGCGATCTACCATCGGTTCGTGGGCGAGCGCCCGGCCATGGCCGACCTCGCCTACGAGGCACGCCGGCTCATCATGCAAACCACGATCGCCGGCGAGACCAACCAGCTCGGCCATCGCCTGACCACACTCGCCGACCGCAACCGGCGCTCCCGCGATTTCACGCTGCCGAGCCTGGTGCGGGCGATCCGGGAGACCATCGCGTGCTTCCCGGTCTACCGCACCTACGTGGGCGACGAGGCCGTCGAGGTGAGCACCCGTGACCGCGCGTACATCGAGCGGGCGATCGCCGAAGCCCGACACCGCAACCCTCAGGTGAGCACGTCGGTCTTCGATTTCCTCCACGACGTCCTCGTCCTCCGGGTGCCCGGGCCGTCGGAGGACCCGACCGAGTGGCGGGATTTCGTGGCGCGGTTCCAGCAAGCCACGGGTCCCATCACGGCCAAGGGCGTGGAGGACACCGCCTTCTACCGCTATCACCGGCTCGTCTCGCTCAACGAGGTTGGTGGAGAGCCGGCCCGGTTCGGCGAGGCGGCGGCCGTCTTCCACGGGCGAAACATGGGCCGCCGCGCGCGCTGGCCGGCCTCGCTCCTCACCACCTCTACGCACGACACCAAGCGCGGCGAGGACGTGCGGGCCCGGATCGACGTGCTGTCGGAGATCCCGGCCGAGTGGCAAGCCCGGGTCCGGCGCTGGCGTCGGCTTGCCCGCCGCTTCAAGCAGCCGGCGGCTGGGGCGCTCGCTCCCTCGCGGAACGAGGAGTACCTTCTCTATCAGACACTGGTGGGAGCCTGGCCCGTCGAGGAGTGGGACGAGGTCCGCCCTCGCTTCACGGACCGCATGCAGGCGTACATGGAGAAGGCCGTCAAGGAAGCCAAGGTGCACACGGGCTGGATCAATCCCGATCCGGACTACGACGCGGCCGTCCGCGAGTTCGTGGGCGACATCCTGGCCCCGGGAAGCGCCTTCGTGGCGGACGTGCATCCCTTCCAGGCTCTGGTGGCCCGGCACGGCGTGGTCAACTCCCTGGCCCAGACGGTGCTCAAGATCGCATCGCCGGGCATCCCTGACTTCTACCAGGGCACCGAGGGCTGGGACCTCGCTCTCGTGGATCCCGACAACCGCGCTCCCGTGAACTTCGAGGCCGCCCAGGCTCGGCTCGACACGCTGACCGCCGAGATCGAGGCCAGCCACGACAGGCCCGCGCTCTGCGCCAGGCTCCTCGAGGGCTGGCGCGACGGCCGGGTCAAGCTCTACACCATCGTGCGCGGCCTTGGCGTGCGGCGCGCGGACTCCGACCTGTTCTTAGAGGGCGAGTACCTGCCGCTGACACCCCGGGGGCGGCAGACCGACCATCTGGTCGCTTTCGCCCGCCGGCGCGCGGGGCGCGCCGTGATCGCGGTCGTGCCCCGGCTGACCGCCCGGTTGACGGGGTTCACCGGCGAGCCTCCGCTCGGCGAGTCGGCATGGGCGGACACCTGGGTGGGCCTCGACGATCCCGGCCTGGCCGGGACATGGGTGGACCGCTTCACGGCGGAGCGCGTGGACACGGAGTCCGTGGACGGGCGCCCGGCTCTCCGGGCAAGCTCGCTGTTCGCCTACTTCCCCGTTGCGCTCCTCGAGCGGGCCGGGGATGCCGCATGAGCCTCGCCCCTGACGTGGTCGAGGCCCTGGTGGGCGGCCGTCATCGCGACCCCTTCGCCGTGCTCGGGCCGCACCCGGGAGCCCGAGGAACCGTGGCGATCCGGACGCTTCAGCCTGACGCCGCCAAGGTATCGGTGATCCTGGGCGGGGACCCCGTCGAGGAGCACGCGATGCAGGCGCGCCACCCGGCCGGGCTCTGGGAGACCACGGTGCGCGGACGGGGCGGGCTCACCTACCGGCTGCGCATCACCGATCACGAGGGGCGGATCCGCGAGGAGGACGACCCGTATCGCTTCCCCTCGACCCTGTCGGACTACGACCTCCACCTCCTCGGGGAAGGCACGCACTACCGCGTGTACGACAAGCTGGGCGCCCACCCGGCCAGGCTCGAGGGCATCGACGGCACCATCTTCGCGGTGTGGGCTCCCAACGCCCGGCGCGTCAGCGTCGTCGGGGACTGGAATGTCTGGGACGGCCGTCGGCACCCCATGCGCCTGCACCCCAGCAACGGGATCTGGGAGCTGTTCCTTCCCGGCGTCCGAGCCGGCGCCCGCTACAAGTACGAGATCCTGGGGCCCGGCGGCGACATCCAGGCGCTCAAGGCAGATCCCTTTGCCTTCGCTTTCGAGCCCGGCGGCGAGCGCACGGCCGCCGAGGTCTACGACCTCGACGGCTATGGCTGGGGCGATCAGGCGTGGATGGCCGAGCGCGTCCGCCGGCAGTCGCTCGGGGTGCCGGTCAGCATCTACGAGGTCCACCTCGGCTCGTGGCGGCGCGTGCCGGAAGAAGGGCAGCGCTGGCTCTCCTACCGGGAGCTGGCCGACCAGATCGCCGAGTACGCGACCGACATGGGGTTCACCCACGTCGAGCTGATGCCGGTGATGGAGCACCCATTCTACGGCTCCTGGGGATATCAAGGCATCGGCTACTATGCCCCCACGCGGCGATACGGCGACCCTCACGACTTCATGGCCTTCGTCGACCGCCTGCATCAGCGCGGTATCGGAGTCATCCTCGACTGGGTTCCCGCCCACTTCCCGCGGGATCCGCACGGCCTCGCCTTCTTCGACGGCACGCATCTCTATGAGCACGACGACCCGCGCTTGCGCGAGCACCCCGACTGGGGCACCCGGGTCTTCAACTACGGGCGCCACGAGGTGGCCAACTTTCTCCTCGCCAACGCCCTCTTCTGGCTCGAGCGCTATCACCTCGACGGGCTCCGGGTGGATGCGGTGGCCTCCATGCTCTATCTCGATTACTCGCGCCGGAGTGGGGAGTGGCGAGCGAATCGTCTCGGTGGTCGGGAGAACTTGGAGGCCATCGCCTTCCTCAAGCGGCTGAACGAGATCCTCTACGGGCTCCACGCGGATGCGCTCACGGTGGCCGAGGAGTCCACGTCGTGGCCGATGGTGTCGCGGCCGGTCGAGGTGGGCGGCCTCGGGTTCGGCTACAAGTGGAACATGGGCTGGATGCACGACATCCTGGACTACTTTCACCAGGATCCGGTGCACCGGAAGTACCACCACGACCGGCTGACTTTCGGGCTGCTGTACGCGTGGACGGAGAACTTCATCCTGCCCCTCTCCCACGACGAGGTCGTGCACGGCAAGGGCTCGCTCAAGGCCAAGATGCCGGGCGACGACTGGCAGCGCTTCGCCAACCTGCGCCTGCTCTACGCCTTCATGTGGGCCTACCCCGGCAAGAAGCTCCTGTTCATGGGCGGGGAGTTCGGCCAGTCGAACGAGTGGTACCACGAGACGAGCCTGGAGTGGCACCTGCTCGACCAGGGGCCGTACCATCGGGGGCTCTCGTCGCTCGTCCGCGATCTGAACCATCTGTACCGGGAGGAGCGGCCGCTCCACCAGCTCGACCACGACCCGGCCGGCTTCCAGTGGATGGACTGCCACGACCGCGACCAGAGCGTGATCGCCTTCGTCCGGTACGCGCTCGAACCGGGGCAGATGCTCCTGTGCGCGTGCAACTTCACGCCCGTCCCCCGGCGGGAGTACCGGGTGGGCGTGCCTCGGGCCGGGACGTGGGCGGAGGCGCTCAACACGGACAGCGCCCACTATGGCGGGAGCAACATCGGCAACGGAGGCGGGGTGCACAGCGAGCCCGTACCCTGGCACGGGCAGCCCCACTCGATCCGCCTCACCCTGCCTCCTCTGGCCGCCGTGTGGCTCCGCTTCGTGGAGGCATGAGCGGGCCGCGCTCGAGCGTCCGCACCCGGCCGGGTGCTCCCTACCCGCTCGGCGCCACCTGGGACGGCGCCGGGGTCAACTTCGCCGTCTGGAGCGAGCACGCCACCGGCATGGAGCTGTGCCTGTTCGATGGCGCCGATCCCGCCCGTGAGGTCCACCGCCTCCCGATCCAGGAGCGGACCGACCGGGTGTGGCACGTCTACTTGCCCGAGGCGCGCCCCGACCTGCTCTACGGCTACCGCGCGCACGGCCCCTACGAGCCGGAGGCGGGGCACCGTTTCAACCCGACCAAGCTCCTGCTCGATCCCTACGCGCGGGCCATCACCGGTGACGTGACCTGGGACGACGCGCTCTTCGGCTACCGGATCGGCGACCCTGACGAGGACCTCTCGCTCGACGAGCGCGACAGCGCTCCTTTCATGCCCCGCTCGGTGGTGGTGGATCCCGCCTTCTCGTGGGGAGACGACCGCCTCCCGCGGATCCCGTGGAACCGTACGGTCATCTACGAGTGCCACGTCAAGGGCTTCACCATGCGCCATCCCGACGTTCCCCGGGACCTGCGCGGGACGTACGCGGGGCTGGCCTCGCCCCCGGTTGTCGACTACCTCCGGCGGCTCGGCGTGACGGCCGTGGAGCTCCTGCCCGTGCACCAATTCGTGGCCGAGCGGTCAGTCCTCGAGCGGGGCCTCACCAACTACTGGGGGTACAACTCCATCGGCTTCTTCGCCCCCGACGCCCGCTATGCGGCGAGCGGAGCGCGTGGGGACCAAGTGCGCGAGTTCAAGACGATGGTGAAGACGCTCCACCAGGCCGGCATCGAGGTCATACTCGATGTCGTGTACAACCACACCGCCGAGGGCAACCAGCTCGGGCCCACGCTGTGCTTCCGGGGCCTCGACAACGCCAGCTACTACCGTCTCCTGCCCGAGCAGCCGCGCTACCACCGCGACTACACGGGCTGCGGCAACACCCTCGACATGACGCACCCCCGGGCCCTCCAGCTCCTGATGGACAGCCTGCGTTACTGGGTGCTGGAAATGCACGTGGACGGCTTCCGCTTCGACCTCGCGGCCACCCTGGCCCGGGAGATCCACGACGTGGACCGCCTCTCCGCGTTCTTCGACGTGATCCACCAGGATCCGGTCATCTCGCAGGTGAAGCTGATCGCGGAGCCGTGGGACCTCGGGGAGGGCGGCTACCAGGTCGGCAACTTTCCCGCCGGCTGGGCGGAGTGGAACGGCAAGTTCCGCGACACCATCCGCCGCTACTGGAAGGGAGACTGGGGCCAAGTAGGCGAGCTCGGCTATCGCCTGACGGGTTCGAGCGACCTCTATGAGTCAAGCGGCCGCCGCCCCTACGCCAGCGTCAACTTCATCACCTGCCACGACGGCTTCACGCTGGGCGATCTCGTGACCTACGACGAGAAGCACAACGAGGCCAACGGCGAGAACAACCGGGACGGGGCCAGCGACAACGACTCCTGGAACTGCGGGGTCGAGGGGCCGACCGACGATCCCGCCATCCTGGCGCTCCGCGAGCGCCAGATGCGGAACCTCCTCCTGACCCTCTTCCTATCCCAGGGCATTCCCATGCTAACGGCCGGCGACGAGGTAGCCCGCACCCAGAACGGCAACAACAACGCCTACTGCCAGGATAACGAGCTGTCGTGGTTCAAGTGGTCCCTCACCCGCGCCCAGGCCCGCCAGCGCGAGTTCACGCGGCGGCTCATCACGCTCCGTCTCGCCAACCCCGTCTTCCACCGCCGCACCTTCTTCCAGGGGCGGCGCATCCACGGCTCCGAGGTCAAGGACCTGTCGTGGTTCCGTCCGGACGGCAAGGAGATGACCGAGGACGAGTGGCAGGACTGGTTCAGCCGGTGCGTGGGCCTCCGGCTGGCGGGCGATGCCATCGAGGAGGTGGACCCGCGAGGCGAGCCCATCGTGGGCGACACGTTCCTGCTGCTGCTGAACGCTCATCACGAGCCGGTGCCGTTCGTGCTGCCGGCCCACCGGGCCCGCGTCCGCTGGGAACTCGTCCTCGACACCGGGAGCTGGGACTTCGAGCCGCGGGGCCGCCACTTCCGGGCCGGCGACGTGTATCCCCT
>JBKPDT010000158.1:0-7274 GCA_046728035.1 Candidatus Methylomirabilota bacterium | reverse complement strand
CCCGGCGCGGTGGTCCTGGTGACCCACGATCGCTTCCTCCTCGACCGTGTCGCCACCGCCGTCCTCGCCCTCGACGGCACGGGCGGCGCCGGCTGGTTCGCGGACTGCGCCCAGTGGGAAGTCGCGCGCCGCGAGATGGCTCGGCCCGCGCGGGCGGCGGGCGCCGCCCGTCCGACCGGCGCGCGCGAGGCGCAGGGAATCAAGCGCCTCACCTACACCGAGCGCCGCGAGTGGGAGCAGATGGAGGCGAAGATCCAGGAGGCCGAGCGGGCGCTCGCGGAGACCCGCGCCGCGCTCGATGATCCCGCGGTGGCCTCGGATCCTACGGCACTGGCCAGCCGCTACGCGACGGCGGAATCCGCCCAGGCCGCGGTGGAGAGCCTCTATGCCCGCTGGGCAGAGCTCGAACGCAAGCAGAGCCGACCGGCGGACCCCTGAGGGGACGGCGAGGGACTAGCTGCGGTCGGGCGGGTTCCAGAGGAAGGCGCGCGGGTTCACCGCCTGCCCCTTCACGTGCACCTCGTAGTGCAGGTGCGGCCCGCTGCTGCGACCGGTGTTGCCGGTGAGGGCGATCACGTTGCCGCGCTCCACCTGCTGGCCCTGACGCACGTGGATCTTCGAGAGGTGCCCGTAGAGCGACCTCACCTGGTTGCCGTGATCGAGGATCACGCAGAGTCCGTACTCGCCGGCGGAGCCCGCGAAGACCACGGTGGCGGTCGCGGGCGCCTTCACCGGCGTGCCCATCTGCGCCGCGATGTCCAGCCCGCTGTGATGCTCGATGGCCTGGCCCCAGGGTGACCGGCGGCGCCCGAACTCCGAGTTCACCGACCCGCGCACCGGCCAGCGCGACGGCATGGCCTGGATCGCGCGGCCCGCGGAGGTGACGACGCGCTCGAGCGCCCGCACCCGCGGCCCTTCCTCGAGCACGCTCGCGGCGAGGGCCTCGACCTCCTCGTAGATCTGCGGGCGCTCGCCCTCCGGATCGGGGCGGACCTGGCCGGTGCCGCCGCCCATCCCGGCGACGGCGGCCGGCCGCGGCGTCCCCGCGTCGGGGCCGAAGGGCTCGGCCATCCGCGCGTGGATCTCCTTCCAGCTCGCGATCTCCTTCCGCACCTCGCCGATGCGCTTCTGGAAGGACTCGACCAGCGCGCGCTGATCGGCGGCGTCCCGGTGGGCGGCGGCAAGCGTCATCGACTGGCGCTTGAGCTGGAGGTACTCGGCGGTGGCCAGGCCCAGGGCGCCCGCCGCGACCGTGATGACGGTCGCGACCACGCAGGTCGCCACCCGCGGGACGTGCAGGGTACGGGTCCGCCCCCCATCCGCCCGCATGAATTGCAGGTGGTGGAAGAGCCGGCCACGTGTCGTGCGCGCGACGTACCAGCTCATCGCTGCAGCGCCACCACCGACAGGCTCGTGGGCTCGGCCGCCGGCAGCGCCCGCGTCATCCGGCAATGCCCCTCGAGGAACACGCCCTCCTCGATGACGACCACCGCGGCCTCGAGGTCACCGGTGACCCGCGCGGTGGCCTTGAGCTCGACGCGGTCCGTCGCCATCACGTTGCCGACGATCTCTCCGTGCACGATCACTGCGGCCGCGCGGACGGTCCCATTGATCCGGCCGCGCTCACCCACGATGAGCGTGCCGCTGGATTCGATCTCGCCGCGAAGCTTGCCATTGAACATGACGGTCCCCGAGCAGGTGTAGTGGCCCTCGATCTCGGAGCCCTCGTCGAGGAAGGCGCTGAGATTGCCGCGCAGAGACGTGTTTGATCGCCGGGAACGCATCCACATGGGCCCCGTTGGCAGCAAGCGGGATACCAACCCTCGGCAGGGGCGATACCGGAGCAAGATGACTGGCGGGACGGGCACTTGTAAAACTGGAGGCCGGGTTCAGCGTCAGGACGGCGGGCCCGTCTTCTGACAGGCTGACAGGATTGTGACACTCGAGGTGTCCACGATGGGGACCGGGGTCCTCGGGATCCCCAGGTCCGGATCAGCGCGAGGCAGGGGACGGGGCGCCGGTGGACGGGCCGGACGCCCCCGTGACCTTGCAGATCGCGCGGAGGGCCGTCCATTCCTCAGGGTCGAGGGCCGGGCGGCGCGGCGGCGGCGCTGCCGCGGCGATCCGCCGGAGCCGCGACACGCGGTCCGACGTCCCGGGGTGGCTCGAGAGATACTTGAGCAGGCCGCCGGGGTCGCGCCCCTTCCGCTCGAGGGCCTCGAAGAAGTCGACCATGCCGGCCGGGTCGAGCCCGGCGGCGATGAGCAGCTCCATCCCGCGCGCGTCGGCCTCCTCTTCCGCGGCCCGGCTATAGCGGAGCTGGCCGAGCACGCGCGCGCTCTCGAGGCCATAGGCCATGGCGCCGCTCACGTCGCCGGTCAGCGCGGTGATGAGGAGCCCGGTCGAGACGTGTTGCACGAGGGCCTTGGTCGAGTGGCGCTGGAGCACGTGCTCCATTTCGTGGGCGATCACCCCGGCCAGCTCCTCCGGCCGGCGCGCCTCGTCCACGAGCCCGCGCAGCACCACCACGTAACCGCCGGGCGCGGCGAAAGCGTTGACGGTCTTGCTGTCCACCACCTGGACGCGGAAGGTGTAGGGCGAGCGTGGCGCGCCGGCGGCGAGCGTCGCGATGAGCCGGTCCAGCGCGCGCTGGCCCGCGGGCTCGACGCATCGCTTCTCCGGCTTCACCAGGCTCTCCACCACGGCGCGGCCGAGGTCCTCTTCCCACGAAACCGGCACCCGCGCCGCGACGATCGACGCGGCGGCGGGAATGCCCCAGAGATAGAGGGCGACGCAGATCGCCACCACCGCGACCCCGGCGACGGCGGTGAACAGGACTCTCCGGCCACGGCGGCGGGGGTCGTGGAAGCGGCGGCCGGGCGCCTGCGCGATCTCGCGAAGATCGGCGAGAAAAGTCGCATCGGCGATCACCACCGCCTCGCCCGGGTCGGCGCCCCGCTCCAGGCGCACTTCCTGGCCGGCATGCCAGCCCTGGGTCTGGCGCACTTCGGCGTAGGGCCAGAAGGTCGGGCCGCCGCCCTCGGGGACGATCTCGATTCCCGTGCGCGTGAGACGCACGCGGGCGGGTCGCCGCACGGGCGTGCGCCCGTCGAGATAGTGGCCGTCCCAGTCTGTTCGCATCCGGGCGAGAAGTCGGGGTCAGCCGAGGTCGAGGCCGCCGGCGTCGAGGAGACCGGCCAGGCCTTCCCCGGTGGCCGAGGCGGCCCGGGCGTCCTGCTGGATGCTCTCGAGGTCGAGGGGACCCACGAGGGAGAGATTGCGCGCGGCGAAGCGGGCCGAGCGGACCTGGGCCCAGGGCCAGCCGAGGCCCAGGGTGAGGATCAGGATGATGAGGTTTCCCAGCATGAGCCGGAGCAGTGCCCCGCCCGTCACGGTGTAGCGGAAGCGGGCGGCGCCGAAGGTGGTGTGCTCCCAGAAATAGCGGCGCTTCTTCGCCAGGTACCAGAACCAGCACAGGCCGAGGGTGAAGGGGGTGAGGACGAGGGTCAACACGAACGACCAGAAGAGGCCGCCGCTGCCCCCGTCGAAGGCGAACTTACGGTTCCCGAACCACGAGTCGTTGGTGAGGAAGGCGTGACGGCGAACATCGAAGATCGGGTACCAGAGGCCGGCGGTGAGGGAAATGAGGATGGTGTTGACGATGAAGAGCTTGATGAAGCCCCTGGCCGAGCCGCGGAAGGAGAAGCGGATTCCCCGCCATGAGGTCCGGCTCAGCCGGTAGCGACGTGCCCCCACGATGGCGAGGGGGAAGAAGACGCTCACGATCACGTAGGAAGCCACGAGCGAGATGACCTTGAGGATGGGCCACGTCGTGAACTCGCGGAGCAGCGAGAGGAGGAAGAGCGGCAGCGCGAAGAACACAATGGCCTTGAGAAAGCCGATGAAAAGCTCGCGCCCCCTGCCGTGATACGCGAAGCGGTCACCCGCGATCTCCGTCTGTCCCCAGAGATAGACCCGCACGCGCGTCTTGCCCCAGAAGTAATAGATGCCCAATGTCACGATGGTGAGGAACACGTTGACGATGTGGATGCCGAAGAGCGAGCCGCCATTGCCGTGAAAGACGAGCCGGTGGATCTCGCCGCCGGTGAACGGCGGCGGGGGCTCGCTCGCGCGCGGAACGGAGGGCGGCGGCGGGGGCGGCGGAACGATCACGGTCGGCGGCGGGACGACGCGAGACGGTGGCGGCGGTGGCGCGACGCCGGACACGGCAGCCGCCCCGGTGGCTGACGACGACGGCGCCGGCGGCTTGCGGAAGAACGAGGGCCGGCCTTCCGGCCCTTGCGGCACTGGCCCCGCCATGTCCGCACTATCCGCGCCCCGCCGGGCGTGTGTCAAGTTATGAGAGCGCGCCGAGCGCCCTGAGCACCACCTCGGGAGTGATCGGCTGCCGCGTGATCCGCGCGGCCAGCGGCGCGAGGGCATCGTTCACCGCGTTGAGAACCGCGCCGGGCGCCCCCGCCGTGCCCGCCTCCCCCGCGCCCTTGAAGCCACCCTCGGCGAAGGCGGTGGGCGTCTCGACATGGCCCACGACGATGTCGGGCATCTCGGCGGCCATGGGAACGAGGTAGTCCGCCATGGTCGCGGTGAGGAGCTGACCGGCGTCGTCGTACACGCAATGCTCGAAGAGCGCGGCGCCGATGCCCTGAACGATGGCGCCGCGGAGCTGCTCGTCCACCAGCCGCGGGTTGATGATGCGCCCGCAGTCCTCGACCACCCAGTGCCCGAGCAGGCGCACGAAGCCCGTTGCGGTATCCACCTCGACATGGGAGAGCTGGATGCCGTTGGTGAAAGCGAACCCCTGGTGCCGCGGCACGTAGTGGCGCGTCACGACCAGATCCGACTGAAAATCCTTGGGAAGGGTGTCCGGCCGGAAGTACGCGACGCGGCCCAGCTCGGCGAGATCGAGCCGCACCTCGCCGGTGGCCCCGTCCACGATCTTGCCGCGGCGGAGGTCGAGATCCTCCGGCTCGCACTGGAGCATGGCGCCGGCGACCCGGAGGATATTGCTCTTGAGTGCCTTGCCGGACTGGAGCGCAGCCTCCCCGCCGATGCCGGCGCCGCGGGAGGCCCAGGTGCCGCCGCCATAGGGCGAGATCAGGGTGTCGCCGGTGAGGACGCGCACGTGCTCGATGGGTACGCCGACCGCGGTGGCCACCACCTGGGCCAGCATGGCGTCCGTCCCTTGCCCCTGCTCGGTGACGCCGGTCGTGCAGGTCACCGCGCCGCCGGGCTCGAGCTTGAGGGTGCAGCCGTCCTGAGACGAGATGCGCGCGCCGCCGACCCCGTAGAAGGCGGGGCCGGGGGTCGTCAGCTCGATGAAGGCGCACAGGCCCAGGCCCCGGTAGATCCCCTTCGCCCGCAGGGCATCACGCTCCGCGCAGCGCGCGCGGTAGTCGGAGATCGCCAGGAGCCGGTCCAGGCACTCCTCGTGCGAGAGGCGCTCGAAGAAGTAGCCGGTTTGCGAGGTGTGCGGATACATCTCGGCGGTGACGTAGTTCTTCCGCCGCACCTCCACGGGATCCAGGCCCAGCTCACGCGCGACCCGGTCCACCATGCCCTCCATCACCGCGAAGGCCACCGGATGCCCCACCGCGCGGTACTGGCACATGGGCGTCTTGTTCTGGAATACCACGCGCAGACGGGCGGCGTAGTCGCGGAAGCGATACACGCCGGGGGTGAGCCGGACGGTCTGGTTCCCCTCCACCGCGCTCGTGCGCGGGTACACGGAATAGGGGCCGATGCCCGTGAGGTCGTTCACCCGCATACCGAGGATGGTCCCGTCCCGTTTCACGGCGATCTCGGCGGTCACGCGATGATCCCGCGCATGAATGTCGGACTGGAAGGACTCGAGCCGGTCGGCCACGAACTTGACCGGCCGTCCCAGGAGCACGGACAGCGCGCACGTGGCCATCTCGTCGGGATAGATGTGGACCTTGATACCGAAGGAGCCGCCCACGTCCTTGCAGATCACCCGCACGTCGTGCTCGGGCAGGTTCAGGTGGCGCGCAAGGATGTCCTGCATCATGTTGGGGGCCTGGAAGGAGTGAAACACGGTGAGGCGCCGCTCGCTGGGATCGAAGTCGGCGAGGATGGCGCGCGGCTCGAGGGTGACACCGGTGTGGCGGCCCATCCAGAAGGTGTCGCGGTAGACGTGGTCGGCTCCGGCGAAGGCGACGTCCGGGTCGCCGGACTTCAGCTCGAGCGAGAAGGCGAGATTGTCGCCCAGCTCGGGATGAATCACCGGCGTCTCCGGGGCCAGCGCGGTCTCGGCGTCGGTGACCGCGGGCAGCGGCTCCCACTCGACGGCCAGCCGCGCCACGCCGTCCTCGGCGAGGGCGCGGCTCTCCGCCAGCACCGCGGCCACCGGCTCGCCCTGCCAGGTCGCCCGGCTCCGCGCCAGGGGATGCTGCGTCGCCGACTTCATCCCCTGGAAGTGGGCGAGCGTGCCTACCCAGCCCGCGCACACCCCCGCCATCTCCTCGCCCGCGACCACCCGCGCCACCCTGGGCAGCGCGAGGGCGGCGCGGGCGTCGAGAGACACGATGCGCGCGTGGGCATGCGGGCTACGGAGGAAGGCCACGTGCAGCATGCGCGGAAGCCGGACGTCGTCGGTGAAGACGCCGCGACCGTTCAGGAGCCGCGCCGCCTGGGGCCGGACGATGCTGCGGCCGATGAAGTTCTCGCCCTCGGGAATCCGCGCGGGCGCGTCAGGCATGCCGTGAGTCCCGGCGCGCGCGGCCGGCCGCGAGGATCGCCTCGATGATCGCGTGGTAGCCCGTGCAGCGACAGTAGTTTCCCGACAGCCCCCGCCGCGCCGCGGGGGCGTCGAGGCCGGCATCGTCGCGAAGGAGCGCGTCCGCGGTGAGGAGCATGGCGGGCGTGCAGAAGCCGCATTGCAGCGCGTTGGCCGCCGCGAAGGCGGCCTGGAGGTCGGCGATCTCGCCGGACGCGACTACGCCCTCGATGGTCTCGACGCGGCTGCCGTCGCACTGCGCGGCGAGCATGAGGCAGCCGCGCGCGAGGGCGCCGTCCACCCGCATCGTGCACGCGCCGCAGACCCCGTGCTCGCAGCCGACATGCGAGCCGGTCAGCTCGAGGTCCTCCCGGACGAAGTCGACCAGGCTCTTCCGCGCCTCGACCCGCCGCCGAACGGCGACGCCGTTGACGGTGAGCGCGATCTCGATCTCGGCGCCCGCGCGCGCGTCCATCGCCTAGCCGCCGCCCGCGAGCGCGGACAGCGCGCGCCCCACGAG
>JBKPDT010000157.1:0-3660 GCA_046728035.1 Candidatus Methylomirabilota bacterium | reverse complement strand
ACCTCGTCGGCGCCGAGGACCTCGGCGAGCCGGCTGCCCGGCCTCACCTTCACCTTGTGGGTGGGCTGGTCGCGCGGCTCCGTCTGGCTATGCGTGAGCGTGGTGCCGGGATCGGTGCCCACGTCCTGGTAGAGGCTGCCGCCCAGCGTCACGTTGAGCACCTGGATCCCCCGGCAGATGCAGAGGAGCGGCACCTGGCGCTCGAGCGCCCAGCGCGCCGCGGCGGCTTCGAACGTGTCGCGTACGGGGGCGACGTCGAAGAGCGTGGGATGGGGAGCCTCGCCGAAGCGCGCGGGATCGATGTCGCCGCCGCCGGTGAGGAGGAGGCCGTCGAGTCCGGCGGCCAGCCGCTCCCAGGAGCGGCCGGAGAGCTGGGGCGGCAGCGCGATCGGCACGCCGCCGGCTTGCTGGATGGCGTTGAGATAGGTCGAGTTCACGTAGGCGCGCTCGGGACTCGTGCCCACGGTGATGGACATGCTCACGCCGATGCGCGGGAACGTAGACATGTCGCCATGTTAACATGCTCACCATGAGCCTCGACGCCGCGCAGAGCCAGAAGCACATGCCCTCGGCGGCCGCCGGTCTCATGAATCAGGTGATGGGCCGCCGCTGGATGGTGGCCGCGGGCCACCCGCTGGCCGCCCAGGCGGCCGCGCGTATCCTCGAGGCCGGCGGCAACGCGATCGACGCGGGTGCGGCCGCCGGGATGATGCTCGGCGTGGTGCACCCGGACATGGTGAGCTTCGCCGGCGTCGGGCCCACCCTCGTTCACATCGCGCGGTCCAGGAAAACCTATGAGGTGTCGGGCGTGGGGCCGTATCCGCGCCTGGCGTCCTCGGAGTTCTACCGCACGCAGTGCGGTGGGGAGATCCCCGTGGGCATCCTGCGCACCGTGGTTCCCGCCACTCCGGATGCATGGTGCACCGCGCTGGCCCGCTGGGGCACGATGACGTTCGCGGAGGTCGCCGCGCCCGCGCACGAGTGTGCCAAGAACGGCTACCCGGTCTCCACGTTCAGCGCCGCGATGTTCGCGCGCAGCGCGGAGAAGATGGCGCGCTGGCCGACGTCGGCCGCGCTATACCTGCCCGGAGGGAAGGCGCCGGTGGCGGGCCAGCTCCTCGTCGAGCGAGAGCTCGCGGGAATGATCAAGCTCATGATGGCCGCGGAGGGCCGCGCCAAGCGCCAGGGCCGCATCAAGGCCATCCGCGCCGCGCGCGACGCCTTCTACAAGGGCGAGATCGCCCAGCGCATCGCGGCCTTCCACGAGAAATCGGGCGGCCTCCTGCGCTACGAGGACCTCGCGGGGTTCGAGGTCGAGGTGGCGCCCGCGCTCAAGACCACCTTCCACGACTACGAGGTGGCGGTATGCGGCTTCTCGTGCCAGGGGCCGGTGCTGCTGCAGATGCTGAATCTGCTCGAGGGTGACGACCTCGCCGCCCTGGGGCAGAACTCGCCCAGGGCCCTGCACCTGATGGTGGAGGCGATGAAGCTCGCCTTCGCGGATCGAGAGGCGTACTACGGCGACCCCAAGCACGTGAAGGTGCCGATGGATGGCCTTCTCTCCAAGATCTACGCGAAGGCGCGCCGCACCCTGATCCACGAGGACCGGGCCTGGCCGGACATGCCGCCCGCCGGCGATCCCTACGGGCTCGCCGCCGTGAAGAACGGCGCGCCCACGACCCCGCCGGGCTCTCGCGGCGTCGGCGCCGCGCTCGACACCTCCTACGTCGCGGTGGTGGACGAGCAGGGCAATGCGTTCTCCTCCACGCCGAGTGATCCCTGCGTGGACTCGCCGGTGATTCCCGGCGTCGGCTGCGTGGTCTCGCCGCGCGGCTCGCAGGGGTGGCTGACGCCGGGGCATCCCAGCGAGGTCGCGCCCGGGAAGCGGCCGCGCCTCACCCCCGCGCCTGCCATGGCCTTCAGGAATGGCCGCCTCTTCATGCCGTTCGGCACGCCGGGCGGCGACGTCCAGCAGCAGGCCATGCTGCAGGTGTTCCTCAACGTCACCGTCTACGGCATGCCGGTGCAGCGCGCCATCGAGGCGCCGCGCCTGGCCACGCGCTCCTTTCCCGACTCCTTCTGGCCGCACCCGCACGCGCCGGGCGTGCTCGAGGTCGAGAAGCGCATGCCCGCCGCGACGCGTGCGGCCCTGGCCGAGCTCGGCCACACGGTGAGCGAGTGGCCGGAGTGGGACTGGCGCGCGGGCGCGGTATGCGCCGTCGTGGTCGGCCCCGACGACACCCGCATGGGCGGGGCCGATCCGCGGCGCGGGGCGCACGCGATCGGCTGGTAGCGTCCGCCGCGCGCCGGGCGTGCACCCCGAGGCCGCGCGCTGGATCCGGACCCTCGGCCTCGTCCCTCATCCCGAGGGAGGCTTCTTCCGCGAAACCTACCGCGCCGACGAAACCATCGCCTCCGCGCATCTCCCCGCGAGATTCGGGGGAGACCGTCCCTTCGCCACCGCGATCTACTTCCTTCTCGACGGACGGCAGGTCTCGCGCCTGCACCGCATCCGCTCCGACGAGGTGTGGCATTTCCATGCGGGCGGGCCGCTGTCCGTCGACTCGATCGCTCCCGACGGCGCGCTCGGCCACGCCATGCTCGGCGCCGAGGTCGAGGCGGGGCAGGTCCTGCAGCACGTCGTGCCGGCGGGCCACTGGTTTGGCGCCGCCCTGGAGCGTCCGGACTCCTACGCCCTCGTCGGCTGCACGGTGGCGCCGGGCTTCGACTTCGCCGAGCTGGAGCTGGCGCACCGCGACGCGCTCGTCGCCCGGTTCCCCCAGCACCGCGCCCTCATCGAGCGACTGACGCCGTGACGCGGGGCAACCTCTTCGCCGCGCTGCCCGGCGCGCTCCGCGAGGAGCTGGTGGACGTCCTGGCGGAAGCGCCGGGGGTGCGTATCGAGCGCATTGTCTCCACGGGGCAGGCACCCCCGCCGGGGGAGTGGTGCGATGGGGCGCGCGAGGAATGGGTGGCGCTCCTTGCGGGCGCCGCGCGCCTGCGCTTCGAGAGCGAGGGGGAGTCCCGCGCGCTCGCGCCCGGCGACTGGGTGCGCATCCCGGCGCATGCGCGGCACCGCGTCGAGTGGACGGATCCTGCGCGGCCGACGGTGTGGCTCGCCGTGCACTTCGAGGCGGACTAGGCGGCGGGGACGGGGACGCCGGAGGGCGCGGGGCTCGGCGTCTTCGACACGTTCTCTTCCTTGATGGTAAGGGAGAGCCCGGAGGCGATGAAGGCGAGCACCGCCGCCGAGATGAAGGCCCAGGAATAGGAGCCGGTGAGGTCGAAGATCCAGCCGCCCGCCGCCGCCCCGAGCGCGCTACCCACCTGGTGCGAGAAGAAGATCCAGCCTGAGAGCATGCCCACCGAGTAGCGGCCGAAGATGTTGGCGGTGAGCGTCGTGGTGGGGGGCACCGTCGAGATGTAGTTGAGGCCGAAGATCGCCGCGAAGATGTGGAGGGAGGGCACGTTCCAGACGTACAGGAGGAACAGGAGCGACAATCCCCGCACCCCGTAGTAGAAGGCGAGCGGGCCCTTGCGCCCGAAGCGGTCGCAGATCCAGCCGGACAGGATGGTCCCCACGATGTTCATCGCGCCCATCACGCCCAGCGCCTGCGCGGCGTGCATCTCCGAGAAGCCGTGCTCGGCGGCGTGCGGGAC
>JBKPDT010000156.1:0-6570 GCA_046728035.1 Candidatus Methylomirabilota bacterium | reverse complement strand
CGGCGATGACGGTTCGAGTGCTCATCGTGGACGACCAGGAGCCGTTCCGGCTGGCGGCGCGCATGGTGGTGGACGCCACCGATGGCTTCGAGGTGGTCGGGGAGGCCGAGAGCGGCGAGGCCTCGGTCGAGATGGCCCGGGAGCTCTCGCCGGACCTGGTCCTGATGGACGTGAACCTGCCGGGCATCAACGGGCTCGATGCCACGCGACAGATCCTGGCCGAGCGTGCGGACCCCGTGATCGTTCTCCTGCTCTCCACGTACGAGGAGGAGGAGTACGCGCCGCGGGCCGCCGAGTGCGGCGCGGCCGCGTACATCCCCAAGGCCGTGTTCGGGCCCGATCGGCTTGAAGCCGCGTGGGCGGACGCTCGTTCGACGGCCTGAGTCAGCGAAGCGGGATCGTCCCCCACGACCGTCGTGCCGCGGCCCTGTTCGGACCTGACGTGGCGGCCGCGAGCAGGAGGATCGAGACGGCCGCTCGTCCGACTGCGATCAGGGGTCGCGTCGCGGACCTCATGTCGTCTCCACGGGGATCCGGCCGCGCAACGTGGTCCCTTGATCTGGAGCGGACTCGATCTCTAGGGCGCCTCCGAGCGCCTCGACGCGGTCACGCATGTTCGTCAGGCCAGCGCCTCGCGGGGTGTCGGCCAGAACGAAGCCGACGCCATCGTCGGAGACGGAGAACGTCAGGTCGCCGTCGGAGGCCGATAGGGCGATCGTCACGCGTTGGGCGGACGCATACTTGGCGGCGTTCTGCACCGCCTCGAGGCAGCAGAAGTAGACGGCTGCCTCGACCTCCTGGGGGAAGCGCCCGATGCCGTCGCCGTCCACCGAGACGGGGACGGGCGACTTGCGCGCCTGCGCCTCGAGCGCAGTCGCGAGGCCTTTGTCCGCCAGCAGCGGCGGGTAGATGCCTCGCGCGAGGTCACGCAGGCTCTCGAGCGCGTCGGTCGTCTCGTGCTGGAGCTCGTCGAGCATCGCCCGCGCGCGTCGGTCGTCCTTGCCGACCAACGTGGCGACCAGGCGCTGCTTGACGGAGAGCGCGACGAGCTGCTGCTGGGCGCCGTCGTGGATGTCTCGCTCCAGCTTCTTGGCCCGCTCGTCCTGCGCGGCGACGATGCGCATGCGCGACGCACGGAGGTCCTCGAGGAGCCCGACGTTCCGCAGCACCAGTCCCGCCTGCGCGGCGACGTCCTCGAGCAGTTTGTGTTGCGCCGCTCCGAGCGGTTCGCTCGCCGGCATGACCACCGAGACCGCGCCGAGGGGGTCGCCCTGGTGGCGGACGGCGAACCCCGTCTCGCGTGGTCCGAACGAGGGGAGGTCGTCGCCGTGCATCGCAAGCGGGGCGATGCCACCGTCGGCCGGCCAGGAAACCGTGGGGCGCAGGAACCCCTCGGCCTTCAGCCAGACCGTGGCTCGCTCGGCGCCCACCGCGTCCGCGGACACATACGCCAGCCGTGGCAGCGCGTCGTCGAGCGAGTACGCATTCGCGAATCGTGACGAGAGCTGGGACAGGACCTCGTAAGGGGTCGCGCGGCGTCCGTACACGAGCCGGTTGGCCAGTCGTTGGGCCCATCGCCGCGCCGGCTGGAAGGCCAGCGCGATGATCGCGGCCGCGATGGCGGACAGGACCGGGTTGCTCGCGTAGCCGATCAGCGACCCGACGCCGATCACGACGAGGAGGTAGACGGCCGTGATGAACACGGCGATCGCCCCATAGACCACCGCCTTGTTGATGACGATGTCGATGTCGTACAGGCGGTACTTCAGGATCCCGAACGCGACCGAGACCGGCACGGCGAGGAACGCCAAGATCGTCAGGTCCTCAAGCCACGTCAGGCGACGACCGTCCGGCGACACCGTCGACTGGAAGATCACCAGGACGCCGTAGACCGCGAACATGGCCGCGACCAGGATCGTCGACAGCGTCAGCCACTTCAGCTGGAGGCGCTCCTCTCCTCGGGAGCGACGGAACCGGCGCACGATCGCCGCGGCGCCCACGACCACGACGGGAAGTATCAGCGTCGTGGAGGCGACCGCCGCAGCTCCTACACCTCGGCCTCCAACGCCGACCGGATTGTCGACGCCCGCATACACCGTGAGACGAGGGATCACGGCGGTGAGTGCCGTGGGCACCAGGCTGATCGCGATCGCCGCCCACATCGCCCGGCGCCATCCCGGTGTCAGGAAACGCCCGTCCGGGAAGATCGCGGCGACGACGGCCAGGCCGGTGATCAGGGGGATCCAGATCCACTCGACGAGCCACGCCGCGTAGACGCCCCCGGGCGGGATCCCATGTCGCGCGTCGATCGCCCAGCGCGCGTACTCGCTGGTGAACGCGAGGATCCCGGCCAGGAGCCCCAGGCCGCAGAAGATCCATCCGATCGGGTTCCTGGGGCGAAGGGAAGCGAGGACGGCACCGACGCCGCCGACGACGAGCGACCAGACGATCGCGTAGCCCTTGGTCCCGAACTCCGTGAGCCGCATCGGCGTATCCCAGGCGAGCACGAGGAACACTGCGGCGCCGGCCGACAGGATCGCCGATACCACGAACGATCCGCCTGCCAGCACTCGGACGGATGACGATTTCACGCGCGGATGGTCCCACCTCGTCGGGCACTCTTCCAAGGGGGGCGACCTGCGGACACGACGTGGGCAGGCACCACCCGACCGGGGTGGTGGCACCCCCCACATGTTGTGATGGCGACCGGGTCGAACCACGCCACCGGCGGGCCTACCGTGGCCTCGAGCGAAGGAGGCGAACCACGGTGAAGAAGATCCTGGTGGGAACCGACACCTCGGCCTCGGCCGATCTCGCGGTCCGGGAGGCGGCCCGGCTCGCGTCGGCCGACCACGCGGAGCTGCTGGTACTCCACGTGCGCTCGGACGCGTCCGCCCGCGACGCGGTCGACCCCAAGAAGTCGGCCGACCCGAACGGCTACCTGGGGGACATGCCCCAGCGCTTCCCCACGATCCGCGTCCGGAGCTGGGCCGAGGCCGGCGACCCGGCCGAGCGCCTGGTCGCCGTGGCCGAGAGCGAACGCGTCGACACGATCGTGCTCGGCAACCGCGGCACGCACGGCTCGTCGTGGCGCGTACGAGACAGTGTCCCGAACATCGTGCTCCGGCACGCGCCGTGCTCGGTCATGATCGTCGACACGCGGGCGGCGCAGTGAGCGACGGGCCTCGGGGGTCAGGCGGGGTGATCGCGCTCGCGCAGGAACGCGAGCACCGCCATCACACGGCGATGGACGTCGGTCTCCTCCGAGAGCCCGAGCTTGTGGAACAGGGAGTTGATGTGCTTCTCGACGGCGCGCTCGGTCAGGAACAGCGACTTGGCGATCGAGGCGTTGTTCTGCCCCTGCGCCATGTGCTCGAGCACCTCGCGCTCTCGGTCGGTGAGCGTGGCGAGCGGCGAATGCGCCATCCGGTCCTTGGCCGAGACGAGCGCCTCGACGACCTTGGGGTCCAGGACCGACCCGCCCTTGGCGACCTCGTTCAGGGCGCGGACGAGCTCGTCCAGGTCGGCGACCCGCTCCTTCAGCAGGTACCCCAGCCCGGCCGCCCCGTCCTTCAGCAGCTCGTAGGCGTACTCCTCCTCGGCGAACTGCGACAGGACCACGACGCCGATGTCGGGGTGGTCGGAGCGGATGCGCCGGGCGGCGTCGATCCCCTCGGTGGTGTTGGTGGGAGGCATCCGGATGTCGGTGAGCACGACCTCGGGCTCGAGCTCCTCGACGGCCAGCAGGAGCTCGTCCAGGGCGGTCGCCGTGCCGATCAGGTCGACATCGTCGGAGGCCTGAAGCAGGGCCGCCGTCCCCTCGCGAACGAGGTAGTTATCCTCGGCGAACACCACGCGCACCATGCGCGAATCGTACAGGCGTCCGGGAGGCCGACCGCGTGACCGTCAGGGTGGTTCTGGGAGAGGACAACGTGCTCGTCCGTGAGGGCGTGCGGGCGCTCCTGGACTCCTACGAGGACATCGAGGTCGTCGGCGTGGCCGAGGACGCCCCCTCGCTCCTGATCGCGGCCGACGAGCAGACGCCCGACGTGGTGGTGACCGACATCAAGATGCCGCCGAACTTCCAGCTCGAGGGGATCGACTGCGCGCACGCGATCCGCGACCGGCACCCCGGCACCGGGGTCGTCGTGCTCTCGGCCCACGACGACGAGGCGTACGCCATCGCGCTGCTCGGCAAGGGGCAGAGCGGCCTCGCCTACCTCCTCAAGGATCGCATCGCGCAAGGCGACGAGTTGGTGCGGGCGATCCGGGAGGTGGACTCCGGCGGAAGCGTGGTCGACCCCGTGATCGCCGAGCGGCTGTCGGGACGGCGCGAGACCGCCAAGCATGACCGTGAGCTCCTCGAGCTCATGTCGCAGGGTCTGGGCTACGCGCAGATGGCCGAGCGGCTGGGGACTACGCAGGAGGCGGTCGACCGGCGCGTCACGGACCTGTTCACGAACATGGCCGCCGGCGCGGGTTCGGGTGGCGCGAGCGCGGTGGACGACATGAAACGGCTCCACGCCGCCGTCGTCGCCAAGCAGGCGGCGGCGGCCACGTTGTCCTCGTACGTGCCGCAGCGCGTTGCCGAGAAGCTCGCCCGGGGCGAGGTCGAACGCGAGGAGCTCGAGGTGACGGTGCTCTTCAGCGACATCCGGGGCTTCTCGGCGATGGCCGAACGGCTGGCGGCGAACGAGATCGCCGAGATCGTCGGGCGCCATCTCTCGGCCATGGCCGAGATCGTCGTCGAGCACCTCGGGATGATCGACAAGTTCCAGGGCGACGCGGTGATGGCCGTGTTCGGCGCGCCGGACCCGATCGACGACCACGCCGAACGCGCGCTTCGGTGCGCGATCGCGATGCAGCGTCGCCAGGCCGAGCTCAACGCCGTCGGGTGGGGCACCGACGCCGTCGACGGCCTCCTCATCGGGGTGGGCGTGAACACCGGTCAGGTGATCGCCGGCGCGATCGGGGGCGGCGGCCGGCTCGAGTACACGGTGATCGGCGACGCCGTGAACGTCGCCCAGCGGTTGCAGAGCGAGGCGGAGGGCGGCGAGATCGTCGCGAGCTCGACCACGATCGCCTCGGCGCCGGGCATCTCGTCCGAGCCGATCGGTTCGCGACAGGTCAGGGGTCGCGAGGAGCCGGTGGAGGTCTTCCGCGTCCCGATCATCGAACAGGAGGTCGGATCGTGAACGCGGTTCGGCCGGCGCGGTGGCCGTGGGTGGTCCTGGGTGGGTTCTTCTCGCTCGCGATCGCGGGCATGATCGGGGTCGCGGTCAACGGGGAATCGCTCGCCGAACAGATCCCGAACGTGATCGCCTTCACGCTCTTCGGCATCGTGGGCGCGCTCCTGCTCAGCCGGCTGCCGGGCAATCGGGTCGGAGGTCTCCTGCTGTTCGGGGCGGCGGTCACCGCTGGGAGCTTCGCCACCGGGGAGCTCATGACCTACCTCGTGCGCGATGGCATCACGGATGGCCCGGCCGTCGTGGCCGTGGCGCTCGGGTCGACCCTCGGCTGGCTGGTCGGCATCTTCCCGGTGGTCCTGTTCATGCCGCTGCTGTTCCCGGACGGACACCTGCCGTCCCGCCGTTGGACGCCGTTCGCCTGGCTCTGCGCGGCGGTGCTCGCGTTCCTGGGCGTGTTGTTGCTCTTCGGTCAGGACACCCTGGTCGGCTCGTCGGAGGACGCCGTCATCGCGAATCCCTTCTTCATGCCGGGCCTGGCGCGTCTCGAGATCCCCGAGGCGGTGTTCGCCGTGTCGCTCATCGGACTGCTCGTGGGCAGCGTTCTCTCCATGGTGCTGCGGTTCCGTCGGTCGAGCGGCGTCGAGCGACAGCAGATCAAATGGGTCGCGCTCGCGGTCGCCTTCCTGGCGAGCTCCTTCGTCCTGTCGACGGTCGCCTCGACGATAGGGTTGAACAGCGACCTGATCGACTCGATCGTGAGTGGGATCGCGTTCATCACCCTGCCCGTCGCCGTGGCGGTCGCGGTCCTGCAGTACCACCTGTACGACCTCGACGTCGTCGTGAAGAAGGCGCTGGTCGCGGGCGCCCTCGTGCTGCTCGTGATCGCCGCCTACGCGGCCGTCGTCGGGCTCCTGGGCGTGATCACCTCCGGCAACGAGAGCTCCGGCTCCGTGTTCATCGTCGCGCTGCTGCTCGGTCTCGCGTTCCGGCCGGTGACGCGGTTCGCGCGACGGATCGCCGATCGCGTCGTCTACGGGAGGCGGGCGACCCCGTACGAGGTGCTGACCGAGTTCTCCGAACGCGTCGGCGAGTCGTACGCGACGGAGGACGTCCTCGGTCGCATGGCCCAGATCCTCGGCCAGGCCACGGGCGCCGGTTCGGCCAGGGTGTGGCTCCGCCTGGGCCCCGAGTTGCAGCCGGCGGCCTCGTGGCCATCCGACGCCGAGCCCGCGGCGGCCGTCTTCGTCGCGAGCGAGGCCCTTCCGACGATCGAGGGCGAGTCCGTCGTCGAGGTCCGGGACCGGGGCGAGCTCCTGGGGGCGCTCTCGGTCGCGATGCCGCCCAGCGATCCGATGAACCCGTCGAAGGAGCGCCTGGTCCG
>JBKPDT010000155.1:0-3165 GCA_046728035.1 Candidatus Methylomirabilota bacterium | reverse complement strand
GCCTCCGCCGCCAGCATCTGCTGGAGATCCGAGTCGTACACGGCTTCCTCGCTCCAGCTCTCGTCCCGCTGCATGAGGAAGAAGAGGCCGAAGTCCATGTCACGCTCCGATCAGATGACGCCGCGCTTGGCGAGATCGGCGATCTGGTCCTGGGAGAAGCCGAGCCCGCCTAGGATGGCCTCATTGTCCTGCCCCAGCTCGGGCGCGGCTTTTCGGATGGGCAGGCGGTGGATCCCGTGCGAGACCGGGTGGCCCAGGATCGTGAGGTCGCCCAGCGCGGGCGAGCGCACCGGCTGCGCCATCTCGAGGTGCTGCACCTGAGGATCGGCGAACGCCTCGTCGATGCGATAGATCGGTCCACACGGTACGCCGGCGTCGTTGAGGATCTCGATCCACTCCGCGCTCGTCTTCTGCCGCGTGACCGGCACGAGCACCTCCATCATCACGTCGCGGTTGGCCGAGCGCGCCTTCGCGGTGGCGAAGCGTGGATCGGTGCGGAGGTCTGGCCGGTCGATGGCCTTGCAGAGCCGGCCGTAGAGATCCTCGCCGGCGGCGGCGATATTGATGTGCCCGTCCTTGGTCTCGAACACGCCGGTGGGAATCCCAGTCGGGTGATTGTTCCCCGCCTGGGGCGGCACCTCTTTGCTCATCAGCCAGCGCGCGGCCTGGAAGTCCAGCATGGAGAGCTGCGCCTCCAGCAGCGAGGTGTGCACCCACTTGCCCTCGCCGGTGGTCTCACGCTCGATGAGCGCCACGAGGATGCCCTGCGCGAGGAAGATGCCGGAGCAGAGATCGGCGATGGGGATGCCCACGCGCACTGGCCCCTGGCCGGGAATCCCGGTGATGGACATGAGGCCGCCCATCCCCTGCGCGATCTGGTCGACGCCGGGCCGGTCGCGGTACGGTCCGCTCTGCCCGAAGCCCGAGATGCTCCCGTAGATGAGCCGCGGGTTGATCGGGCGCAGGCTCTCGTAGTCGATGCCGAGGCGCCGCTTGACGTCCGGTCGGTAGTTCTCCACCACGATGTCGGCGTCCCGCGCGAGCCGTTTGAAGATCGCCACCCCCTCGGGGTCGCGGAGGTTCAGGGTCAGCGCCTCCTTGCCGCGATGCAGGTTCTGGAAATCGAACCCGTGGCGGACGCCGCCCATGCCGTCGCCGTCGCGCCCGCCGGGCAGCTCGATCTTGATGGCGCGCGCGCCCCAGTCCACCAGCTGGCGGACGCACGTCGGCCCGGCCCGCGCCCGAGTGAGGTCGAGCACGGTGTAGCGCGCGAGGGGCAGGGCGGCGTTGTCGGCCATGTCGCTGGTCTCCGATCAGTGAGTGGGTCGGCCGGGACGTATCATACCCGAAGTGGCAGCTGCGCCTGGGCGAGGCAGAACGCGTTGAGATGCGGCTCGAGCGCCCGGGACAGCTCGCGGCGCGCGTCGGTCGCCGCGGCGAGGCGCTCCACCGCCTCGGCCACCCGGCGGCGGAGCGCGTCCTCGTCCACCGTGACCATGCGGCCATTCTGGAGAACCCAGCGGCCGCCGATCATCACGCCGTCGATGGCGAGCCCGCTCTCGCCGTTCACCACCTGGAGCGGCACGTCGCGCAGGGGAACGTAGCTCACGTGCCGGAGATCGAGGAAGACGAGATCGGCCTGATAGCCCTCCGCGATCCGGCCGAGAGCGGGGAAGCCGGTGAGGGCGGCGCCCCCCTCGGTGGCCATGAGGAGCACGTCCTCCACCGAGAGCCACTCGCGGAGGTCGCCGGTGCGGACCCGGGAGAGATAGGCGGCGAGGCGGAGGGCCTCGAACACGCTCTGGGAATCCGAGGTATTGGCGCCGTCGGTCCCGATCGCCATCCGGACGCCAGCGGCGTGCATCGCGTGGGCGGGGGCGATGCCCGAGCCGAGCCGGAGATTGCTGAGGGGATTGTGCGCCACCGCCGCGCCGCGGTCGGCGAGACGCCGGATGTCGTCGGCGTCGATCCAGATCGCGTGTGCCGCGCTGAACCCGGGGCCCAGCAGGCCGAGGGCGTCGAGATGGGCGGTGAGGCTCCGGCCGTAGCGGACGAGGCCGGCCCGCGCCTGGACGCGCGACTCCGCGAGGTGGGTCTGTAGCGGTGCCTGCCACTCCCGCGCGAGGTCGCGGCAGCCCGCGAGCAGCTCATCGCTGCAGTGGAGCGGGATGGTGGGGCCGAGGCCGGGACGGAGGCGCCCGCGGTCGAAGGGCCAGCGTCGCAGCACCTCGGCGCACGCGGCGAGGACGGCCTCGGTGGGCGCGGCCTGGAGCCCGCGGAGCCGCTCCCGCTCCCCCTCGGGGAAGGCGTCGAGCAGCCCGGGAATGGCCGCGTAGAGGGTGCGGTCGCTGACCATGGGCGCCACCACCGACCGCAGGCCGACCTCGTGATAGCCCTCCGCCACCGCGAGGACACCCTCGGCGGTGGGAAGGGGAAACTCGACGAAGAGATCGAAGCAGGCGGTGGAGCCCTTCCGCACCATCTCCACCGCGGAGAGCATGGCGCAGAGCCGCTTGTCCTCGCGCGTCCGCTCCGCCGTGATGGTGGGGTTGGCGTTGAGTAGCAGCTCCAGCGACCAGCGGTCGCCGGCGAGCCCCTTGCCAAGGGCGCCGTGAGCGTGAGTGTGCGCGTTGATGAGCCCGGGCAGGAGCAGCCGGTCGCGCGCGTCAACCACCTCGGCCTCCGCCGGGGCGGCGAGCCCGGGCGGCCCGACCGCGCGGATCATGTCGCCCTCGAGCAGGAGGTCGCCGGGCTCGCCGCGATGGCCGGGGAGGCTCAGGATGCGGCCGCCGCGGATGACCCGGAACCGCCGCGTGTCCGCCATGTCGCTGGCAAGGCCCATCGCGCAGGATTCTAGCGCAGTGGCGGACGCGTTAGGACGGGACGGTCGCGGCGCGAAGCGCCTGCCGCGACTCGACGAAGAGGAGGTCCCGATCCCGCTGCGGCACCGGATAGCCTCCGTAGCCGATCGCGTGCCGGGCGCGCGCCAGCGCGTGGGCCTCCGCCTCGAAGAAGAGGGCGACGGCCGCGAGATCCTCCTGGATCTCCGCGCGCCGCGCCACCGCGCCGGGATGCTCCAGCAACTCCAGGGCCAGCGCCTCGAGCGGCTCGCGCGAGGCGCCGCGGAGGAGCTCGGCCCAGCGCGCGGGCGCGTCGGTCGGGAGC
>JBKPDT010000154.1:0-13293 GCA_046728035.1 Candidatus Methylomirabilota bacterium | reverse complement strand
CGAGAGGCCGCGATCGCCCGACACGAAGTGGCGTGCGTTCCCGAAGTGCACGTCGGGAAAGCGCTTGAACACGCCGGCAAACGCCTCGCGCACTTGCTCGCGCCCGACATAGCGCTTGCCGGCGGCCTCCGGCCCCGCGCTTGTCTCGAAGACGCAGTCCTCCGCCATGAAGGTCATGAGGTAGTCCACGTCGTGCCGGTTCCAGCCGTCGCCGAACGCTTCCAGATCCGTAATGGTCACCATGGTCTTGGGCCCTCCGTGGGCGTGACGATCGCCCCGGCGCGAGAGCGAGTCAAGCGACCATTTTGCGAGCGCGTTGTATGGGGCCAGCGAGGGGCCGGGGCCAGATGTATAGCGCCTAGCCGAGAAGGAGCTTCACCCCGCCCGCGATAGCGATCGCGATGAGGGCCAGGGCGAGCGCCCGCCGCGGGATCCGCGCGTTGAGACGATGGCCGAGGATGGCTCCCCGGTAGAGCAACGGCGTGGTGATGAGGGCGAGCAGCGCGAGCCGCCAGGTGACGAAGCCGATGGTCCAGTAGGCGCCGAGCTTGAGGAGATTGGCGCCCACCACGACCGCCTGGCCCGTGCCCACGACGGCGGCGGTGCCGAGGCCGAGGCCGGCGAGATACGGCCCGAGGATGACCCCGCCCGAGTTGGCCACCACCGAAGCCCCGCCCGTGCCCACCCCCACCGCCAGGCTCCCCGGCACGGAGGGGAGCGTGTAACCCCGCGGCACGCGGAGTAGGGAGGCGAGGCTCAGCGCGGCCATCACGAGCGCGGAGGCGCCAATGAGCCGGCGCAGCCCCGTTTCAGATAGCCCGGACAGGAGCCACGCGCCCAGCACGATGCCCACGAGCGCCGACGGCAGGACCAGGCGCAGCACGCGCGCCTCCCATTTACGCCAGTAGAGGTAGAGCGACATCGGGTCGGACAGGACCATCAGGCAACCGAGCAGCCCTAGCACCGCCGAGGGCGGCATGACGAGGGCGAGAATGGGCGTGAGGGTGAGGCCGATGCCGCCTCCCACACTGGTCTTGAGCACGCCCAGGATCAGCGCCGCCGCGCAGGCGAGGACGGCTTCGGTGAGGTCAGGAGTGGTCAACTTGTGTAGCCTAGTGCAGATGCCCGGCGTGGTCGAGCAGGCACTGTCGATGCGGCGGCACGAGGCGGCGGCCGCGCTCTGGTCCTTCGCCTATTTCTTCTGCGTTCTGGCCAGCTACTACGTCCTGCGCCCGGTGCGCGAGGCCATGGGCGTGGCCGCCGGCATGGAAGGTCTCCGCTGGCTCTTCACGGGCACCTTCCTGGCCATGCTGGCCGCGGTGCCCATCTTCGGGGCGCTGGCCGCCCGCTTCCCGCGCCGAACCCTCCTGCCCGTCGTCTACACGTTCTTCATCGCCTGCATACTCGGCCTCTTCTCGCTCCTGCGCAGCGGCAGCACGGCGGCCTGGGCCCCGGCGGCCTTCTTCATCTGGCTCAGCGTGTTCAATCTCTTCGTGGTGTCCGTCTTCTGGAGCTTCATGGCGGACATCTGGCACGAGGAGCAGGCCCGGCGCCTCTTCGGCTTCATATCGGCCGGAGGTAGCGCAGGCGCCCTCGTCGGGCCGGCCCTCACTGCGTTCCTCGCTGGGCCCCTCGGGCCCGTCAATCTTCTGCCGCTCTCAGCGGGGCTCCTCACGGGGGCCCTGGTCTGCGTCGTGCGGCTGCGGCGATGGGCGGCGGCGCCCGAGCCCGGCGTGCCCCCCGGGCGTCTGTCCACGTCCGACGACGAGACGCCCCTGGGCGGCAGCCCGCTGGCCGGGCTCACCGGCGTGCTGCGCTCGCCGTATCTCCTGGCCATCTGCGCGTTCGTGGCGCTGGGCACCACGCTCGCCACCTTCATCTACTTCCAGCAGGCGCAGCTCATCGGCCGGACCGTCACGAATCCGGCGCTTCGCACCGCCCTCTTCGCGGCGATGGACCTGGTCGTGAACGCGCTGACCATCGGGCTGCAGCTCTTCATGACCGCGCAGCTGGTCGCGCGCGTCGGCCTCGCGCGCATGCTGGCCGTCGTCCCCCCGCGGAATCTCGTGGGCCTCGTCGCGCTCGCGGCGGCGCCGGTGGCGGCGGTGCTCATCTCCTTCCAGGTGTTGCGGCGCGCCACCCAGTACGGCATCACGGGACCCGCGCGCGAGACGCTGTTCACCGTGCTCACCCGCGAGGAGAAGTATAAGGCGAAGAGCTTCATCGACACCGTTGTCTACCGGGGCGGGGATGCGGCGAGCGGCTGGCTCTTCGCGTGGCTCAGCGCCCTCGGCCTCGGCATCTCCGGCATCGCGGCGGTGTCGCTGCCCTTGGCCGCCGCCTGGATCGGCATCGCCGTCTATCTCGGACGGCGCGAGGAGGAGCTTCGACATGGAGCCTGAGCTTCACGGCGCGCGACTAGGCCGGCGGGCCTTGCTTCGTCTCATCGCGGTCGCGATCACCGCCGGGCCGGCGAGCGCCGCGGGGTCGGCGATCCTGCAACGGCGCATCCCATCGAGCGGCGAGATGATTCCCGCCCTGGGGATCGGCACCTGGCGGGTCTTCGACGTGGGCTCGTCCGCCGCCGATCGGGCGCCCATCAAGGCGGTGCTCCAGCGCTTCGTCGAGCTGGGCGCCAAGGTGATCGACTCCTCGCCCATGTACGGCGCCGCCGAGACCGTGGTGGGTGACATCGCCGGCGAGCTGGGCGCCCTCGACCGTCTCTTCCTCGCCACCAAGGTCTGGACGAGCGGCCGGGACGGTGGCATCGCCCAGATGGAGCAGTCATTCCGACGGCTGCGGGCCACCCGGGTCGACCTCATGCAGGTCCACAACCTGCTCGACTGGAAGACCCATCTGCGCACGCTCCGCGAGTGGAAGGGGGCGGGGCGCATTCGCTATCTCGGGGTCACCCACTACACCGCGAGCGCTTATGACGAGCTGGAGCGCGTGCTCCGGAGCGAGCCGCTGGACTTCGTCCAGATCAACTACTCGCTGGGCGAGCGCGAATCCGAGCGGCGCATCCTGCCGCTGGCCCGCGAGCGCGGCGTGGCCGTCATCGCGAATCGGCCCTTCGCCGAGGGGGTCCTGTTCTCCCGCGTGCGCGGCAAGCCCCTGCCCGCCTGGACCGCGGAGATCGACTGCGAGTCGTGGGCCCAGCTCTTCCTCAAGTGGATCTTGGCGCACCCGGCAGTCACGTGCGCGATCCCGGGCACGGGCAAGCTCGAGCACTTGCTCGACAACATGAAGGCCGGCCTCGGACGTCTGCCCGATCAGGCGATGCGCGATCGCATCGCCACCCTTGTTACACCGGGCTGAGCAGGAAGCACATCAGCCGCCCGGCGAGGCGCGGCGCCCGCTTGCGAATCCCGCGGCGCGTGACGTCGGCGCTCTGGGGACGCTCGCCGCGCGTGCGGACGAGCCGGGCCGTCCGCGTGATGTCATCGACCCGGTCGCGTCCGACCGTCTCCAACAGCAGATACTCGTTCGTGTCCAGCCATGCCATGTTCTTCGAGCCTCCTACGTTCCGAGATTGTCGGCCCGGGGGAGCGAGGCGTCTCCCCCGCTCTCCCGGGCCGCCTGCGTCACCGCGCTCAGCCCGCCTGGACTTCCTGGCTGCGCGGCGCGTCGACCTGGTCGGGCGGCGCGGCCATCGCGGCGGTGGTCATCAGCAAGGTGACGAGAGCGAGTGCGAATCCGATCGTGCGCTTCATGTGTTCTTCCTCCTGTGAGTGTTTGACTGCACGCCGTGTGAAAGAGCACCCGACGTGCCAGTTGCCAGCCATGCGAATTCATTGGAAAACGCTCGGCGCGCGAGCGCGGTGGCGGTTCCAGCCCGAAACCCGAGGTTCACGCTGAAACCGCGGACGTGATTGGGCGGCTGGACCAGAGCGCTGTTCCATGCTGGAACGCGGTTTCGAAGTGGAACGGGTGCCGACCAAACAGTGACGATTCCACGCGGGCCTCCGCGTGGCACGCGGTTTGCCCCGAGAGTAGACTGATCAAGGGGAGGGTCGCGCATGCCGGTGCCGCTCGTACTGACATTTGTTTCGATGGTCGCCTTCGCGATTCAGCTTCTGATCTTCGCGTACCTCTACTCGTCGCACCGGGTGCGCTTCTTCCAGTACCTGCTCCTGGCGTGGGGCGCCTACACCCTCTCCAAGGGGCTTAAGCTGGTGGACATCCTGGTCCTCCAGATCGACCACTCGAGCTTCGTGACGGAAGTGGCCCCCATCGCCGCCGTCGGCTTCACCCTGGCCGCGGCCTTCGCCCATCGCTGGGACTACCGGCTGAGCCCACGGGATGTCCTGGCGGGCATCGGGGTCGCGGTGCTGCTGGCGTTCGCCAGCGGCGTGAGCCCCAGCGACGTGGGGCAGCGCATCGTGGGCGTCGGCCTCGGCGTCACGCAGATCGGGGCCGGCGTGCTCTTCTGGCCGCAGCGCGGCCGCAGCACGGGCTTTCGCGGCGAGCGGCTCCTGGCCGGTCTGCTCACGCTCTGGGGCGTCCACCGCATCGCGACGCAGTTCGTCAGCATGGAAACGGGCTCCACCGGCTACATGGCGCTGCACGGCGTGTTCATCACGCTCTACTTCCTCTCGACCTTCGCGGTGATCATCATGGTGCTCGAGCGCGCGCGCAGCGAGAGCGAGCGGCTCCACGCGCGCCTGCGCGAGGCCGAGCGCCTCGCCACCGCGGGCGAGCTGGCCGCCGGCATGGCGCACGAGATCCGTAACCCGCTCGCGGCCATCGTCAACGCCACCGCCCTCCTCACCGACGAGGGCGGGCTCACGCCCGCCGAGCGCTCGGTCACGCTGGGCGCCATCCGCACGGAGGCGCGACGACTCAACCGCATCCTGTCCGACTTCCTGCGCTTCGCGCGTCCCCAGGAGGCCCGGCGCGCCACCGGCGATATCGGCGAGGTGGTCGAGCACGTGAGCGCGCTCGTCCGCGACGACCGCACGCGCGCGCCCCGCGTGGACGTGCGGGTGGCGATCGATCCGGCGGTGCCGCGCTTTCCCTTCGACCGCGACCAGCTCACCCAGGTGCTCTGGAACGTGGCGCTCAACGGCGTCGAGGCCATGGACGGGCGCGGCCGCCTGTCCCTGGAGGTGGCCCGCCAGAACGGCGACGTCGCCCTCGCGGTCAGCGACACCGGCCCGGGCATCCCTCGCGACCGCCTCCCGCGGGTGTTCGAGCCCTTCTACTCGGGCAAGCCCAATGGCAGCGGGCTCGGCCTCACCATCGCCGAGCGCATCGTCTCCGCCCACGGCGGCCGGATCGAGATCGACTCCGAGCCCGGCCGCGGCACGCGCGTGACCATGCTGTTTCCCCTGGAGGCCGCTTGACCATGGCCCACCTCCTGGTCGTGGACGACGAGACCTCGGCCCGGACCACGCTGGCCCTGCTCCTCCGCAAGCGCGGCCACCGCGTGCTCGAGGCCGATGGCGTCACCGCCGCGACGAAGCGTCTGACGGAGGAGGTCTTCGATCTCGTCGTGACGGATCTGCGGATGCCGGATGGCGATGGCCTCGACGTCCTGCGGGCGGCCAAGACCCATGCCCCCGCGACCGAGGTGATCCTCCTCACCGCCTACGCGGAGTGGAAGTCTGCCAAGGAGGCGATCCGCCTCGGCGCCCTGGACTACTTCGAGAAGGGCCAGGAGCCGGACGAGCTCTATCACCGCATCGACAAGGCCCTCGCCGGCCGCGCCCTCCGCCAGGAGAACGAGAACCTGCGCGCCCAGCTCCGCGAGCGCTACGGCCTGGCCGGCGTCATCGCGCAGTCGCCCGCCATGCACGCGGTGCTGGACCTCGTCGAGCGCGTCGCCCCAACCGACGCCACCCTCCTGATCCAAGGCGAGTCCGGCACCGGCAAGGAGGTCATCGCCAAGGCCGTGCATCACGCCAGCGCTCGCGCGGCGCGCCCCTTCGTGGCCGTCAACTGCGGCGCGGTGCCGGAGACCCTGCTCGAATCCGAGCTCTTCGGCTACATGCGGGGCGCCTTCACCGGCGCCAACGTGAACAAGCTCGGCCTCTTCGAGGAGGCCCATGGCGGGACGCTGTTCCTGGACGAGATCGCCGAGATGCCCGGCGCGCTCCAGGTCAAGCTCCTCCGCGCCCTCCAGAGCGGCGAGGTGCGGCGACTCGGCGCGACCCAGCCCGCCACCATCGACGTGCGGGTGATCGCGGCCACCCACGGCGACCTCGCCACGCTCATCAGCCAGGGGAGCTTCCGCGAGGACCTCTTCTATCGCCTCAACGTCATCCAGATGACGCTCCCGCCCTTGCGGGACCGCCGCGAGGACATTCCCGCCCTGGCCGAGCACTTTCTCGTACGCGCGGGGGGCAAGCTCGGCCGCCCGCTGCGCCTCTCGCCCGAGGCTGTCGAGCGCCTGCTCCGTTACCCGTGGCCCGGCAACGTGCGTGAGCTGGAGAATGCCATCGAGCGCGCGGCCATCCTGGCCCGGCGCGACACCATCGCGCCGGAGGACCTGCCGCCCCACGTGTCGGCGGGCCTCCAGCTCGGGCCTTCGCCGGCACTGCCGCGGCAGACCACGCTGGCCGAGGCCGAGCGCGTCCACATCCTCCAGACGCTCGAGCGCTTCGGCCGCAACCACTCCGGCGCTGCCGAGGCCCTCGGCATCGGCCGCACCACGCTCTGGCGCAAGCTGAAGGAGTACGGGATCGACCGGTAGGTCCCGTTCCGCGGCGAAACGCCTCGTTCCCATTCGAAACGTCCGGCGCCCCCGGGCGATCGTAACCCGCCGGAATCGCAGTCTCCGCGAATGGCATCGAACTTGAGACCGTCTCAGGTGTCATGCTCACATACGCGAAGGTCTTCAAGAGGGATTCACCGCGTCGCATCGATCATGTGATCGACTACTTCGGAGGGCAGGGTGAGGGGCGCGCGAACCGCTACTCTGCGCGCAGCGCCGCGAGCACTTCCTTCGCCCACCGCGACTCAAGCCGGTGCGGGGGCGCGTACGTGATCCCGCTGGCGATCCGCACGCTGCCCTCCGCCTCCTCGGGGGTGTCCTCCAGCACGTCCTCGACCGCGATGTCGAAGCGCGCCAGCCCGCTGAAGACCCGTGGCGGGGCCCCCGCGCGGCACTTGAGGTAGACGATCCGCCTCGGCTCCACTAGGAGAAAGGTCGCCACCCGGCGCGACTGGAGGTTCGACGCGCTCCGGCTCCGCATGTTGATGGCCAGGCGCAGCGTCTTGGGATCCACGGCGAGGATCTCGAGATAGGTGCAGAGCATGGGGTGGCTGTGCCCGTCGGCGCCGAGCGTGATCAGCGGAATGACGCGGCCGAGGAGTGGGCCCAGATCGCGCTGGGAGAGGAGGTCCAGAAGATCGGGCGGAAGCGCGCGGCCCATCGAGCGGGACATCAGCCGTCCCCGCGCAGATCTTCGATGAACGTCGCGACCAGGTCGTCCACGAGCGCCATGATCTCCGCCCCCGAGCGCCGCCACGGCCCATGCGCCTGGCGGTCCACCTGCCACACTAGCGCGGGGATGGGCGCCCCCGCCGCCGTGCCGCGCTCGCCCGCCACCACGACCTGCCGCTCTACCGCCAGGCGCACCGTGCCGATGCCGTAGGTGCCCGACAGCGGCAGATAGAACCCACGGAGATCGTTGCCGCTGACCTCGCGCACTGCCACCACGAGGCGTAGCCGATCCGTGCTCTTGGGGTCGGGCCGGGGCGCCGCGGGGCTCGCCAGCAGCGCGTCCTCGAGGCGCTTCTCCATCACCTCAGGGGCGAGCTGGGGATGGTCGGGCGTGAAGACGATCTCGATGGCCACGCGCTTGACGCCCCGGAGGCCCGGCCATGCGGCCGCGAACGCGGCGGTGGGGGGAACCGCGGGGGCCATCTCGAGGCCCCCGCTGATGATCATCAGAGCGGCGAGCCCTTTCGCCGCGGAGCGCACGGCCTCAGTACCCGCGCGCGCGATCGACCGCGTGGAGAAGGGGCTGGCCCGCCAGGAAGCGCTTGAGGTTCTCCACGAACAGCTGCGCCACCACCTCGTCGCGCTCCGGATGCAGCCCGCCGATATGCGGGAGCACCAGGATCCCCGGCGTACTCCAGAACGGATGCTCGACGGGAAGCGGCTCCGTGGTGAAGACGTCGAGCACCGCGCCCGCGATCACCTTGCGGCGCACCGCGTCGACCAGATCCGCGTCCACGATGAGCTCGCCCCGGCCGAAGTTGAGCAGATGCGCCGACGGCTTCATCGCGGCCAGCCGCGCCGCGTTCATGAACCCGCGCGTCTCCGGCGTCACCGGCAGGAGCAGGAGCACGTAGTCGGATGCGGCCAGCACCTCCGCCGTCGCCTCCGGCCCGTACACGCGATCCACATGGACGAGAGGATCAGGAGAGCGCTTGGTCCCGATCACCCGCATCTCGAGCGCGGCGGCCTTCTTCGCCACCTCCGCCCCGATGGCGCCCAGTCCCAGAATGCCCAGTGTCTTGCCGGCCAGGGTGTCCGAAATGCGCCGCGTCCAGCGGCTCGCCTTCTGATCCTCCACGATGGCGGCGTAGGGCTTGGTCAGGTGGAAGAGCGCGCCCAGGATGTTCTCCGGCATCTGCACCCGATGCGTGCCACGCGCGCAGGTGAGCGTGACGCCCCGGGGTAGATCGGGCATGGCCAGCCAGCCCTCGACGCCGGCGGTGAGCGCCTGGATCCACCGCAGGCGCTCCGCCTTCGGGAGCATGCCCGGCTTCGCGCGGAAGGCCAGGAGGGCCTCGCAGCGCGCCCAGTGCTCGGAGGGCGGCTCCGCCGCGCCCTTCACCGCGATCACCTGAACCTCGCCGGCGAGGCCAGCGTCCGAGATGGCCTCGCGATAGGGCGTGTCGCGATCGTGCCAGAGGATGACGAGGGGGGCGGGCATAGGGCGAAGGGCAGTGTAAACTCGCCCCAACCATGGCGCAACCGGCGATGCGGACGGCCTGCTAGTGCGCGCCCTCGTCGTCGGCGCTTCGGGGCAGGTGGGCGGCGCTCTCATGGAGGTCCTTCGCGCCCGCGGCCACGAGGCCACCGGCACCTACGCGGGTCACCCCGTCGAAGGCGGCTGGCCGCTCGACATCACGAGCGCGGCCGCCGTCGAGCACGCCGTGGCCTTCGTGAAGCCCGACTGGATCCTCTGCCCCGCCGGGCTCAGCCACGTGGACTACTGCGAGGCGCACCCGGACGAGGCCAGGGCGCTCAACCGCGACGCGCCCCTGCACCTGGCCCGCATGGGCCAGCGCTTCGGCGCGCTCTTCGTGTACTACTCCACGGACTACGTCTTCGACGGGGTCGGCGGGCCGTTCCGCGAAGAGGACGCGCCCCGTCCGCTGAACGTCTACGGGCGCAGCAAGCTCGAGGGCGAGCGCGCGCTGCTGGGCGGCGTTCCCCGCATCCTCGTCATCCGCACCAGCGTCGTATACGGGCCCGAGGCGCAGGAGAAGAACTTCGTCTACCAGCTCATCCGGGCCTGCCGCGAGGGCCGCCCCTTCCGCCCCGCGGTGGACCAGCGGGCGAGCCCCACCTACAATCCCGACCTGGCCGCGGCCAGCGTCGAGCTCTGCGAGCAGGACGCCGGGGGCCTCTACCACGTGGCCGGCGGCGAGACGCTCGACCGCTGGGCCTTCGCCCAGCTCATCGTGGCCACGTTCGGGCTGGACGGCTCGCGCCTTTCCCCCGTGAAGACGGCCGAGCTGGCCCAGCCGGCGGCGCGCCCCCTGGACGGCGGCCTGTACGTGGCCAAGGCGCCCGCGGCGGTGCGGACGCGGTTGCGGGGGGCGGCGGAGGGCCTGCGAGCGATGCGCGAGGCGTTGCGGGACCGCGGCCAGAATCACTAGCGCCCGTACGGAGTTGTCCGCCTCCGGGCGGATTTCCCCGATCTGTCGATCCGCCGTTCTCCGTTCGACTACCCGGTGAGCGGGCGCGCATGACATGAAAGGAGTGTCGCGATGATCAAGGGGCTGGCGGGGGCAACGATCTGGAGCGAGGACCTGGGCAACCTGCTGCCGTTCTACCGCGACGTGCTGGGGCTCCCCCTGGGCATCCAGGCCCCCGGGTTCGTCGTGTTCGGCAATCTCGACGGGCCGGCGCTCGCGCTGGGTACCCACAGCGAGGTGCGCGGGCGCAACGCCGATCCCGCGCGTCACATGGTGGGCTTCGTGACCGACGACGTCCAGGCGGACTGGAAGCGCTTGACGGCGTCCGGGGTCGAGTTCATCGAGGATCCAACCGACTACGGCAAGCACCGCATCGCGACCTTGAAGGACCCTGAGGGGAACCTGATCCAGCTCCTGGAGCGAATCTAGGCCGAGCGTGAAGCGGGCGGCCGGGTTCGATCCGGATTTCGGCACGGCGACTCAGGCCATCACCGCGCTTCGTCGAGGCGCCATCTCGTCGCGCGAGCTGACGTCGCATGTGTTCGCGCGGATCAAGAAGGTCAACCCGGCGCTTAATTGCTTCGTCACGCTGACGGAAGACCAGGCGATGGCGCGCGCCGCGGAGGCCGACGCGGCGCTGGCGAAGAAGAAGCCGTGCGGCCGGCTCCACGGCCTTCCCATCGTCGTCAAGGACGTCTTCGCCACCCAGGACGTGCGCACGACCTCGGGCTCTAAGAGCCTCGAGACATATGCGCCGAAGGAAGACGCCGCCGTGGTCGCGCGCTTGAAGGCGGCGGTGATCGTCGGCAAGACCAACGTGCCCGAGTTCGCGGCCGACTGGCAATCCTTCAACCAGGTCGCGGGCGTGTCGAACAACCCGTGGGACGTCGGGCGTACGCCCGGCGGCTCGACGGGCGGTGGGGCGGGGGCGTTGGCCGCCGGCCTCGGCTTCCTGGAGATCGGCAGCGACATCGCCGGCTCGATCCGCATTCCCGCGCACTTCTGCGGGGTCTACGGTCACAAGCCGACCTGGGACGTCGTGCCGATGCGCGGCCACATCCCCCCGCCGCCGGGGATCCCCGCCGGGCCCGCGGAGCTGCCGGTGGCGGGGCCGCTCGCGCGCGGCGCGGAGGATCTGCTGCTCGCCCTCGGAGCGGTGGCGGGCCCGGATGCTGTCGAGGCGGTGGCCTATCGTTGGCGGCTCCCCGCGCCGCGCCAGACGAAGCTCCGTGACTACCGCATCGGCTACGTGATCGACGATCCGTTCTGCCCCCTCGATTCCGCCATGAAGGGAGTCCTGTCCGACGCGGTCGAGTCCCTGCGAGATAGCGGCGCCCGACTCACCGAGGGCTGGCCCGCGGGAGTCGATCCGCGGAGGCAGTCCGAGCTGTACGAGTGGCTGCTGGCCGCGTTCTTCTCGCAGACGCTGCCCGACGCCCAGTTCAAGGACATGCTGCGGGCCGCGGCCGGCGGCGCCGACGACCCGTGGGTCATGGGGACGACGTCGTTGCATCGCGAGTGGCTGCGGCAGAGCGGAGAGCGGGTGAAGGCGCGAGCGGTGTGGCAGGATTACTTCAGCGCGCACGATGCGTTCCTGATGCCCGTGGCCTTCGTCCCCGCGTTCCCGCACGACCATACGAGCGACATGAACGCGCGCCGGCTGACGACGAGCGCGGGTCCGCGGCCCTACAGCGAGATGTCGAAGTGGATCTCGTTCGCCACCCTGACCGGCTGCCCCGCTACGGTGGCCCCGGTCGGGCTGACTACGAGCGGGTTGCCGGTCGGCATCCAGATTATGGGGCCGTATCTCGAAGACGCGACGCCGATCGACGTCGCGATCAAGTTGGCCGCCACCACGGCGGGCTTCGTCCCGCCGCCGACGCTGCGCGCGGACGAGAGTTGATATGATGCCGGGGCACATCCGATCTCTTGTCGAGGAGGGATAGCGTGGCCGCGAGCGGAAAGGTCGTATGGGTGGGCCGGGGGATCACGGTGCTGGTAGCGCTCCTCTTCGTGTTCAGCGCGGTGATGAAGCTGGTGGGCGGGACCGAGGTGAAGGAAGGCATCAAGCACCTGGGATTGCCGGAGTCGATGCTCACGCCGCTCTCGATTCTCGAGCTCGCGTGCGCGGTGATCTATCTGATCCCGCCGACGGCGGTGCTGGGGGCAGTCCTTCTGACGGGCTACCTCGGGGGGGCGATCTGCACGCACTGGCGCGTGGGCGATCCGTTCTTCACCCAGTTCCTGCTCGGGCTCTTCGTCTGGCTGGGGATCTACCTCCGGGAGGAGCGCCTGAAAGCGCTCCTCCCGTTGAGGCGATCCTGAGGGCGTCGACGCCCTACCGCTTCGAGGCCTTCCGCTGCAGCTCGTCGCGCAGGGCTTGTTCCCGCGCGGCCTCCTCGGGCGGAAAGATGTCGGCCGGAAAGTCCGAAGCCTCGAACACCTGGCGAATCTCGACCTCCTCGCCCTCCGCGAAGGGGACGCGCGAGGCCCACTCGATCGCTTCCTGCTTCGACTTCACCTGAATCATCCAGAAGCCCGCGAGCTGCTCATTGGTCGGGGTGAAGGGCCCCTCGGTCACGGTGCGCTTCTTGCCGGAGAACTTTACGCGCGCCCCCTTCGAGGTCGCGTGAAGTCCCTCGCCCGCGAGCATCACGCCGGCCTTCGCGAGCTCCTCGTTGTACTGCCCCATGGCGGCGATGAGCTCCTTGCTCGGAAGCACGCCCGCCTCTGAATCCTTGTTGGCCTTGACCAGCATCATGAATCGCATGTGGATGTCTCCTTTCTGGCTATTCGTCGAACGACGGCGGCGGGATCGACAGCTTCAGTATCCTTGTTTCTGAGCGTTGTCGAAACCGGCCGTTGCATTCGACTAGTGGATGACCACACGGAAGGGGTTAGACAATGAGTACCGAAGGGTTATCCAAGGCTAGGCTCGGCCGCATGCATGACGTCATGGCCGGCTATGTCGAGCGGGGCGAGATCCCCGGGCTCGTCACGCTGGTAAGCCGGCGGGGCGAGGTGCACATCGACGCCATCGGCATGAAGGCGCTGGGCGGTCGCGAGCCGATCCAGCGCGACACGATCTTCCGCATCGCGTCCCTGACCAAGCCGGTCGCGGCCGCGGCAGCCCTGATCCTGGTGGAGGAGTGCCGCCTGCGGCTCGACGAACCCGTGGATCGGCTCCTGCCCGAGCTGGCCGCTCGCAGGGTGCTGAAGCGACTCGAGGGACCGGTGGACGACACGGTGCCCGCGAACCGGCGGATCACGCTTCGCGACCTCCTGACCTTCCGCCTGGGCTTCGGCATGATCATGGCGCCGCCCGACACGTATCCGATCCAGAAGGCCACGAGCGAGCTGGGGCTCGGCCAGGGACCTCCGGCGCCGGAGTCGATGCCAGCGCCGGACGAGTGG
>JBKPDT010000153.1:0-5044 GCA_046728035.1 Candidatus Methylomirabilota bacterium | reverse complement strand
CTCATCACGGCTACCGTGTCCGCGGGCGTACGCCCGCGACCCTCTTCCACGGCGCCGTGGCCGCGCCTCGGTAACCTCATGCCTCACTCTGGGACGGCGATAGTGTCAACACCAACCCGAGTCTGGACAGCCTAGGCGAGCTCCGCCAGCGTCACCCGGCGCCCGAGCGCCGACGACCGGTGCGCGGCCTCGACCACCTCGAGCGCGGCGAGCCCCGCCGTCACGTCCACCGGCGGCGCTCCACCCGTCCGGGCGGCGTCGAAGAAGAGCTCGAGCTCGCGGCGCAGAGGCTCGGCGCCGGTCGCCTTGAAGGTGTGCACCTTGCCCTCGGGGGCTTGCCAGCCGCCCGCGCCCTTGACGTGACCGTTCTCGTGGATCGCCACTTCGGAGGAGCCGAAGTCGGCGGCGAGGGTCCCGCGCTCGCCCACGATCACGCAATCGCGATAGGTGCCGGGAGCGAAGTAGCCGGCCTCGACGAAGGCCGGTACCGCGCCATACTCCACCGTGCAGAACGAGAGGTCGTCCATCCCCCGCTCGAGATGATCCCGGAGGGTGGCCGTCACCGCCGTCGGCTGCCCGCCGAGCAGATAGGCGAAGAGGTCGAAGTAGTGGATGGCGTCGGTCTGGGTGACGCCCACGTCGGTCCGCGGGCGCTTGAACCCGGCGAAGCGTCCCGCGCAGTAGCGCACCGGCCCGATCCCGCCGGCGACGAGCCGCTCACGGAGGGCCTCGGTGACGGGGTGGAAGCGGAAGATATGGCCGACCTGGAGGACGCGGCCGGTGGCGCGAACGATCTCCGCGAGCTCGCGGCCCTCCGCCACCGTGAGCGAGAGTGGCTTCTCGACGAAGCAGTGCCGGCCCGCCCGGAGGCACTCCCCGGCGACGGCCAGGTGGCTGTCGGCGGGCGTCACCAGGTCCACCGCGTCCACGTGAGGCAGGGCCACGCGGAAGTCCGCCACCGCGCGCGCGGGCGCCACGCCCGCCTTCACCGCGAAGGCGCGGCGCTCCTCGGACAGGTCGGCGGCCCAGAGCTCCACGCCCAGCTCGGTGAGCACGCGCAGGTGCTTCTCGCCCCAGCGCCCCAGCCCGACGAGGAGGACGCGCATCAGCGGGGCGCCCCCGCGCCGCCGAGATCTTCCGCGACCTCGTAGCGCAACAGGCGGTCTTTCATCCAGCGCACGACGAGGAGGTCCACGAAAGCGCGGAAGGCGCGGTTGCCGATGCCGTACTTCGACTCCCCGAAGCGTCGCGGCCGGTGATTCACCGGCACCTCGAGGACGCGGAAGCCGCGCATCTTGAGGAGGGTGGGAATGAACCGGTGGAAGCCCCGGTAGAGGACCAGGTCGTGCAGACACTCGCGGCGGAAGGCGCGGAAGGTGCAGCCGCTGTCCTTGATGGTTTCACGACTGAGCGCGTTGCGCACCCCGTTCGCGATACGCGAGGATACCCGGCGCAACACCGAGTCGCCCGCTGCGCGGTTCACGCGCCAGCCGGTGACGGCGTCCCACTGGTCGAGATGCCTGAGCATGCCCGGGATGTCGCGGGGATCGTTCTGGAGATCCCCGTCCATGCTCACCACGTAGCGACCGCGCACGGTCCTGAAGCCGGCGTCGGTGGCCGCCGTCTCGCCGGCGTTGGCCTTCAGCCGCACCAGCCGCACGCGCGGATCCTCGTCGCGGAAGCTGCGGATGATCTCCGCGCTCCGGTCGCGGCTGCCATCATCCACGAAGATCACCTCGTAGCGGAGCCCGGTGGGCGCGAGCACGTCGCGGAGCTCGGGCCAGAGAAGCGGCAGGTTGTCTTCCTCGTTGTAGACCGGAATGACGATGGACAGGTCGGGGGCGGCCGTCATCTCTGGTTCCCGGATGGCGAAGGCGTGACGTTAGCCGCGATCGGGCGGCGGCCCGGCGCTCGGCGGCGGGGGCGGCTCGCCCCGCCACTCCGGCACCAGAGACTGCGGCAGGCGGAGCCGATCGAGCACCCGCGCGAGGGTATGGTCGACGATCTCTTCGATCTGTTTCGGGCGATTGTAGAAGGCGGGCATGGGCGGCAGGATCACCACGCCCATCTCGGCCAGCTGGGTGAGGACGCGGAGGTGCCCGAGGTGGAGCGGCGTCTCGCGGACGACGAGGACGAGCGGGCGGCCCTCCTTGAGGGTGACGTCGGCGGCGCGGGCCATCAGGGTGTCGGTCAAGCAATGGGCCACCGCCGCCGCGGACTTGATGCTGCACGGGACGATGACCATCCCATCCGTCTTGAAGGAGCCCGAGGCGAGCGCCGCTCCGATGTCGCGGTCGCTGTACTTGCGAGTGGCGAGCGCCTCCACGTCGCGGAGCGCCCAGTCCGTCTCCTCGGCGATCGTGCGCCGGGCGGCGTCGGAGATGACGAGATGGGTTTCGACGTCGGGCAGCGCGCGCAGCAGATCGAGGAAGCGGATCCCGTAGATCGCACCGGACGCGCCGCTGATCCCGACGACCAGGCGTCTCATAGCCGGAACCGCTTGCGGAAGACCTCGTCGCGCGTCTTCTGGTAGAGCACCTCCCACTCCGCGCTGCCTTCGGGGGCGGGGCGGGAGTAGGTGGACAATGTGCGCCGGACCTCCTGGTCGATGGACTCCTCGAGCTTGGCCTCGTCCTCCAGGACGCGAAACACCTCGGTGCGGAGCTGACCGCGGACCTTGTCGTCGTCGAGTCCGCGCGCGGCAACAGCCTCGGTGGCCGAGAGATCGGCGACGATTCGATCGGCCAGGGAAAAGAGGCGCTCGCGGCTCATCCGCGTCACAGCACGAACCCCCGCTCCTTCGCCAGCTTGCCCTTCACCAAGGCGAATATACGCTTGTAGTCCGAAGCCGAGTCGCGGATCTCCTTGGCATGGTCCATGAGGAGGGCGCGGGCATCCGCCTCAAGCTTCTCCTCGGCGTGGAGGTTCTCGGAGAGGATACGGCGGATCACCTCCAGGGCCCGGCCTTCGTCACGGACCTCGACGAGCTTGCGCGTCGACAGGCGCCTGACCACCGCCTCGGCCATTCGGCCTGCCAGCTCATCTCGTCTCCCCATAGCCGTCCCAGGTTACACGTCGCCGGCAGGGGGTGTCAACTCAAATGGCTGGAATATCGGGAAAATATGCCCTCTTCACGGGGGGAGAAGCAGACGAAAACAGGAACCTTTCCCGGGCTCGCTGGACGCCTCGACCCGGCCCCCATGAGCCTCCACCAACGTCCGCACCAGGCTCAGCCCCAACCCCAATCCTCGGACGGTCGTGGTCTCCGGATTGGCGATCCGCACGTACTTGTCGAAGATCCGCGGGAGCGCCTCGGCGGCTATCCCTACCCCTTGGTCCTCGACGGCCAGCTCCACCAGCCCGCCCTCTATCGCCCTGGCCCTCACCTTCACCTCCCCGCCGCGGGGGGAATACTTCACCGCGTTGGAGAGGAGGTTCTGGAGCATCCGGTCCAGCGCGTCGGGATCGGCCTGAACGGTCGGCAACGCGCCCTCGGGCATCCAGTGGAAGCGGTGCCCGGCATGGACGCCCGCAAACAGCTCGAGCTGACGCTCCACGTGGGCGACCAGGTCGACCCGTTCGCGCTTCAGGATCGGCGCGACGCCGACATCGATCTGGGAGAGATCGAGCAGCTCGGCGACGATGCGGCCGAGGCGCCGGCTCTCGGCGTGGATATGGCCGAGGAAGCGCGCCGCCCGCTCGTGCGGAACCGAGCGCGCGAGGAGGAGCTCGGCGAATCCTTCCAGGGCGGTGAGCGGCGTGCGCAGCTCGTGCGACACGACCGAGATGAACTCGGACTTGGCCCGGTCGATGTGCCGCAGCCGCTGGGTGGCGGCGGCGACCTTTTCCTCGAGGTCAGCGGCGAAGCGCCGCTGTCGAAGGGTGAGGCGGGCGTTCTCGATGCCGAGCCCGAGGTGCAAGGCCATCTCCGCGGCCGCGGCGGCGGTGGACTCCGGCACCTCGCCGCGCCATTCGACGGCGAGAACCCCCGTGATGCCGCCGCCCGGATCCAGGGGCAGGACCACCGCCCGGATGGGCGATGGAGACGAGACGTGGGCGAGAGCGAAGCGCGGGTCTCCGGCGAGATCGCGGCTGCGCACGGCCTCACCGGAGGCGAGGGACCAGGCGGCGGTGGAGTCCGGCGCGAGCGCGGCGCCCCTCGGCGCGCTGGCCACCGCCGGCGCCCCGTCGCGCGAGCCCACCACGAGGCCGACGGCATGCGCGCCCAGGCACTGGCGAATTACGCCCACGACCGCGTCGAGCCGGCTCGCCAAGGGCGCGTCCGACGCCAGTCGCCGCTGGATCTCCAGGAGCGCGTCGAGCCGGCGGGCCCCCGCGCGTGCCTGGTCCCGCACGTGGCCCGCGACCACGCCGAGGATGGCTGGGGTCACCAGTGAGACGAGGCCGTCGAGGGCACCGCCGGTCAGGCCGACGCGCTCGATAGCGGGCAGGACGAGCGGCGCCTGGAGCAATCCCGCCATGAGCCCGACGAACCCGCCCGCCCCCGCCCCCGCCGTGAGCGCAGCCCAGAGCGCGGGCACAAGGAACAGGTGGCGAAGGGGCGAGACGGGCGCGCCGGCTTCCCACAGCATGGCGGCGGTGAGCGCGAGGAGGAGGGCGAGGGGCGCGGCTACCACACGACGAGGGCCCGGTACGCGGCGAAGAACGCGATGGAGGCGAGGTAGCCCGGGACGAGGCTTCCGCTCCAGGCACGAAGCACGGAGCTGGCAAGGCCGAGCGCGGCCAGGTAGAAGATGGCGCCGGCGCGCGCCTCCGCAGTCAGCGGCAACGCCGGGTCGAGCAGATAGCGCACCAGGCTCATCGCCGTCGCGGTGGCCGCCGCGCCCCAGAATCCCCAGTGCCGCCACCAATGCGAGAAGAGCGCCCCGCGGAACAGCCACTCGGCGGAGAGCGCATTGGCTCCCACGTCGTAAGCCAGGGCCGTCGCATAACCGGCCAGGCTGGCCACGCCTATCGCATAGCCGAAGGTCAAGGAGGCCGTGACGAGAAGATGAGCGCCGAGGAAGGCGCCGACCGCGAAGCC
>JBKPDT010000152.1:0-5946 GCA_046728035.1 Candidatus Methylomirabilota bacterium | reverse complement strand
CAGGGCAAGCCTCAAGACCCCGCCCAATGGCTGAGACCAAGAGGATAGCGAGGAGCGCACCATGAGCTCGATGCGGAATGTGAAGAAGGTGGCGGTGGTGTCGGCTCTCCTGCTCGTGCTGACCCTGTCGCTCGGCGGCGGCGTCGCGAGCAAGAGCCAGGACACCTCGGCGACCTACGAAAACCTTCGGCTCTTCACCGAGGTCCTTTCCATCGTCCAGAGCCAGTACGTGGACGAGGTGCCGCCGAAAGACATCATCTACAACGCCATCAAGGGCACCCTGCGCGGCCTCGACCCGCACTCCTCGTTCCTCGACCCCGAGATGTACCGCGAGATGCAGGTGGAGACCTCGGGCAGCTTCGGCGGCCTCGGCATCGAGATCACCCTCCGCGACGACATCCTCACCGTGGTCGCGCCCATCGAGGGTACGCCCGCCTACCGCGTGGGCATCCAGCCCGGCGATCGCATCATCAAGATCGAGGGCATCTCGACCAAGGACATGCAGCTCACCGATGCGGTGAAGCGGATGCGCGGCAAGCCCGGCTCCAAGATCACCATCAGCGTCGTGCGCGAGGGCTGGGTGGAGCCGAAGGACTTCGAGATCACCCGGGAGCAGATCCGTGTCCAGTCGGTGAAGACCCAGGAGCTGGAGCCCGGGATCGAGTACATCCGCCTGCGGCAGTTCCAGGAGCAGACCGCGCAGGACATGGAAGTCGTGCTGGACAAGTACGTGAAGACCGGCAAGATGCAGGGCCTGGTGCTCGACCTGCGCAACAATCCCGGCGGGCTCCTCACCTCCGCCGTCGAGGTGTCGGAGAAGTTCCTCGACGCCGGCAAGCTGGTCGTCTACACCGAAGGCCGCGTGCGCGCCCAGAACATGCGCTTCCAGGCGAACGCCCGGCGCGTCTTCACCGACTTCCCCATCGTGGTGCTGGTGAATCAGGGCAGCGCCTCCGCCTCGGAGATCGTCGCGGGTGCGCTGCAGGACTGGGGCCGTGGCATCGTGCTCGGCACGCCGAGCTTCGGCAAGGGCTCGGTGCAGACCATCATTCCGCTGTCCGACGGTTCCGGCCTCCGGCTGACCACGGCGAAGTACTACACGCCCAAGGGCCGGTCGATCCACGGCAAGGGGATCAACCCCGACATCATCGTCGAGGGCCCGAAGACGACGGCGGCGGCCGGGCCGAACAGCGGGCCCACGCCGGAGGGCACGCCCGCTCCCCCCAAGCCCGGCCCCTCGGTCGAGACCAAGCCGGCCGACGAGCTCAAGCGCGATCCGCAGCTTCAGCGCGCGCTCGACCTGCTCAAGGCGATGCGCATCCTGGACCGGTCGCGCCCGGCGCCGGCGGGGTCGCAGGCCCAAGCTCGATAGGACGCGTCGATGCCGGCCGGAGTGTGGAAGGCTCTGGCCGGCCTCATCGTCGCGCTGCTGGTCGCGGTCGTCGCCCTTGACCAGTGGCAGGCGCGGCACGGGCTGTCGAGCCTTTTCTGGACCTCGGGCCGACCCGCCGCGGAAGCCCGACCCGCCCGCGCCGCGGCCCCGCTGCCGCCGGCCCCACCCGCGGCGGGGGGCGCACCCCGCATGGCCGTCATCGTCGACGACCTCGGAAGCCGCCGGGACGTCTTCGACCTCGTCCGCGAGATCGGACGGCCGATCGCGGTCGGCGTCCTGCCGGAGCTGCCGCTCTCGGCGTGGATCGCGGCGGAGGCCTCCCGGGTGGGCCTGGAGGTGCTCCTGGATCTTCCCATGGAGCCGTACCGATACCCCGAGATGGATCCGGGGCCGGGCGCCCTCATGATGGCGATGCCGCCCGCGGAGCTGTCGCGCCGCGTGTCCACGCACCTCGCCGCGCTGCCCACGGCGATCGGCGCGACCAATCACATGGGGTCGCGAATGACCGAGGACCGCGCGCGGATGCGTGCGGCGCTCGAGCCGCTGGCCGCGCGCCGGCTCGTCTTCGTGGACGCGCTCACCAGCAACCACTCGGTGGCATTCGAGGAGGCGCGGGGCCTCGGCGTGCGCGCGGGCCGCCGCCAGGTCGTGGTGGATCCGGCCGGGGGCGAGGCGAGGGAGCGTGAGCGGCTCGACGAAGCGGGACGGCTCGCGCTGGAGCGTGGCGAGACCATCGTGCTCGCGCACGGTCACCCGCTGACCCTGCGATTGCTCAAGGAGTACGTGCCGAAGTGGGAAGCCACGGGCATCCGGCTGGTGCCCGTCTCGCAGCTGACGCGGTAGGCGGGCGAAGGGCGACGACATGCTGGTGCTGGGCATCGAGACCTCCTGCGACGAGACGGCAGCCGCCGTGCTGGACGGCGGCCGCAAGGTGCTGGGCCAGGTGGTGGCCTCGCAGGACAAGATCCACGGGCCGTATGGCGGGGTCGTTCCCGAGCTGGCCTCGCGCCGCCATCTCGAGGACATCCTGCCCGTGGTGCGCGGCGCCCTCGGGCAGGCCGGCGCCCGGCTCGAGGATCTCGGCGGCATCGCCGTCACCCAGGGCCCGGGACTGGTAGGGTCGCTCCTGATCGGCTGCTCGGTCGCCAAGTCGCTCGCCTGGGTGCATCGGATTCCTCTCGTCGGGGTCAACCATCTGGAAGGGCATATCTACGCCGCCTTCCTCGAGGAGCCGGCCCCGACCTACCCGTTCCTCGCCCTGGTGGTATCCGGGGGGCACACCGCCCTCTACCTCGTCCGCGCGCCCCGGCAGTACGAGCGCATCGGGCAGACGCGCGACGACGCCGCCGGGGAGGCCTTCGACAAGGTGGCCAAACTGCTCGGCCTCGGCTACCCCGGCGGACCCATCATCGAGCGCACCGCCCGCGCCGGCGACCCGCGCGCCATCGCCTTCCCTACCGCGCAGATGAGCGACGGAGCGCCCGATTTCTCCTTCAGCGGGATCAAGACCGCGGTGTCGCTGCATGTCGCGCGTCACGGCCCGCTCGCCGAGCCCCAGGTGGCCGACGTCGCCGCCTCGTTCCAGGCCACCGTGGTCAAGATGCTGGTCCGCAAGACCGCGCGCGCGGCGCTCCGCGCGGGGGTGCGCCGCATTCTCCTCACCGGGGGCGTCGCCGCCAACGGCGCCCTGCGGGCGGCCTTCCAGGGCGAGTGTGGCGAGCGCGGCTGGGAGCTGTTCGTGCCCGCGCGCGCGCTCTGCACCGACAACGCCGCCATGATCGCCGCCGCCGGGCACGACCGGCTGGAGGCGGGCGAGCGGGCGCCGCTCACCATGAACGCGATTCCGGACCTGGCGCTGGCATGAGGCCCCGCACACCGGCCCCTCTCGACTACGAGGCACTGGTGGCGGGGCTCCCCGACGCCGTCGTCGGCGTCGGTGGCGACCTGCGCATCGTCCTCTGGAATCCCGCTGCCGAGGCCCTGCTCGGCCGCTCCGCGCGCCGGGTGACCGGCCGGATCCTCAAGGAGGTCTTTCCGCCCGAGACGTCCCTGGTGCGGCACCTCACCGACACGCTCGCCACCGGCGAGAGCCGCTCCGAGTCGGAGGCCACCGTGGAGAGCGCGGACGGCCGCACCGTTCATGTGAGCGTGATGACGGCGCCGCTCGCCGGGCGCGGCGGCGCGGTGGAGGCCGCGGTGGCGGTGGTGCGCGACATCTCGCGGCTGCACCAGCTCGAGGCCGAGGTGCGCCGGGGCGACACCCTCGCCGCGGTCGGCCGCGTCGCGGTGGGCCTCGCCCACGAGATCCGCAATCCGCTGGGCGCCATCCGCGGGGCGGTGCAGCTCCTGAAGCGCGAGCTGGGCGACGAGGCGCGCTGGGGCGAGTACACCGAGGTGCTCCTCACCGAGGTCGGGCGCGTGAACCGGATCATCGAGATGCTGCTCGACCTGGGCCGGCCGGTGTCGCTCCGGCCGGTCCCGCTCAATATCCACCAGCTCCTCGAGCGGGTGGCTCTCCTGTCCGAGGAGATGGCGGGCGAGCGCGGCGTGCAGATCCAGCGGCGCTACGACCCGAGCCTGCCTCCCATCCTCGCCGACGAGGACCGGATGCTCCAGGTCATCCACAACCTCGTGCGCAACGCCATCGAGGCCATGCCCCGGGGCGGCCGGCTGACCCTGGTCACCCGCCTCAGCCTCAACCCGTTGTTCGCCAAGGTGGATCTCGGCTCGGGCCAGCGCAGCATGGCGGAGGTGCAGGTGGTGGACGAGGGCGAAGGCATCGCCGAGGCGACGCGCGCCAAGCTCTTCACGCCCTTCTTCACCACCAAGGAACGGGGGCTCGGGCTCGGGCTGGCCCTCTGCCACCGTATCCTCGAGGAGCACCGGGGCGCCATCCAGGTGTCCAGCGAGCCTGGCCGCGGCACCGCGGTGACCTGCTTCGTGCCCATCGCGAGGTGAGCGTGTCCCACGGCCATATCCTGATCGCCGACGACGAGGACGGGCTCCGCTGGGTGCTCGAGAAGGGCTTCCGCGGCGCCGGCTACACCGTCACCGCGGTGAAGGACGGCACCTCCGCGCTCCGTGAGGCGGAGGCGCAGGCCTTCGACCTCGTCGTCCTCGACATCCGCATGCCCGGCATCGACGGGCTCACGCTCCTGGGTCAGCTCCGCGCGCGGCGGCCCGACGCCCTCGTCGTCATCATGACCGCGCACGGCACCATGGAGACGGCCGTCGCCGCGATGCAGCAGGGCGCCTACGACTACCTCGCCAAGCCGTTCGATATCGACGAGGCTCTCCTCCTCGCCGAGCGGGCGCTGTCCGTGCGGCGGCTCACCCAGGAGGTCGCCTCGCTCAAGAACGGTCTCAAGGAGGTATGGGAGTTCGGCGCGCTGGTGGGGCGGCATCCCACCATGCAGGAGGTCTACAAGACCATCGGGCGGGTCGCCGCGAGCGACGTGAGTGTGCTGCTCCGGGGCGAGTCGGGCACGGGCAAGGAAGTCGTCGCGCGCGCGCTCCACCACTACAGCCGGCGGGCGGGGCGGCCCTTCGTGGGGATCTCGGCGGCGGCCATCCCGGGCACCCTGCTCGAGGCCGAGCTCTTCGGCCACGAGAAGGGCGCCTTCACCGACGCCAAGGAGCGGCGCCTGGGCAAGCTCGAGCTCGCGCACGGCGGCAGCGTCTTCTTCGACGAGATCGGCGACATGCCCCCCGAGCTACAGGTCAAGCTGCTGCGCGCGCTTCAGGAGCGCGCCTTCGAGCGGGTGGGCGGCCACGAGCTGATCCGCATGGACGTACGCGTGCTCGCCGCCACCCACCGCGACCTCGAGAGCATGATGAAGGAGGGGCGCTTCCGCGAGGACCTCTTCTACCGGCTCAACGTGGTGTCGCTCTCCCTGCCCGCCCTCCGCGAGCGCCGCCAGGACATCCCACTCCTCGCCGAGCATTTCCTCGCGAAGTACGCGGAGGCCTTGGGGGAGCGCATCATCGCCCCGGAGGCGATGGACCGACTGGTGGGGCACGACTGGCCGGGCAACGTGCGCGAGCTCGAGAACGTGATCCAGCGCGCCATGGTGATGGCCGGCTCGGGCGCGGTCCTGCCCGAGCACCTCCCCATCGGGCCCGTGTCCGCCGCCGCCGGCGTGGCCCCCGACGCCACCCTCGAGGAGATCATCGAGCGGAAGATGCACGAGTGCGTGCGCGGCATGCGCGGGCATGCCTCGGCCCATCTCCACGCCCTCATGGTCGGCCTCGTGGAGAAGCCGCTGCTGCGGGCGGTCATGCGCGAGACCAAGGGGAACCAGGTCCGCGCCGCGCAGCTCCTCGGCATCAACCGCAATACCCTGCGGAAGAAGCTGAAGGAGCACGGCATCGATCCCGACGCGTCGGCCCCCTGACCGCACAGCCGGGGTGGCGGGAGCGCGCTCGCTTGCTCAGTACAGCATTCGCCGCGAGCGCGCCCCCGCCGCCCCGGCTATGCGGTCAGGGCGTGGGCGGTACGTAGAGCTCGCTGCCGCTTCGTTTGAATTCTGCCGCCTTTTCCCTGAGTCCCTGGG